>QBMP01000100.1:0-2790 GCA_003242115.1 Phormidesmis priestleyi
ATGTAGATCAGCGCACCTTTGGGCGACTGTGGTGGGTGCCGCCCCAGCAGCCTGTAGAAGCGGTGATGACGGGGCTGCAAAAGCTGGGGCCGGAGCCGTTTTCGGATGATTTTTCGGTGGCGTATTTGGCAGCGGCGCTGAAGGGGCGGCAGCGCCCGATCAAAAATGCGCTGCTCGATCAGCGGCTAGTGGCTGGGGTAGGCAATATCTATGCGAATGAAGCGCTGTTTGTCAGTGGGATTCGGCCTGGGGTGGGGTGCAATCGCCTTGGCTCCAAGCGGATTGCTCGGCTGCATACAGCGATTGTGCAGGTGCTAACAACTAGCATTGAATCTGGCGGGACGACGTTTAGCGATTTTCGTGATATTCACGGTACGAATGGCAACTATGGCGGCGTGGCCTGGGTGTATGGCCGGGAGGGTGAGCCTTGCCGAACCTGTGGCAGTGAAATTGTGCGATTGGTATTGGCAGGACGCTCAGCGCATTATTGTCCTCGCTGCCAGCGATAAATTGCAGTGAGCACAATGATCGTATTGGGCGTTTAGATGCATCGGCTAGAACGCTACAATAAGGCGCAGTAACCGTTGTTCAATGCTTGAGAATGCTATGCCGGTAAAGAAAGGGGATTTTGTGCGCTTAGTGCGTGAAAAGTTTGAAGGTAGTGTGGAAGCCAAAGCGAGCGATCGCCGCCTCTCCAAATACGTGTTTGAAACGAGAGGCGAAATCTTGGACGTTCGTGATGACTATGGTTTGGTGAAGTTTGGTCGGGTGCCAACCC
This sequence comes from Phormidesmis priestleyi, assembly GCA_003242115.1. Classification (GTDB taxonomy): domain Bacteria; phylum Cyanobacteriota; class Cyanobacteriia; order Phormidesmidales; family Phormidesmidaceae; genus Phormidesmis; species Phormidesmis priestleyi_A. Next base: position 779 of record QBMP01000100.1, read on the forward strand.
CTAATATGTGGCTTAAGCTAGAGCAGCTTGAGAAGTTTGAATAGGGGTTAGCTGTTTCCAATTCAGCCATCTTTAACTCAGCGGCTCCAACTCAGTCGCTTCAACTCAGCCGCTCCAACTCAGATGCTATGCCTGGGTGAGGGTTTTCTTCATCAGCATTTCGTGAGTGCTGCGGTTGGCTTCTCCTTTTTGCCGGTGGCGCAGCACATAAGTACCGTCAGGCTGCATATCCCAAGCCTGACGGTTGTCTTCCAGGCAAATTTTCATAATCTCTGCGAGTTCTGCTTGCAGTGAGGGCTCTTCGATGGGCACGATGGCTTCTACACGGCGATCTAAGTTGCGAGGCATCCAGTCGGCGGAACCGATGTAGTAGCGATCGCTGCCATCGTTATGAAAGTGAAAAATGCGTGAGTGCTCTAAAAAGCGACCAATTATGCTAATCACTCGAATATTTTCGCTGATGCCCGCAATACCGGGGCGCAAGCAGCAAATTCCGCGAATAATCAGCTCAATCTCTACGCCAGCCTGTGAGGCTTTATAGAGTTCGGCAATCATCGCTGGATCGACAAGCGCATTCATTTTTACTGTAATTCGACCAAGTTTGCCGTTTTTGGCGAACTTGACCTCCTGCTGGATCATCTGCGTCATCTGATTGCGCAAGTTGACTGGGGCAATCAACAGCTTTTGGTAAGACTGCTGCCGCGAGTAGCCGGTCAGATAGTTAAATAAATCTGTCAGATCGGTGCCTAGCTCAGCGCGGCAGCTCAGCAGCCCTAAGTCGGTGTAGAGCTTAGCGGTTTTGGGATTGTAGTTGCCGGTACCGATATGCACGTAGCGGCGAATCGTGTCTTTTTCGCGGCGAACGACTAAGGCTACTTTGGTATGCGTTTTTAGCCCGACTAAACCGTATACGACATGAACGCCTGATCGCTCTAGGGTGCGGGCCCAGTTGATGTTGTTTTCTTCATCGAAGCGAGCTTTTAGCTCCACGAGCGCGACCACCTGTTTGCCGTTTTCAGCGGCGTTAATCAGCGCATTGACAATCGGCGAGTCGCCGGAGGTGCGGTACAAAGTCATCTTTATGGCCAGTACGCCTGGATCGTTAGCGGCCTGCGTAATGAAGGTCTGGACTGTGCCAGAGAAGGATTGGTAGGGGTGATGGACGAGGCGATCGCGCCGCCGAATCAATGAAAATACATCCTCACCTTCGGCATGTTGAATGGCTTTCCAAGAGGCGGGCGTTACCGGTTGCCATGACGGATCTTTAAGCTCAGAAACCGGCAAACTCATTAACCCCATCAGATCGGTTAAGCCAATCGGGCCGTCAATTTCATAGATATCTTCTTCTTGAATTTTTAGCTCATTCATCAGCGTCATCCGCATGGCGACAGGCATACCCGCCTCTACCTCCATGCGCACGACTGACCCACCTAGCCTGCGTTTGCGCAATTCTTGCTCAATGGCCAGCATCAAATCGTCGGCTTCGTCTTCTTCTACCGACAGATCGGCGTTGCGGGTAATGCGGAAGGTGTAGCACTCTTGAACGCTCATGCCAGGAAACAGCGCGGCAATATTATGGGCGATTACCTGTTCCATCGGCACCGCTGTCCAGTAGCAGGGCTTACCCACTTCGCAAATTTGTACGCTATCGGGCATCTGGACAAATCGTGGCAGCACTTTGGGGACTTTTACCCGCGCAAAGTGAGGTTCAGAAGAAGTTTGATCGTGAATTTCGACCGCTAGATTGAGGCTGAGATTAGAAATGTAGGGAAACGGATGACCAGAATCGACCGCCAAGGGCGTGAGTACCGGAAATATCTGTTCGTTGAAGTACTGATCGAGGTAGGCGCGCTGGGGTGCATTGAGATCGGTATAGTCGAGCAGATAAATGCCTTCAGCTAGCATTTTGGGGCGCAGCTCGGTTTGAAAAGCTTGGTGCATTTGGCTGACGATGGGTTGCAGCCGCTGGCTAATAGCCTGCAAGTGTTCGGCAGGCGTGCGACCATCCGGGG
>QBMP01000100.1:2800-5983 GCA_003242115.1 Phormidesmis priestleyi
GTGGCCGCGACGCGCACCATAAAATATTCGTCGAGGTTGGAGCAAAAAATGGCCAAAAACTTGAGTCGCTCCAAGAGCGGTGTCCGCTTGTCAAGCGCTTCATGGAGGACGCGGCGGTTGAATTCTAGCCAGCTTAGCTCCCGGCTAAGGTACCACTGACTGTCGCTGATATGAAGTTCGCTAGCGGCTAATTTTGAAGTTGAGGTTACATTGCTCAGTTTAGAGTCTTGAGTGCCGCTATGAGTCGAAGCTTTCGGGCTATCTTCATCGGGTAAGGGCGCTGTGGATTTGGCGGCTGTGGATTTGGCGATCGCAGCTTTGGCAGTTGATTGAGTTTTGGAATTGCTGGGCGCTTTACTCATGGTTTTTGGGGGTAAATGCTTCAAAAAACGTCTTTTTCTTGACCGATCCACCATTGGCCCAGTTTCATCAGCTCTGCGTGGAGTTCGGCAACTTGGCGGTTGAATTCTTCGGTGCTGATTTCGTGGCGACGTTCTTTAAGTTTGGCCAGTCGAAGCTGAATGAGCAGCCAGGGCTTGCTAATACCGTCGGTAGCTTCTATGTATCTGGCAAGGTCATCGCTTTTCATGCAGGGTTCGCCCAAGAAATTTGCGGCTGTTTTTTAAGACCATTGTATAGGGTGACTCAAAACGAGGTGAGTATTACAGCTGACAAAGCCCGCCGTCGGAGAGGCGATCATCGCGATCGCTCAATTCTCTAACTGCGGGCCTTTAATGGGACTTGAACAAATCTTTAACAGCTAATGGCCTTAGCGCTTCAGATGATTAATCCAATTTCTCAGCTCTTCACTGGCCACATCGCGGCCCCCTAAGCCGAAGGCGATTGCTATAGCCACGGCAACTGCGCCTAGCAGCAAGCCAAACGCGAGGTTCACAATACTTGTCGCAACGCCCATCTGACCTAGGGCCAATGCGCCAACAAATGCCAGAATAGCCACCCGCGCGGCTTGGGCCAAGGTATTTGACGAAGTGCTGCTGCTGCTCTTGATCAGGCGGAAGGCAAGGTTAGCCACATAGAGGCCAATTGCAAAAATCACCAAACCAACTAGCACCTGAGCGGCAATTTCCATGACCGCCCGCACAATTAGCGTGAGCTGATCGAGCTGAAGAATTTCGGTCGCTGTAACCGCGCCAAACAGAACGATGCCAACTAGCGTAATCAACCCGACAATCTCTGAGGGCGATTGGCCTTGGCTAACAGGCGTCGGTGGCTGAATTACTGTGAACTCAGAAGGGTCACCGATGACCGGAGGCGAGTAAGCTTCGGGCGCTGGCGGGGGTGAAATGTCGGGAAGGCCCAAAATATCGAGCACGTTATCAAAGCCCGCGCTGGTCAGCAAGCTGCTGACCAAATCACCCACAAATTTGCCGATGAAGTAAAACACTGTGAGGACAACGCCAGCGGCTAGCAGCAGCGGAATGAAGTTCAGAACTTGGTTCAGCATACTGACGGCTGGCACCGAAATCGCCTGAATGTCTAGCTCGTTGAGGGCGGCGATGGCAAACGGAATCAGAATGAACACGTAGACAATCGTGCCTGCTAGTCCAGAAAGCGAAAGTCCTGTGCCAGGAGCCGCATTACGAGAAAGCCCTAAGCGATTCCCCAGGTTGTCTATACCGGTCGCGGACAGCAAGTTGGTAACAATTCCTCGGGCGATTTTGGCCAAGAGCCAGCCTGCTGCCAGCACTAAAAGTGCCGTAATAATTTGAGGAATCGCGGCTAAAAACTGATCAATCAGATTTTCGATTGGAGTGAGCAGTCCGTCAAACGCAAGCGCATTTAAAATCGGCGGCAAAAACAGTAGAAAAATGAACCAGTAGAGAGCGTTGCCCAGCGTCTCATGAATATGGATGGAGCTTTGGCGGGGATCAACGCCCGTATTCTCGGCTAGCCGATCGTCTAAATTCAGGCTTCCTAAGGTTCTATTGACAATCGCTCTGACGACTGTGGCCACTCCCCAAGCTACCGCCAGCAAAGCAGCAGCACTAAAGATTCGGGGTAGATATTCCAGAATCGTCGTGAGCAGGTTATTGAGCGGTTCTGAAACGGTTGATAGATTTAGAGCCTGTAAAAAAGCGACGATTGCAAATAGGGCAATTATCCAAAAGACAATATCGCTAATCCATTTGGCTGCTGGCACTTCATGCGGTTGCCGACCCGTGACAGAAGCCGCCAACCGATCATCTAAATTGGTTTTTTTGAGTAGTTTTCTGACGGCTAATGCAACGACATAAGCAACGATAAAACCGACGACCAAAATAGCAATGGCCCCAATCAAATTGGGCAAAAATTCGCCAATGCCAAAGCCGATTCCATCAATCAGGGCTCTAGGCTGAAAAGATCTATCCGCTGTCGTCGTGGTCTGAGCAAGCGCTGATGGCCAACGAGGGCCAATCAGGCTAACACCCTGTTTTAGGGAAGGTATCAGAGGAATCATAATTCTAAAAAAGTGTGAATTTTCAGCAGTAAATTTTTGGCGGTAAAGTGAGATTCAGTACTCAGCAAAATTTACTGATGTTTAGAGATAGGGTACAGCGTTGATGCCATGCGCAGAAGAAACCTACGAGCATTGACGGGATTTTTACAAAAAAAATCCTACGTCTGCTGTTTTGTTTGCCAATTAGAAGAAATTGAGACAGTAAAAAATTGAGACAGTAAAAGGCTAAAAATGCTGCCGTTACGCTTTTTCTCTAACGGCTACCTAATAATCGGCATGGGGCTAATTTTCAATTCTTACAATACAGAGGATAAGGGTTTGAGATAATGTGCCTAAAGGCGTAATCATTGGAGATATAGCGACCATTGCGATCAGCATAATTGGCACTAAAAAACCGCTAGAAAACGCGATACGGTTGGCGTTTTCTAGCGGCTATAGAGTTTGCTAGCGCTCGGTTAGCGCCAGCTTAGGTTAAGAGCAGAATCTTTTTATGCTCAATTTTCTGAGGTTTCATCTGTGGCTTCATCTGTGGCTTCATCTGCGGTGGTAGCTTCCTCAGATTCGGCCTCGAATGCGCTCTCAGATTCATCTTCAGATTCATCCTCGAATTCGCTAGAGGCTTCCGCTTGGACAGTCTCTGCCTCTAGCGTAGTAATCACCTGCGTTTCTGCAACCGTTTCAGCGATCGCTTCGGCCTCCTCCTCAGTCGGCAGATCAGTTTCTTC
>QBMP01000100.1:5993-13949 GCA_003242115.1 Phormidesmis priestleyi
TCTTCTTCTACGTGAGGGACTAAAGCAACGGCAGCGATCGCATCGTCACTATCCAATCGCTGCAATTGCACCCCGGTCGCCATCCGCGACTGCACCGAAATTGCATTGATCGCCTGACGCATCATGATCCCGCGCTGAGTAACGATCATTAGCTCATCGTCGGCTGACGCAATTCGCAAGGCGACTAACTCGTCGTTTGCTTTGCGGAACTTCATCGCGACTAGCCCCATACCGGAGCGGTTTTGTAGCCGGAAGCTAGAAACCGGCACTCGCTTGCCCAAGCCGCCCGCCGAAACGACTAGCACCCAAGGCCCCTGATCGCCTTCAATGGGTTCGATGTCGCTGTCTTCGTTGGCTTCAGCAGCTTCGGTTGCCATCGCTTCGAGGGCAGCGACAATTTGAGAGGAGAGGATGTCCATGCTGATCAGGCGATCGCCCGCCCGCAGTGACATCGCTCTAACGCCCTTAGTCGGCCTCCCCAAAGGTCGTAGCTGCGCGTGATCGGTTCTAAAGTGAATGGTCATGCCGCGCTGAGAACCGATTAAAATGCTGTCTTCAGATCGAGCTAGTCGCACCCATCGCAGCTCGTCGCCTGTTTCTAACGAAATTGCAATCAGGCCATTGGTGCGAATGCGGCTGAAGGCCGACAGCGCCGTTTTTTTCACAAAGCCGCCCTGAGTCAGCATCACCAGATACTCGTCTTCGCTAAATTCGCTGACACCGACGACTGACGTCACTTTTTCTTCTTTGGGAATCGGCAGCATCTGCACGAGCGGATAGCCCTTGGCCGTGCGCGAGCTTTCTGGAATTTGATAGGCCCGCAGAGAATAGGCCACGCCTCTATCGGTAAAAAATAGAACGTGGTTGTGGTTGCAGCAGGTGATGAAGTGCTCAATGCCGTCATCGTCTTTCATGCGGGTGCCTGACTTGCCGCGCGTGGCCCGGTTCTGGGCTTCAAACGTATCGACCAACATGCGCTTGATGTAGCCCTGCTCGGTCACTAAGATGGCCACCTGCTCGTTGGCAATCAGCGAAATATCAGACAGATCGTTTTCGTCGGCTTCTAGCACCGTGCGCCGTTCGTTGGCATGGGCATCGCGAATCGCGGTGATTTCTTCTTTGATGATGGTTAAGATGCGATCGCGATTGGCCAGAATATCTTCCAAATCGGTGATCGTAACCATCAGCGCTTCGTGCTCTTGATTAATTTTTTCAGCTTCTAACGCGGTCAACCGGCGCAGCTGCATTTGCAAAATCGCATCGGCCTGCGTTTCAGAGAAACTGTAAGATTCAACCAGTTCGGTTTTGGCGGCGGCGGCATCGGCAGATCCGCGAATCAGCACAATCACGGCATCTAAGTTTTCTAGCGCAATCAGGTAGCCCTGCAATAAATGGTCGCGCTCTTGGGCTTTGCGAAGCTGATAGCGGGTACGCCGCGTGATAGTTTCTATGCGAAAATCGAGAAAGACCTGAAGAAAATCTCGCAGCGTCAACAGCTGCGGATCACTATCGACTAGGCCCAGCATGTTAACGCCAAAGTTGTTTTGCAACGGCGTTTGCTTGTAGAGGTTATTGAGCACAACACGCGGGTAGGCGTCACGCTTAAGTTCGATAACGATGCGCATGCCGTCGCGATCGCTCTCATCGCGCAAATCCGAAATTCCTTCTAGCCGCCGCTCATTTACCATGTCAGCGATTTTTTCAATCAGCGCCGCTTTATTAGTTTGGTAGGGCAGTTCGGTGATGATGATCGTTTCGCGATCCGGTCTACCTCTGTTTTCTTGGGTTTCAATCGTGGCCACACCGCGCATGGTCACCGAGCCTCGGCCCGTGGTGTAGGCGTCAAGAATGCCCTGAGAGCCAATAATTTGCGCTCCGGTTGGAAAATCTGGCCCCGGAATGTAGGCCATCAGCTCAAGGCTAGTGAGGTCTGGGTTATCAATTAGCGCGATGGTGCCATTGATCACTTCACCCAGGTTGTGAGGCGGAATATTCGTCGCCATCCCGACCGCAATGCCCGAAGAGCCATTGATCAAAAGCTGCGGAATCCGCGCTGGTAACACCACTGGCTCTTGCTGAGAGCCGTCAAAGTTATCGGCAAAATCAACGGTTTCAGCTTCAATATCTTGTAGCAAAGCCGCGCCTGTGAGCGCTTGCAGCCGTGATTCTGTATACCTCATCGCCGCTGGCGGATCGTTGTCAACGGAGCCAAAGTTACCATGCCCGTTGATCAGCGGATGGCGCATCGAAAAGTCTTGAGCCATTCGCACCAGAGCGTCATAGACCGCTGTATCCCCGTGAGGGTGGTACTTACCCAGCACTTCACCGACCACACGGGCACATTTGCGAAAAGGCCGATCAGCCGTGAGTCCGAGTTCGTGCATGGCGTAAAGAATGCGTCTGTGCACGGGCTTGAGGCCATCTCGCGCATCCGGCAAAGCGCGGCCTACAATGACGCTCATAGCGTATTCAAGGTAAGACCGTGACATTTCGTTGCGCAGATCTGTCGGCACGATGCGCTCTTGAGGACTACTCATCTAGGATGCTCCAGAAAATTTTGAAGAAGTAAGGCGGTTAAGCAAATCTGTTTTAGCTGTAACGTTTGGCTGTTTGCTTAGCTGTTTGCTTAGCTGTGCGTTTGGCTAGCCGGTGTTGAAGGGGCGTTGGAATGTTGGAATAAAATTGAGAAGCGCTAAAAAAATGAACAAACTTTTAATAGTTTCAGGCAGCTTATTTGCATAGGTTGAGAGTAGCCTAGAGATTAAATAAGTAGATATTAATGAAGGATGGTTGGACGTGGGAAAAATGGTTAGCAGAAACAGCTAAAATAATTGGGCTATTGCCAAGCGATAAGTCTGCTAAAACAACCCGCCGAAAACAACCACAGTTACGCTCAACATCCTATCATATTTTGACCTTTTAATCCGATGCTTAATCGTCCTCTGCCTGCACTTTTGCCCGTACTTTTATAGCGTTTTAAAAGCCCTATGAGCTATAGGTTTCCCGTTTTTTACAGTCACTTTTTTGAGAGCCATGATACGGGTGTTGGGCATCCAGAAAATGCGGGTCGTTTGGTGGCGGTTGTTGATTACTTGCAGAATGCTCAAAACGTGGCTCTAAAAGCGTCTGAACAATTGCTGCCAAAAGAACTGCTAAAGGAATTGCCAAAAGAAGATTCGGCAGCGGTTTTGCAGATGCCTCCATCGCCCGAAAAACAAGCTGATCAATCGGCTGAGAAAGGGGCTGAAAAATGGGCCGAAAAACTGATTTGGATTGAGCCTTCTAATCGGGAGGTTTTAGCGGATATTCATCGAGTTCATGAAGCTGCTTACGTGGCTGCTTTAAAGGCGTTTGCAGCAAAAGGCGGCGGCTATTTGGATGCGGATACGGTGATAAGCCCTGATAGCTACGAGGTGGCTCTGCTGGCGGTGGCGGCTTGGCTGGATGGGGTGGATTGGGTGCTGTCAGATGTGTCATCTGATTCGCGATCAAATTCACAAGCGGCTAGCGGCCAAACGGCTTTTGTGCTGGTGCGTCCGCCCGGTCACCATGCTGAGCGCTCCAGCGCTATGGGATTTTGCCTGTTGTCTAATGCCGCGATTTCAGCGCACTACGCCCTCACCCAGGTCGGTATCCAGCGAGTTGCCATTCTCGACTGGGATGTGCATCACGGCAACGGCACCCAAGCTTTAATCGCTGACCAGCCAGACATTGCCTACTGCTCATTTCACCAGTCACCGGCCTATCCGGGTACCGGCTTAGTAACTGAAACAGGTGCGCATCACAATGTACTTAACTTGCCGCTGCCACCGGGTTCGACAATTGATGACTACCAGCGGCTTTGGGCAGCGCGGGCGCTACCCTTTTTAGCAGAATTCGGCGCTGATTTGCTGATTGTGAGTGCAGGCTACGATGCCAACCAGGCAGATCCGCTAGCGGCGATGTCGCTTTATCCTGAAGACTATGCCTGGTTTACAGAGCAGTGTTTGCAGCTCAATGCGCCCGTACTGTTTGGCCTGGAAGGTGGCTATGACTATCAGACCCTCGCCGAATCGGTTGCAGCCACAATTCGCAGTGCGATTTGTCATGCCCTGGCCCATTAGTTAGACCCGTTAGTTAGGCCCATTAGTCAACCGATCAGGCTGCGCCATAGACGAGTTACTGTCCAGTTCAAGTTACTATCCGGTTATTACAGTTACGACCGCTCTACCGCTAGTCGCTCTCGTGGAGCGAGGAAGATCCATGCTAAAAAAGATTTTCAGAAGTTTGCTGGGATTGATTCGGCGAAATCGCGCCGAGCCCCTGCCGCTGACGGCTGAAAACCCTACGAAAAGTCCTTTTCTGCCCCAAAATGCCGTGCCTTCAACGAATGTTTCAGATACTTCAGACGCTTCTTCTAGTCATGCTTCTAGCAATGTTTCAGATGCCGCTGCGGATCGTGCCGCTGCCCGTAAGACAAAATTTGAGACTTTGAAGCAAGTTTTGAATGTGCTGCGGGCCTATGTGCTGACTTTTGGGCAGCCTGCTGAGGTTGATCTGCGGGCAGTGGTGGGTGCGATTGTGGCGAATTTGCCTACGGTCGCGATCGCAAATGATCAGCTCGAAAGGTTCATTGATGAGGTGATGATCGCGTTTAGCAGCCTGGGAATGGAGGCTTCACTGGTAGAGGTAACGGCTCAGATACTGGCTGAGCAGGTGGCCGTGTGGCTAAAGGAGCAAGAGAACACCGTCAACAACGTGCTGAGCGCCTATGTGCAGCAGTTCGCACCTGACTATGCGACTTGGGATTTGCCTCAGATAGTGAGCCTAACGCAAACGATCGTAGCGACTTTAAATGACGGTTCATTGAGTCGATCAGGCGGGCGATCGCTCGTTAATAAAGTCGCCCAAGCCTTCGATTTGCAAAAGGCTCTTAGCCGCTGGGTGGCCCCGGAATGGATCGCCCTAGCTCAAAGAGTGGCTAGCTACGTAGAAAACGGATCGATACAGTCAGAACTTCGCTCAATTGCCTGGTCGTATATTCAGCAGTTTCAGGCGATTTTAAGCCCGCAATCGATCGATCAAATTATCCGGACTGGGCCGATCAATCTGTCTCCGGCAGAAGTGCTCAGCGGCGACTTGAGCGACTTTTCGCAGATGCTGTACTACAAGTTTCAGCTATTGGAAGCTGACCCAATCGTTACCAAGTCTCATCAGGCAATCGCGGCAAACGTTCACAAAGCCGTCAGCGATTTTCAAGCCCGCAGAAAAGATCTCGCTGGGGTAGATCTAGATTTCACGGCTAGTACTGCAACGGGTGAGTTAGAAGTGAGCAGCCCATTTTTTGTGCAGACTAAACCCGCTAAGTCTTAAGTCTTTGGCATGAATTCTGGGCGCTTTACTCAAGGTCGTGCGTTTATTCTCAGTTGACAAAAGTTGACAAAAAGCGCGCATTGCCGTAAAAATTTCCGAGCGGGTGCACTTTTGGCGCTAGTTTTGGCGCTAGTCATAACGCCTGAAGGGTGCTAATTTGCTCACAATCCCTTACTGGTTGAACAATGGCCTTTTTTGAGAACTTTACGTCGGTTATTCGAGACAAGTGGTTGGATTACTTTCGCGCCAACCGCACTTGGCTAGAAGTTCAGATGAAGACAACCTCGGTGCGCACGCCAGAAGGAGGCCGTCGCCCTTCTTCATTTTTGATTTTGGGTGTAGTTAATGCACTGGAGCCAAAGCTATCTAACCTGATGGTGCCGTTTTATCAGCTGAACTCTGACGAAGATGCGCTAATCGATGTGCTGGGTCTAAATTTTGATCCCGAAGTGGTGCTAGATAATGGCGAGGTGGGCAAAACTATTGACGCTGCTTCTGAGGGCGATACGCCTTTACTGAGCGATTCGGGGCTGAGTGCGAGTGAAGACGGCTGGCCGCCTAACTAGACATCTGCGGCGGCGGTGCCATTTCTCTTGATCGCGCGTGATACGATTGATTGGCAATTTACGTACAGGCGGATAGATAAATGGTGGAGCGTCCTATCAAAAAGAGTGAGCGCGAAGCTGCTAAACAGGCTGAACCAGAGCAAACAGCGGCAAGCAACGTGCCTCGTCCCGTTAAGAAGGGCGATCGCAACCCTGAAGAAGAAGGGCGCAGTGAATCGGGCAGTGAATCGGGCAGTGGATCAAGCTACGGCGATCGCGGTGGCAAAGGCGGGCAAGACAAAGGCCGTAGCAAAGGACGGGGGAAGGGCAAAGGCCGCGACTATGACGATGGCCCCAAAACGCCAGTTAACCCAGCGCTTATGCGCGGCCCGAAGCCGAGTGCAAAAGTAGAAGCGCCTGTAGAGGTGCCGGAACCGCCAGCGGATGAGGCTACTGACGAAGTGGTTGAAGTGGCTGAAGTCATTGAATCGGCTGAAGTGGCTGGATCGACCGAAGTCACTGAAGCGGCTGAATCGGCCCCTGAGGAATCCACTCCTGAAATAGTAGCTGAAGCGACTCCTGAGGAACCCACTCCTGAAATAGTGGCTGAATCGGCCACTGAAACAGCGCCTGAAACCCAGAGCGAAACACCTGCACCTTCGGAAACGGCTGATAGCTAGTTCTGGTGGTGAATCCTAAGGGTTAGAAGCGCGATCGCATCCACCGCTTTTTGAGGTTATTAGGCTGCTGCCATCCAAAAAAAATTCCCTAGCGCTCAAGAAGCAATAGGGAACAGTTAGGGTGCATCTACCGCCTAAATATTCCTTGCTAACCAGTGGCTTCAGGACAAAACTCTTAAATTAACGCTTAAAATACTGGCAAAATATTGGCGACCAAGAAAAATCCTCGGGGCTCCATTTTAAAAACGAGCGCCGAGGAAACATCAGGGTGCATCTACCACTTATTAGTACTTTGTTTTTAGTCGTCGTCAGGAAAGTTTTAGGAGAATTCGCTATCACTCAAAAGCGTTTAGGGCTCAGGCAATTAATTCTAAAGCTTTGATGCTGTACTAGGCTGACGGCCAATCAGAAAAATCCATTCAGAAAGGCCATTCAGAGAATATTGCTCAGAGACTGTGATGATTTTTTTATTCTTTCCGCTTCGATGCTTACGGGTATCTTCACCAGATCGGCTTTCAAGGCGAAGCCTGCCACGGGCTTCGCGATCGCTACTTACCTTCATTGCCTTTTTTTTACTAGGGCTATCGCTTTGGGGCTGTCGGCCTACGCCAGAAGCCGCGCCGAAGCCAGCAGATGACTCTAGCGAAGTGCGCGATCGCAACGAGTCAGTACTGAGGCTGCTCTACAGCCGCATTCCCACCACGCTTAACCCCCACTTAGCCAACGGCTTTCAAGACTTTGAAGCGGCGCGGATTGTCTACGAACCGCTCGCAACCTATGAGGCTGATGGCCGAATGGTGCCTGTGCTGGCGGCGCTGATTCCAACTCCCGAAAATGGCGGCGTTTCGGCTGATGGTCGCACTGTTACCTGGAAGCTTAAGCCGAATGTGCGCTGGTCAGATGGTCAGCCATTCACAGCGGATGATGTTGCCTTTACCTACAGCTTTGTCTCCGATCCAAGCGTAGCTGCCGTCACCGAACAGTACTACGAAGACATCGAAAAAGTAGAGGCAGTCGATCCGCTCACGGTCAAAATTACCTTTAAGCAGCCAAATCCGTCTTGGGCGCTGCCGTTTACGGGCAAAAACGGCATGATTATCCCCAAGCATATTTTTGCTCAATTCAAAGGCATCAATGCCCGCAGCGCTCCGGCGAACTTGCAGCCAGTGGGCACTGGCCCCTACCGCTTTATTGCCGTCGCCGAAGGTCGCTGGACGTTTGCGGCGAATGAGCAGTATCGAGAAGGTATTTCACCGTTTCGCCTGGTAGAGCTAGAAGGCGGGGTGACGCCGTATGTTGCCGCGCGGCGGGTACTGCGGGACGGCGATGCAGATTTTGCGCACGACTTGCAGCTCAGCATTGATGATCGCGTTGCTCTA
>QBMP01000101.1:0-13844 GCA_003242115.1 Phormidesmis priestleyi
AAGCCGGTGGGCAAAGGCACCGGCTTGGTAGTAAAAAACGGATCGAGAATGCGTGGCTGAATCTCTTCTGGAATGCCGCTACCGTTGTCGCCAATGCGAATGATGGCGCGATCGCCCATCCGCTCAGTCGTCACCCTAATTTGTGGCTGACGGTGATCTTCTAACACATCAATCGCGTTGATCAAGATATTCATAAACACCTGATTGAGCTGGCTGGGGTAGCAGGTGACGGGCGGCAGATCGCCGTATTGTTTGATTACCTCAATCGTTTTCAGGCTTCTAGTCAGCTTGAGCCGGTTGCTCAAAATCACTAAGGTGCTGTCGATGCCTTCGTGAAGATCAACGGTTTTGGTTGCGGCTTCATCCAATCGAGAAAAATTGCGCAGAGACAGCACAATTTCTCGAATGCGCTCGGTGCCGACAGTCATAGAGTTCAGCAGGCTAGGCAGATCGGCTCGAATAAAGTCTAGATCGATAGTGTCAATGTGGTGAGAAATTGCCTGATTAGGGTCTGGATAAGCCTGTTGATACAAATCAACCAGTTCGAGTAAGCCTTGCGCGTATTCTTGGGCGGGCTCTAAGTTGCTGTAAATGAAGCCCACAGGGTTGTTGATTTCGTGGGCAACGCCTGCGACCATTTGGCCGAGGCTAGACATTTTTTCGGCCTGAATAATTTGAGCTTGGGTGCGCCTGAGCTGATCTAGGCTTTGGGCGAGGGCTTGAGACTGGCAGTGGCTTTGGGTATAGAGGTTGGCTTGGGTGATGGCTATGGCCAACTGGTTGATCACAGCCTGCAAAAGTTCGATTTCACCAGCCTTCCACTCATTAGGAGACTCATTAGAAGACCTATGGACAGGGCGTTCTACCGGCTGAAGGCGATAGCAAATAATCACCCCCACCTGATCGGTTTCGACCGGAATGGGCATTAAAATTTCTGAGCGAATGCCTAAGCGATTTAAAAAAGCCTGATGCTCGGCGTTAGGGCACTGCCTAACGTCGTCTACTTTGGTCATCGTTTGGTTGACCAGCTGGCTGATATCTGGCCCTAGTCGATCTGCTGGATGCGCCCCTAAATCAATGCCGTTGAGGCTAGTGTCAAAAGCATTTACCACCTGCCAAGTCAGCTTGCTTTGATGAGTATTGAGCCAAGCAAAGCCGCAGTAGTCTAGCTTTAGCCCTTGGTGTAGGGCTTTGATGGTGGTGGCAATGACGGTATCTAGATCTAGCGAATTGCGAATTTCGGTGGTGATTTGGTTGAGCACGGCTTGGCGATCAGCGGTGGCCTGTAAGCTGATTTCGGCGGCTTTGCGATCGCTGATATCGCGAATAATCGTTGAAAAATACTCAATGTCACCGGCGGCAGACTTGTGGCAGATAATCGCCTGCGAAACCGCAATGTCTCGGCCATAGCGATTGCGAATTTCCGATTCACCGACCCAAATACCGCGCTCGGCGGCGATAGGCAGGGCAACTGTGATCACCATTTGGCTTACAGTTGGGCTGGTCACCTCGCTGATATGAAACTGAGTGATTTTTTCGGGTGGAATGCCCAAGATTTGCTGACCGGCTCGATTGAGGTAAAGATTATTGCCTGCGGCATCGGCGCTACTGACCAGATCAGGCGTCGCTTCTAAAATAGCGAGTAGTCTGGTCTGGTTCTCTTTGGTTTCTTTTTGCTCGGTAATGTCTTCAATGATGCCGACTAATCCTGAGACTTCGCTGCGAGCGTTGTGCAAAGGAATTTTGCTGATGCTGATCCACGCTTGCTGCCCGTTTGCTTGCAGCAGCGATTCAATCATGTCTAGATTTGGGCGATCGCCCCCCATCACCGCCTGATCGCACTGCACAAAGCGATCTGCCTCTGCCGTTTGCCAGGGCATGTCGTAATCTGTTTTGCCGATGATTTTGGTCACATCTTCTGTGCCAGCGGTCAGCGCAAAGGCTCGGTTGCAGCCAGCATAGCGGCTTTTCTGATCTTTCCAAAAAATCGCAGCGGGCAGCGTATCGACTACCTGCTGATGAATGAGCTGAGCGGTGGCTAAGGCGGCTTCGGCAGATTTTTTGGCCGTGATGTCAGTCGCACTGACGATGATCTGGGCAATGTCGGTGGCGGTATTTTTGACCGGATAGGCGCTGAGGCTCCACCACGTATCGCCATCTGCGGTTGGCAGGCAAGCTTCAAAAGCTATCCGCTGTTTGGATTGTACGCACTGAAGCAAGTGCTGATAAAAGAGGCTGGCCGCTGTGGCCGGAAAAGCTTCACTGAGCCGCTGACCTGGAATGGGACGGACAGAAGTAAGGCTTTGATGATGGAGCGATTGGGCGATCGCTTCATTAAACGCCGCAACGCGAAAATCTGCCCCGCCGTCAACTACGTCCATTACACAAATGCCGTAGCTGGGATCATTCCACAGCGCTGCGTAAAACGCCATGGGATCAACTACAGGCACTAACTGAGATAACTGAGAAACATTGCTCGGACAATCCGCAGACATCGCTGATTTCACGGTTACTACACACTGACTAAAGAGCGGGCTCCAGCCGGACTGAAAGCAGGCTCAAGGCAAAAGTCTATCTTTATATCAGCCAAATTGCTGATATAAAAAGCCTATTAAGCGTCTTTTAAGTGTTCCCAAGAGGCCAATTGGCCCTTGTTTTTATATGGATCTAAGCCTATGCGCTAATTGACCACTACCTTGAACAATCGGTTCTAAGGCTAAAATCAGCACTATGGATCTTTTTGAGCAGCATCAGCAAGCGTTGATTGAAGCAGAAGCGCCGTTGGCAGCTAGGATGAGGCCGCGATCGCTGTCAGAATTTATCGGCCAAACCGCGATTTTGGGCCCCGGCCGACTGCTGCGCCGCGCGATCGAAGCCGATCAGCTCTCCTCGCTCATTTTTTATGGCCCTCCCGGCACCGGCAAAACCACCCTGGCTCGTGTGATTGCCAATACTACCCAAGCTCAGTTTGTGGCCATTAACGCCGTACTAGGCGGCGTCAAAGATATTCGAGCCGCGATTGATCTTGCCCAAACCCATCGGGGGCGCTACGGCCAGCGCACAATCTTATTTGTCGATGAAGTGCACAGGTTCAACAAGTCTCAGCAAGATGCGCTACTGCCCTGGGTCGAAAATGGCACCGTCATTCTGATTGGGGCAACTACCGAAAATCCTTTTTTTGAAGTGAATAAAGCGCTGGTGAGCCGGTCGCGCCTTTTTCAGCTGAAGCCTTTAGAAACGGCTGATCTCAGCCAAATTCTTCAGCAGGCTTTAGCCGATAAAAAGCGAGGCTACGGCAACAAAAAAGTGCAGGTCGATCCGGACGCGCAGACGCACTTGGTGAATATTGCCAATGGCGATGCTCGAACTCTTTTAAATGCTTTAGAGCTAGCAGTAGAAACGACACCGGCTGATGAGGCGGGCTGCATTCGCATTACTTTACCCGTCGCTGAAGACTCAATTCAGCAGCGGGCCGTACTCTACGACAAAGAAGGCGATGCGCATTTTGACATTATCAGCGCCTTTATCAAAAGCGTGCGGGGCTCTGATCCGGATGCAGCGCTGTATTGGCTAGCGCGGATGGTGTATGCCGGAGAAGATCCGCGCTATATTTTTCGGCGCTTGGTGATTTTGGCCTCGGAAGATGTGGGCATGGCCGATCCGAATGCGGTGGTGATGGTGACTGGCTGTGCGGCGGCTTTTGATCGGGTGGGAATGCCAGAGGGGCGCTATCCGCTGGCTCAAGCGACGCTGTATTTGGCGACTGCGCCTAAAAGCAACAGCGCGATGGCGTTTTTTGATGCGCTAGCGGCGGTGGAGCGTGAGCGCGAGGGGGAGGTGCCGAATGCAATGCGCGATGCGACTCGCGATCGCGAAGGTTTTGGGCATGGGGCGGGGTATCTGTACCCTCATGCCTATCGCGATCACTGGGTGGCGCAGCAGTATTTGCCAGGAAGCTTGCAGGGTCAGGTTTTTTATCAGCCTTCGAGTCAGGGCTATGAGGCCAGCATTCAACGACAGGTGGCTCGGCGTCGAGAAGCGCAGCTAGCGGCTTTGGTAGAGGCGAACAACGGGGGGGCTAGCGCTTGGTCAGCAACGGAAGCCCTGACCTTTGGGCCAACAAATGCAAGTGAGGATAGATGGTTGCAGCGGGCGAGTGGGGTGCTCGGTGAGCAGATGGGAGAAGTGCGCGATCGCCTCTTCCAAACCCTTCGCCCCCAACGCCATCACGTTTTGCTAGATCTCAACGCCCGCAGCGGCTTACTGACTTGGGAGGCGGTGCGCCTAGTGCCTGAAGGCGGCGTCTTTAGCTGTGTAACCACCGACAAAGACTATCAGGCGCTAACAGAACAGTCCGCCTTGCTGAGCGAATTGTCTCGGCCCACCATTGTTAAAGTTAGCGCCGTTAAAGTTAGCGCCGTTAAAGTCAGCGCCGTTAAAGTCAGCACAGAAAACTGGCTAGCCGCGCTTAAACAACAGTCTAAAAAAGACTCATTAACAGACTCTTTTATTCTGTTTGACGGGATCATCGGGCGCAATATTTTGATGGCATTGCCCAACAAATTAGCGGCAATTGAACAGTTTCGCCAGCTCTTAAGCCCAACCGGACAGCTTGTGTTAGCAGAATCTATTCCTGCTCGCAGTCAGAGACTCTCACAGTTATTAGCGCCGTCTCAGACAGAACCTGATCTCCTTGAACAGCTTGCTGCCGCTGAAGATCAGCTATTTCACAATTCAACAGATGCGATGACAAATTGGGATGTGCCCGATTTGCAGCGAGACTTTGAAACAGCGGGTTTGAATTGTCACATTGAAACGGCAACTTTCAAAACGCCATTAGTTGTCACCTCGGCGCTGTTGGAACGGTGGTTAGGACAATCGGGAAAATACCGCCAGCTTTTGATAGACCGAAATTTGAGCTTAAAAGAAATTGATCTAATCAGTCAGCACTTTACTAGACAGTTGGCTAATCAGACCGTCTTGTGGAATCGAAGCATTGCTTTTATCCAAGTGGCCTTTGACGGATGAAAGCTGGCCGCTTGAGTTTAAAGGCGGCGACAATGTTTTCAGTTGATGACTTATCGCTATATTCCGATACGTTTGGTTACATCGCTTAAGCGATGTAAAGAGAAAGTCTGAAGGAAAAGTGTAAATCCTTCGCTTTTTGGTTTTTGTCTCTATAACTAATGAAAAGAAGCAAATGATCTCTGCTTCAATCTGGTTCAATAATGGGCGATTCAAAACTTGCGCCTTTGCTGCAAACCTTCACAGCACTGATTTAACCCCAGCTCAGCTCAAACTATCTAAATTTTGCTTATGGCTGCTCTAAAAGTTGGCATCAATGGATTTGGTCGAATTGGCCGCCTCGTTTTTCGGGCGGCGATTAATAACAGCAACATCGAGTTTGTCGGCATTAATGACTTGGTTGAGCCCGAGACACTGGCCTACATGCTCAAGTATGACTCGACTCATGGCACCTTCCCCGGTGAGGTCGAAGCTCGCGACAACGGCATTATTGTCAATGAGCAGTTTATCCCTTGTACGGCCATTCGTAACCCGGAAGAGCTGCCTTGGGGGGAATTAGGTGCTGATTATGTCGTGGAATCGACGGGTCGCTTTCTCACGCATGACACGGCCAATGCCCATTTGGTAGCGGGCGCTAAGCGAGTGATTCTCTCGGCTCCGACCAAGAGCCCGAATGAGGTGCGCACTTTCTTGGTAGGGGTGAACCATGAGAGCTTTGATCCGGCGAGCGATCGCATTGTTTCTAACGCTAGCTGCACCACCAACTGCCTTGCTCCTATTGCCAAAGTCATTAACGACAGCTTTGGCCTAGCAGAAGGGCTCATGACCACCATCCACGCCGCCACCGCGACTCAACCCACCGTTGATAGCCCACGCGGTAAAGACTTGCGCGGTGGCCGAGGCGCAGGCCAAAACCTGATCCCGGCTTCTACCGGCGCGGCTAAAGCGGTGACTTTGGTGCTGCCGGAACTCGCTGGTAAGCTGACAGGCATGGCCGTGCGGGTGCCAACGCCGGACGTCTCAGTAGTCGATCTCACCTTCCGCACAGAGAGATCCACCAGCTATGACGAAATTTGTGACGAAATGCGCTCGGCTTCGATGGGCTATTTGCGCGGCGTTTTAGGATACACCGATGAGCCGCTGGTTTCTTCCGACTTTATCGGCGATCCTCATTCCAGCATTTTTGATGCCAAAGCGGGGATGGCGCTCAATGATCGCTTTTTCAAGGTTCTGGCTTGGTACGACAACGAGTGGGGCTATTCTAACCGCGTGATGGATTTGATGCTGTATATGGCTCAATCGGAAGGAATTTTGTCTGACTCAGTTGTGCCCGCAATGGCGGTAGCATAGGTCGTTTTAGTCGCTTAGCGAGATCTTTTGTTAGCCACTTCCGACTCTTTTCCACCAAAGCCAATAGCCGAAAGCCGACAGAGCCTGTTGATACAGGCAAACTGTCGGCTTTTTGAGTGTTCGATGCCTGATAATCACGCTTTGATGAAGCCGTGTTTGACACAATTGATGAGCCTTTAATTTTATCGATCAGCTTGTTGATCTACTCATAAAGTACTGTAATGATTAACCTGCTGTAGATGAGGTTTTATGCCGCTTGATTTGCCTCGCTTTTATCGTGCTGCCAATCCGAGTCGCCCGCTGGAGGTGACTAAACTGGAAGATCGGCGCTATTACATTAATTTTGCCTCGGTCAGGGGCGGTGATATTGTCAGTGAGCTGGGCCGGACGATTACAAGGCTCTCGCCGGATGAGCCGACGACTCAGCTCTTTACAGGTCATATTGGCTGTGGTAAATCGACCGAACTGTTTCGCTTGAAAGGCGGACTAGAACAACAGAATTTTCATGTGGTGTATTTTGAGTCGGATCGCGACTTGGAAATGGCCGATGTGGATGTGAGCGATATTTTGCTGATGATCGCGCATCAGGTGGCGAAAAGTATGGAGTCGGTAGGGATTCGGCTGCGGCCTACTTATTTGGAGAAGCTGTTTCAGGGGGTGCTGGAGATGCTGCGATCGCCCATGGAAATCAAAGAGGTGAGTTTTTCGGTGGGGATTGCGGCAATTACGGCGCGGGCCAAAGAAAGCCCGGAAATGCGCAGTCAGCTCCGGCAGTATTTGGAGCCGCGCACGAAAAGCATTATTGACGCGATTAATAAAGAGATTTTGGGTGAAGCGATTTCTCAGCTCAAGGCCAAAGGCAAACGCGGGCTAGTGGTGATTGCTGATAATTTGGATCGAATTGATGCGGTGCGACGGGCCGATGGTCGCTCTCAGCCGGAGTATTTGTTTGTCGATAGAGGTGAGCAGCTGAAGCGGCTAGATTGTCATCTGGTGTACACGATTCCGCTGTCGCTGGTTTTTTCAGATGATCTCCCTCGGATGTCGAATCGGTTTGGGACTGCGCCCAAGCTGCTGGCGATGGTGCCGGTGACGACGCGCACGGGTGAATTTTCGCCGAGAGGCCGATCGCTCTTGCAAAAAATGGTGATGGCGCGGGCATTTCCGACCTTGAAAGAGAGCGATCGCTGGCAGCAAATTGGCGAAGTCTTTGACTCTGCCGATACGCTCATGCGCCTTGTCGCCATCAGCGGTGGCCATATGCGAAACCTGATGCGGCTGCTGTACGGCTGCCTACAAAAAATCGACCCGCCCATCACCCAAGATATTTTAGAATCCGTGATTCGAGATGAGCGCGATGCGTTGCTGGGCCTGATTAGTGCCTATGAATGGCAGCTTTTATTCAATGCCATTGGTGAAAGCGGTGAAGAGGGCAACGAAGCCTATAACCCGCTACTGCGCAGCTTGTTTTTGTACGAATATCGAGATGACGAGGGGCGTTGGTTTGGGCTCAATCCGGTACTCGCTGAAACCAAACGCTATCGGCTTTGGCAGGCTAGCCGTTTTAAATCGGCTAGCCCTGAGGCGGAGTAAAGTTTGGCCAGTGTTTGGCCGACGTTTGGCCTGAGCGGTAGAATACGAGCAAATGGCTGCCAATCTGTGCCGGTAATGAACGAATCGCTCTCATCTCATTTAAAGTCTCATTTAGAGATTGTCACTTACAACAAAAATGCGCTCAACAATCTGCGGCGGGCCGTTGTGTTGGGTCAGGGCCAATTTTCGTTAATTTTGGCGCGGGTCAACTATCAGCATCTGCGCCAAGTGCTGCTAGATGAACTCACTCAGCACCTGCGAGTGAGCGTCGTAGCGCTGCCGCCTACCGCCGTTCGACTGCGAGACATGTTGCTACCGGCATCTGCTCTCGCACCCCAACCGATTGTCCCGATTCAAGCGCTGATGGTAACCGGATTAGAAGACATTTTGGCCTTAGAGCCTCTGCTCAAATCCGCTAATTTAGGCCGCGACGAACTCCCTAAAGCCTTCCAGCATCCGGTCGTGCTGTGGGTGAATGACACTGTTCTTCAGCAGCTCAACCGCTATGCCCCCGATCTCAAAAGCTTTGCGGCTACGCCGATTCGCTTTGAATATCCGATTCAGGCTTTAGTGAGGGCTCTGACGGCTCAAGCCAATAGCACCTTTCACCACCTATTAAAAACGGAACCAACGGAACCAACAAAAAAAACAGAAAAAACGGATTCAGATCAAGATACTTCTGATTACAGCGATCGCACCCCTGACGACTTTCTGCTTCCATACGAGCTAACGTTTGCACTAACTCAGCTTGATCTCTCTTCTAAAAGCCAAGATTTAGCGATCAACGCCGCTCTGATTGCCGACCTGCTTTTTTTGCAAGCCCGTAACTTACAGCATCAAGGTGACTGGCTGCGATCGCGCAGCTACTACGAAAACAGTCTCACCTACTGGCAAACCCTCACCCAGTCATCCGTTCTGCCGCTCTCTTCTGATCTTTCTCCTTCTTCCTCTCCCGATCCCTCTAAGCTTACCCCTCAAGACAAACAATCCATCCTGCTTTTCCATCTCGGCTTGTGGTGGCGCAACTATGGCAACCAGTTCCAACTCTCTCCTCAAGATCACCCTCAAAACTATGAAAAAGCGCGGCAGTACTTTGAAGCCTGTTTGGCTATTTTTTGGCAGCAGAACCGACCTGATCGCGTTGGGCACTTCATCTTAGCGCTTGCAGAAGTGCTGCAAAAGCTGGAAAATTGGCCTGAACTAGCAGCCGTAGCCCAAACGGCAATCGCGCTTCACCAACTAGATCCAATCAGGCTAGCGCGTGACTACGGCTACCTTGCAGAAGTCGCGATCGCACACTCCCAAGCCGATCCTCAGCCCAATGGTCTTTCCGATGATCTCAACAAAGCAGAAAGCTTCGCCCAACAAGCCTTAGCGCTTCACAGCGGGCAGCCTGATACGCCTGAACTTCGTCATGACCGGGGTCGCTATCGGTATTTATTAGCGATCGCCCAGCAGCTTCAGGGCCAGTCAGAGCAGGCAATTGCTCAGCTCGAAAGTGCAAAATCAGAGACAAATCCTCGGTACGATCTGACCCTTTATCGCCGTATTTTAGACCGGCTTTGGCATCTGTATTTTGAGCATAAGCGTTACGCTCAGGCGTTTGAAATCAAGCTTGCCCAGCGTCGAGTCGAAAATCTTTTTGGGCTCAGAGCTTTTATTGGCGCAAGCACCATACAGCCGACCATACAGCCTCTCCCCTCAGCGATAGAAACGATTGGCTTCGCAGCTTTTTCGACGGCTCAAGCATCTTTTTTGGATTCGCCTGAACAACTGCTAGCGGCTGAAATTAGGGCATCTGGTCGGTTGCAAGATATTGAGGCGCTCATTAACCGGCTCTATCAGCCGCGCTACCCGATTGTCGTGATTCACGGTCAGTCGGGCGTGGGGAAAAGCTCTGTGCTCAGAGCCGGATTGGTGCCGCGATTGCGAAGTTTTATCAGCGAGGGCAGGACAACGTTGCCGGTGCTGATCAGTAGCTATGGTGATTGGATGGCGCAAGTGGCAGGCGCGATCGCGCCTAGCGATCGCCGTGACGCTCCAATCAATACAATAGCTTTGATCGAACGCCTGAAGCTCGTTATTCAAGAACAGTTTCAGCAAATTGTGCTGATTTTCGATCAGTTTGAAGACTTTTTTTACGAGCATTCTGAGATTGAAGATCGGCGCGATCTGTATATCTTTTTGCGCGATTGCTTGGATTTGCCCTATGTGAAAGTTGTGCTTTCGCTGCGAGAAGACTTTTTGCACTACCTTTTGGAGTGGGATCGCAGCGCTGATTTGAGCATTATTGATAATGACATTCTCAGCAAAGAGATTCGCTACTACTTAGGAAATCTTACGCCCACGGCTGCTGAAAACTTGATTCGCTATTTGACGCAATCAGCCGCGCAATCGACGGCGCAATCAGCGGCGCAGCCAGCGGCCTCAGAGCTAGAAGAAGGACTGATTACGGCGTTAGTAGATGACTTGGTGACTCAGGCCGGGGAAGTTCGCCCCATTGAGCTACAGCTAGTGGGCGCGCAGCTACAGCGAGAGGGCATTACGACGCTAGCAGACTATCAGAGCTTGGGGCGATCGCCCAAAAATCAGCTACTCAAAAACTTTGTCAGCAGCGTTATTCACGACTGTGGCCCCGAAAATATTGGCATCGCTCAATCTGTGCTGTACTTGCTTAGCGAGGGTAACAATCGCCCGCTCAAAAGCTACCTAGAGTTGGAAGAAGCCTTGGCGCTGGCCAATATGACGGCAGAGTATAAGCAAATAGAAGAAGAAATCTTAGAAAAGCCAGTCCTAAAAAAACAGACTCTAGAAAATTTGAGGACTTTCAAAAATGGCGAGGAGAATGGTGATGAAAGCAGCCACCTGATTGCCCTTAGCCAACTGCCGCTAGTGTTACATATTTTGATGGGTTCGGGTCTAATTTTTGAGGTGCCGGAAGTGTCGGGTGTGCGCTATCAGCTAGCCCATGAGTATATTGCTAGCCTTGTACAGCAGCCTAACGACTTTATCGAAGCGTTAAAAACGGAGCGACAGCGCCTTCAGCTCACCGAAGATCAGCTCAGAAAAGCCCTAGCCGCTCAGTCAGCCTCGGCCCTACAAACGGCGATTGCTCGTCAGCAAACTAAAATCGCCGAAATTCAGGCTCTCATTTCATCGTCTCAGCTGCTGCGGCTTTCGGGGAATGGCTTGGAGGCAATAGCCAACGCGCTGCGAGCGGCAACCCAAATGGTAGATAGCCACAATCCCCTGCTGAGGATGCAAACAGCCCTGTGTCTGAACGCTGCGCTCAGAGAAATTCGAGAAAAAAATGAGCTGAGCGATCACCGCGATTGGGTGCTGGCTGTCGATTGTTCGCCATCTGTTGCAGAAGCTGATCTTGTTGCTTCTGGTCTCATTGCTTCGGGCAGTGAAGATGGCACAATCAAGCTGTGGGACGCTAAGGGCAGGCTCTTGCAAACGCTGAGCGGCCATCAGGCGGGCATTGTAGATGTTCGCTTTAGCCCTGACGGCGCGTATTTGGCCAGCGCTAGCCTCGATCATACGGTGCGTCTGTGGCAGCGCGATGGCACCTTTATTCGGGTGATTGAGCATCCTGCGGCTAGCGTCACGAGCATTAGCTTTAGCCCAACTGAGTCGCCCACTGAACCCATACTGGCGGCGAGCTATAGCGATTCTCATGTGCGTCTGTGGCGCTTAGATGGCACGCTTATGAGCACCTTGCAAGGCCATGATGATTGGGCTCGGACGGTGGCTTTTAGTCCCGATGGGCGGCTATTAGCAACGGGCGGCGAAGATCAGACCGTGCGGCTTTGGACAATAGCGGGAGAAATGTTGCAGGTGCTGCGCGGGTATCGCGGGTGGGTGCGCAGCGTGGCCTTTAGCCCCGATGGTCAAACGGTGGTTTGTGCAGGGGATGCGAGCAGTCTGCGGCTGTGGAGTATTGAGGGTCATCAGCTAAAAACGTTCTATGGCCATGAAGACTGGGTGCGTAGTGTGGCCTTTAGCCCCGATGGCCAGCGAATTGCTTCGGCTAGTGACGATCATACCGTGCGCATTTGGCGGCTAGATGGCACAGTCGAACAAATTTTTGATCAGCGTAGCAGCGCTCATAGCTTGGCTTGGTCTGCGGATGGAAAGTCTGTGGTGTCGGGAGGCGATGACGATCAGGTGCATATTTGGCGGCTGGTGGGGCCATCAGAACTTGTTTGCTGTGGGCATTTGGGGATTGTTTGGGGTGCCCGCTGGCAGCCTGAGAATCGGCAGATTGGCGATCAGGAAAAAGGCGATCAGCAGACGAAAATCCTGTCGGCAGGAGGCGATGACACGATTAAGCTTTGGAGCGCTAACGGCGAGTTGTTGAAGTCGGTAGTCGGGCATCGGCGGAGTGTGCACAGTGCGGTGTGGAGTCCAAAAGGAGATACTTTTGCCTCGGCAAGTGCAGATCATTCGGTGCGAATTTGGACGAGTGAGGGTGAGCTAGTTGCGGTGCTGTTGGGGCATGAAAGCTCGGTTTGGCAGGTGGCCTATAGCCCAGATGGCCGGTGGTTGGCTTCGGTAAGCAGCGATCGCACTCTCCGCCTGTGGACAGCCCAAGGCGATCTGATTAAAACCTGGACGGGCCATACCGATACGATTTGGCATGTGAGCATTAGTCCTGATGGCCATTACCTAGCCACCGCTAGTGAAGATGGTACGTTGCGCCTGTGGCATCACGAACAAGGGCTTATGCAAACGCTAGCCGACCATGTGGGCGGTGTCTGGTGCGCCGTTTTCAGTGCCGATGGCCGATGGCTGGCTTCAGGGGGCGCAGATGGCGTCATTCGGCTATGGTCGATTAATCAGCTTCAGCTAGTCCAACAACCGTTGATTGAGCCTAATCCCTTGCGGTTGCTAGGTCACCGCGATTGGGTTAGAAGCTTGAGCTTTGATCCGCAAGGGGCGTTTTTGGCCTCTGGCAGTGATGATGGCACGGTGCGGCTATGGTCACTGTCAGCAGAGGGTGAGGCCATCGGGAAAATGCTGCCGCCGCTAACTGGTCACGATGGGGTGGTGTGGGATGTGGATTTTGATCGGGCGGGAGAGCGGATTGTTTCGGCTAGCGGCGATGGCACGGTGCGGATTTGGGATTTGCGGCTAGAAACGCTGATGAAGAAGGGCTGCGATTGGCTAGCAGATTGGCTGTTGACTAGGCCGGAACTGGCGAAGCAGATCTGTGAGCGGGGCGGACGGACGGATTAGGTAAAGGCGCTTTATTCAGGATTTCTATCAAGGACTATTCTCTTAGAGGAATATGAATGGTAAACGTTGTGCCTTGATCGGCACCTGGGCTAGTGACTTGAATGGTGCCACCGTGCCCGGTGACGAGCTGTTGCACAATGGCCGTGCCGAGCCCTAGTCCGCCAAACTTTCGGGTGATGGAATAGTCTTCTTGGCGAAATCGCTCGAATACGTAGGGTAAAAAATCGGGCTGAATGCCTTTGCCAGTGTCGATGACTTCGATTTGAGCAGCTAGGCTTGAAGCCAACGGAACAACGGCCAACGAGATTGTGATTTGGCCACCTTCTGGGGTGAATTTGACTGCATTTGATAACAGATTCCAGATAATTTGTTGAAGTCTTGCAGTATCGCCAATGACGGTGATGGGCTCAGCAGGTAGCTGGGTTTTGATGGCGATCGCCTTGGCTTCGGCAGGTAGCTGAACGGTTTCAATCGCGGCGATAATGGTGGGTGCTAGCGAGACGGGCGCTTTTTCTAGGCTGAGTTTGCCGCGCAAAATTCGAGAGACATCTAGCAGATCATCAATCAGCTGCACCTGTAGCTTGGCATTGCGTTCGATGACGCCGAGCGCATGATTGGTTTTTTCGGGGGTGAGG
>QBMP01000101.1:14039-20510 GCA_003242115.1 Phormidesmis priestleyi
TGAGCGGCGATCGCAACTCATGAGAAACCACCGCCAAAAAGTCGTCTTTAATTCGGTTCGCCTTTTCTGCCTGCTGACGAGCGGCTTGAGCTTGCGCTAACAAATCGGCCTGCTGAACCTGATCGCGCTGACGCTGTAGCTCAGTAGAGATGCGAAGGCTAAAAATAGTCAGCAGTGATTCTGTCAGCAGCGGATTTCTCAACGGCTTGGTGTCCATCACTGCTAGCACTCCAAGCGGCTCATGGCGATGGTCAAAAATGGGGATAGCGGCGTAGCTTTCAATGTTGAGTTCGGCAATCATCGGCACTGTGGGAAAGCGCTCTGCCAGTTCGCGGTCGTGCCAGCAGAGCGATCGCCGCTCTAAAATCTCTTTGCAGGGCGTGTGCAGCAGCTCGTATTCAAAATTATCAACAATTTTTCCCTGATGGCAGACGGCGATGGTCTTCATCATGCACATCGGCTCGGTCTGATCAATTAGCGAAATGTAGGCATAGTCAACGTTTAGCGCTTCAGTAAACTGCTGTACCAAAGACCCAAAAAAAGTGTCGCCGACGGTGGCTGCAAGGCCATAAGAAACGGCTGTGAGTGCGCCGTTGGTGATAGCAACTTGTCGGGCCGACAGCCGTAATTCCAAAAGGTACAGAACCTGACGGCCCAGCGCTTGGAGATTATCGATTTGATCGGCGCTGAGCTGCCGGGGCTCAAAATCTACCACGCAGATAGTGCCGATGGCATGGCCTTGAGCGGTGATCAGCGGCACGCCTGCATAAAAGCGTAGGCCCATGGCATCAATCGACGGATGGCTGTGAAATTTAGCGTCGTTGGGCGCGTCGGTGACGACTAATGGCTGGCTTTGCTCAACGACAAACGGACAAAAGCCTTGTTCTAATGGCGCGGTGGTCATCTGCGCGCCAAAGGCGGATTTGAAGTACTGCCGATCGCTATCGACAAACGTAATCACGGCGACGGGTGTTTTGCACAGGCTCGCGGCCAGCTGAGTGAGATCATCAAAAGACTGCTCAGAGGGCGTATCGAGAATATCGTATTGGTGCAAAGCCAAAAGGCGCTCAGGCTGCTGACTCGATGCCCGCATAGATTCGAGGAGCGAGAGCGATTCTTTGAGCATTGGCTTGTGTCCATCTGGCACTTTTTTGGGATTTTAGCTGCACCTACGTCTATTCTAATCGGGTGCTACGGCTGAATGAGATGTATCCTGAGAAACTTTATTGAACTGCTCAGCAATCAGGGCAATCAGGCTGCTCGGATCGATCGGCTTGGTGGCGTGGCAGTGAAAGCCAGCGGCGAGTGCCTGCTGCTGATCGATTTCGCCAGCGTAGGCAGTGAGGGCGATCGCCGCCATCTGACTCCCTTGCGCAGTAGACAATTGCCGAATCTCTCGCATCAGGCTGTAGCCGTCCATGTCGGGCATCCCAATATCGCTGATGATGACATTGGGCAAATCATTAGATGAAATCTCTTGCAGAAACGCCAGCACATCTGCACCTGACATAAAAGCGCTCACTTTCGCCCCGGCTTGCTCTAGCGCAAAAATCGTAATCTCTTGCGAGTCAGCGTCATCATCAACGGCCAAAACATGCAGCCCGCTCAAGTCAGTTTCGGGGCTAGCCAAAGCGTCCGCTTCCATCATCGTAGCGCCAACCGATAGTGGAATATAGACCGTAAACTTAGCGCCTTGGTCTTCACCGGGGCTATCGACTTGGGCCGTGCCGCCATGCAGTTCAATAATTTGGCGGGCAATGGCAAGGCCCAAACCTAAGCCGCCAAATTGGCGAGTGGTGGAATAGTCTTCTTGGCGAAAATGCTCAAAAACGTAGGGCAAAAACTCAGCGCTGATGCCTTTACCGGTGTCAGCGACCTCAATTTGAGCTTGTTTGCCATTGATCGCTGTTGTGATCCGTACCTCGCCATTCGCAGGCGTAAACTTGACTGCATTAGAGAGCAAATTCCAAATCACCTGCTGTAATCTACCCGCATCGCCGCCGACAGTGCAGGCTTCTGAGACGAGGGTGACTTGAATCGATTTGGCTTCGGCGGCTAGGCGAACGGTTTCGATGGCGGCGGCAATCACGGCGTTTAGATCAACAGATTTGTTTTCCAGGCTGAGTTTGCCGCGCAAAATCCGAGAGATATCGAGCAGATCGCCAATCAACTGTACCTGAAGCTGAGCGTTGCGCTCAATGGTTTCTAGCGCGAAGGCTGTTTTTTCGGGGGTGAGGGTGCCTCGCTTTAAAAGCTGTGACCAGCCGAGAATCGGGTTTAGAGGCGATCGCAGCTCATGCGAAACCACTGCCAAAAATTCGTCTTTAATGCGGTTAGCGCGTTCGGCGGCTTCACGGGCCACTTTTTCTTGTTTTAAAAGCTGTTCTCGCTCAGCTTCTTGCAGCTTTTGCTCAGTGATATCACGGCCCACACAGTAAAACTGGATATCATCTCCGATGGTGGCAATCACATTCCACGAAATCCAGCGATAGCTGTTGTCTCGGTGACGATACCGATTTTCAAGGCTGACCAGCCTATCCCCGGCTAATAGCCGCTGAGCGGCGGCCTGCGTGCGTTCTATATCGTCAGGATGAACAAAGCTGAGGTAGGGCTGCGCTTTGGCCTCTGAAAGCGTAAAGCCGAGAATGGTTTCCCAGGCGCTGCTGACATAGCTAAAGTAGCCCTGTTCGTCAGTAATGGCAAAGATATCGGGCGATAGGCTAAAGAAGTGATCGCGATCTTCGGTCACCTGCTTCAGTGACGTCAAATCCAAAAAGATCCCAATGGATTCTTCGGCTTGGTCATACGGCTCTTCCAGCATGGCTGCGGCCATTAAAGTCGGAATTCGCCGTCCGTCCGCATGTCGCAGCACTTTTTCGTAAGGGGCACAGATGCCTTCTGTTTTTAGCTGCTCTAGCACTCGCTGGTTAGGCGCTGTATTGTCGGGATGGGTAAGCTGCTGCCAAGTCACTCCGCCAGCGGCGACTTGATCGCCGCTATAGCCCAGTAGCTGAGCAAAATAATTATTAACATAGTGCAACTGGCCTTGAGTGTTGCCAAAGACAACGCCAAACATATTTGATTCCACCACTCGGCGAAACTGCCACTCGCTGGCTTTGATGGCTTCTTCAGTTTGCTTACGCTCAGTGATATCAATGGCAATGCCGACTAAGCGATGGGGTTTGCCTGCATCATCATAAGCTAAATAAGCCCGTGAAACGATCCAATGCGTACTGCCGTCGTCCCAAAGGGTGCGATATTCGACGTCGTATTGAGTGTGGTCAGAATCTGTATTTTGCGCGCAAGGTTGCTTTAGCGTTTCTTCAAGGCTGGCTTTTACTTGATCTTGATCGTCGGGATGGATGCGCGACATCAACAGGCTATAGGTAAAGTCGGTTGCTGTCGGCAGACCGTAGTTGATTTTGCACTGATCAGAAGTAGAGAACGCCAGGGTGCTAGCTTCTAATTGCCAAGTGCCGATTCTGCCACTTCTGAGGGCGAGATCTAGCTGCTGCTGCTTTTCTCTTAGGGCCCAGTCGTTGATGACTAAGGCCGTCATGCGATCGCGCTCGGCGGCGTAAACTTTGGCATTGATAATCGCTTTTTCGACATGGGTCGTAACCAGATCAAAAAAGCCCTGATAGTCTTCATGAAAGGGTTGAGTGGGGCTCACAGCCATGACTAACAGGCCAATAACCTGCTCAACATCGGGCTGAATTAGGGGTCTAATCACGGCGGAAGAGAGCGATTGCTTTGCAGTGCCGGTGGGCAAATCCTCAAATCGTTCGGACAAGTTAGTAACGACTACCTTTTCTTGGCGGTGATATGCCTGATTAAACGGCCAAGCGGTTTCGCTGTGATTTTTGCCGTGGGTTTCGCTCTGAGTGAGATCGATAATTAATGGACTAGCGGCAGTGTCGGGCTCAATCCCCGTAAAGCTGGTGAGTCGCGCTAGCTGATTGTCGTCAACGAGGTAAAGCAGCGCAAACGGCATGTCTTGAGGGTTGCTAGCTAGCGTTTCTATCGCCATTCTGGCGGCTTCCGGCAGCGCTTCGATGGGGGAAAGAATGCCGTCGAGCGATCGCAAAGTGCGCAGGCGGCGATCGCCCACTACCTGCTGAGTCGTGTCGCTGCACGAGCAAAAAATACCGCTAATTTGCCCTGCATCGTCGCGCACTGGGCTATAGGAAAAGCTGTAATAAGACTCAACGAGGCCGCCTTCACGCTGCACAAATCGCTGCACATTATGAGCGCCAGCGGCAGTGCCTGTCCTCATCACCTGCTGCGCCATTGGGCCAAGAGTGTCCCACGCATCAGCCCACACTTCTGAACCTGCTTGGCCCAAAGCAGACGGATACAGATTGCCCAAAATGGATCGGCAGCCGTCGTTGTATAGCATCGTCAGCGACGGCCCCCACATCAAAAACATGGGATGGCTAGAGCCTAAAATCACATCTACCATGATTCGTAGGCTTTGAGGCCAAGCATTGACCGGGCCTAGCGTCGTCGTGCGCCAGTCGTGGCTGCGAACGCTAGAGCCCATTTCACCGCCACCGACAAAAGCTGACAGTGCACCGCTTACGGATGCAGATGTTCTAGGGGTTGTATCGTTCACCATCAGATTATCCTAGACCTTTAGCGCTGTTCGATAGGGGCAATTGGGCAAAGGTTTTTTAATAGCAGCATCTATATAAGATTAATCTGTGGGCCGAGGGGCCTTAAAACTAGCCGAGGGGCCTTAAAACTATGAATTCTATATCATGGAAGCTCAAGACGCTAGCTAAAGATATTATCCTATTATCCAATATTTTTCGCTGCCTTTGCAGTCTTGCAGGTGTCTTTGATCAATTCGCAGATAATGCTTAAAAGCCGGTCAGGCTCGACAGGTTTGGAAACATGGCGCTGAAAACCAGCCAAAAAAGCCCGATTAGCGTCAATTTCGCCCGCATAGGCCGTCAGAGCAATGGCTTTAAGTAAACCGCCTTTTTCTGAAGGCAAAGTTCGCACCTGCTGCATTAGCATATAGCCGTCCATTTCGGGCATTCCAATATCACTGATGAGAAGATCTAAAGGCTGCTGAGCGATCGCTGCAAGCGCTTCGGCTCCTGAGCTAACGGTGACGACCTGTGCGCCTGCTTGGGTTAGCGCAAACGCTGTAATCTCTTGCGAATCCGCTTCGTCATCAACTACCAATATTTGCAGCCCATTCAAGTTTTTAGGTTCTGGGGCTGATGCCCTCGCCGGTAGCTCTATCAGGCTCTGATCGGCTAGCGGAATTTTGACGGTAAAGGTAGCCCCCTGATTTTCTCCTGGGCTCTCAGCAGCAATGCTGCCGCCGTGAAGCTCTACAATTTGCCTGGAAATCGCTAGCCCTAAACCGAGTCCACCAAACTGCCGCGTAGTGGAATAATCTTCTTGGCGAAAATGTTCAAATACGTAAGGTAAAAATTCGGCGGTAATCCCTTTGCCCGTGTCGGCTACTGTAATCACCGCAGAGTTGGGTTTAGAGTGAGCTTCAGCCTGTAAGGAAACAACAACTTCTCCAGACTCCGGGGTAAACTTAATGGCATTAGATAACAGATTCCACATCACCTGCTGCAATCTGCCCTCGTCACCATTAACCGCGCAGGGCGACAGCGCCGTGGTGACTTTGATTGATTTGGCTTCTGCCGCTAGCCGAATGGTTTCTAAGCCCGCTGTGACGACATTACTCAGATCAATCGGATTTTCAGTGAGGTTCATTTTGCCGCGCAGTACCCGCGAAATATCCAACAGATCGTCAATCAGCTGTACCTGAGAACGAGCATTGCGCTCAACGCTTTCGAGCGCCTGAGCCGTTTTTTCGGGGCTGAGCGATCCGCGCTTGAGCAACTGCGACCAGCCCAAAATCGGATTCATCGGCGTGCGCAACTCATGAGAAACGACGGCTAAGAACTCATCTTTAATCCGGTTAGCGCGTTCAGCGGCTTCGCGGGCGTTGTGTTCTCTTTGCAACAGCTGTTCTTTTTCGGCTTCATTTTTTTTGCGATCGCTCACATCGCTAATCATCGCTACAAAGCCATCAATTACCCCTTTTGAATTCATCCTGGGCACATAAGTCGCCCGCAAAAATCGAACATCACCCGCATGTGAAGAAAACTCACTTTCATAAGTCACCATCTCGCCTGCTAACACCCGCTGAATATAAGGAAAAATCTTTTGATAATCTGCTTCACCCATCATTTCAAGAATAGATTTGCCATATATTTCTGAAGCCGAGCAGCCAAACCATTCTTCATAAGCTCGGTTGTTAAATCGATAGCGCAAATCAGCATCAATAAAAGAAATCAGCACCGGCAGCGAATCGGTCACGAGCTGAAGCTCAATTTCTCTTTGCTGCAAGGCGGCTTCAATTTTTTTGCGATCGCTCATATCCAAAACAAACATCACTGCGGCTTCTCGATCCTGGCCCGTCAGGGTATAGCCTAATAG
>QBMP01000102.1:0-8519 GCA_003242115.1 Phormidesmis priestleyi
TACTAGCCCCCTCACTCTTCCCTCTACCCCCGGCACCGCCGAATTCATCCAAGAAACCACCGCCCTCACCCGCCGCCTTTTCATCCAGCTTCAGCGCCGCCCTACGACCCTCGTTGCGGGTATCATTCAGCCCTTAATGTGGCTACTCCTCTTCGGCGCGCTCTTTCAAAACGTGCCTAGCGGCCTCTTTGGCGAAAGCCAAAACTACGGCCAATTCCTCGGTGCAGGCATTATCGTTTTTACCGCCTTCGCTGGAGCCCTGAACGCCGGACTGCCAGTAATGTTTGATCGTGAGTTTGGCTTCCTCAACCGTCTATTAGTCGCGCCATTGGCCTCACGCTTCTCGATTGTGATTGCCTCGGCGCTATTTATTGGCACCATGAGCTTGATTCAAACCACTGCGATTATTGCTTTGAGTGCCGTGCTAGGGGCCGGACTGCCCGGATTGAGCGGGCTGCTGCTGGTAACGCTAATTGTGCTGACGCTGGTATTCGGCGTGACGGCGCTGAGTTTGGGCTTAGCCTTTGCGCTGCCCGGTCACATTGAGCTGCTAGCCGTTATTTTTATCACCAACTTGCCGCTGCTGTTTGCCAGCACAGCCCTGGTGCCGCTTTCCTTCATGCCGCCCTGGCTGCAAGTGGTCGCTAGCCTCAATCCATTGAGCTACGCGATTGAGCCGATTCGCTACATTTACCTGCATCCTGATTGGGGCTTTGGCAGTATCGTGATGCAAGCGCCTTTTGCCGACATCAGCTTGGGGTTAGCGATCGCTATTTTAGTTGCCTTTAGCAGCTTGGCACTGGTCGTCATCCGCCCTTTGATCAGCCGTCGGATTGCTTGAAGTTGGACTGATGGATTTAGGGTACTTTAGGGCCGACTGAAAGATCGGCATAGAACGCTAAGCTGATGGCGCTGAGGTGAGTAAGCTAAAAAAAGACGCGATTATTTTGGCTTTGAACCGTCAATTGTAACTACTCAGGCTCTACATTTAGCTTTCAACAATGCTGAAAACGCTATAGGTAGCGATCAGGATTTTCCTTTTTTCGATTGAAAATCCGCCGATTCTCAATAAGGGCAGATTTATTTGGGTTATTGAGAATCTATTTTTTGGCATATTCGCTGAAACGCTTTCAGAACGGACTTCAACAGTTTTTTGTCATAGCCTGAGTAGTTACCGTCAATTATTATCAACTAGCCATCAGTGATCATCAGTTGATCATTATCAGGAGACTATCAATGGTCAGGGGGCGCTACGCCGCCAATGGACAGATTTTGTATGATGGGTATATATTAAGCCGTTTGGAGGGTAAATAAAGTGAGCCAGAAAGTGAATAAGTGGGCGATTGGATTATTGAGTGCTGGATTGCTAGTAGGGGGCACATCATCGCCTGCGTTAGCGCAAGATTCTGGCCGAGCGAATACGGCTGAAGATTTTAGGTCTGCTGAACAATCTAACGGACTTTTTGGCACGAATATGAATATTTGGGATCTGGTTCGCCAAGCCGGAACGCTCAATGGCGCGGGTGTGGTGGATGACGGCTTTCGCCGTAGCCAAAGCCGTCAAATCAACCGTCAGGCTGAGTCACTACGAGAGCGTCAGCAGGCGATCTTGGATCAGCGGGCGTCTGAAGAGGCGGGTACTAGCACTACGCCGACAGTGGCACAGTAAAGGCAGCAGAGCCATTAGAAATAGAAAGACTTTTGGCAAGGCAACAGACCCCGACTTTAATAGCACTGCAAAAAGGCACCTAGCGATCTGAATACGCGGGTGCTTTTTATTGGCGGTGGCGTACGAAGGCTCTAATCACTGCTACCATTTAACCTGTTCAGCCTTGTTCTGAGCGCTAACAACTTTCTCGAATCATACCTGTCATGACTGCCACGACGACTGCCGCCACGACGACGCTAGCTAGCCAGTACGATCCCACCGTGACTGAAACGAAATGGCAGCAGTACTGGGAGCAAAAAGAAGTCTTTAAAGCTGATCCGAGCCGGGGTGGGGAACCTTTTTGCGTGATGATTCCGCCACCGAACGTGACCGGCAGCCTGCATATGGGTCATGCCCTAGAAGAAGCGCTGATAGATACGATGGTGCGCTATCAGCGAATGAAGGGGCGCAATACGCTGTGGCTACCGGGGACGGACCATGCCAGCATTGCGGTGCAGACGATTTTAGAGCAGCAGTTCGCAGCAGAAGGTAAGACCCGTGAAGAGGTGGGGCGCGAACAGTTTTTGCAGCGGGCCTGGGCGTGGAAGGCAGAGTCGGGCGGCACGATTGTGAATCAACTTAAAAAGTTGGGAGTGTCGGTAGATTGGAGCCGTGAGCGCTTCACGATGGACGAAGGGCTTTCTGTAGCGGTGCTGACGGCGTTTAATCGGCTATATGACGAGGGGCTGATTTACCGGGGAAGCTACATGGTGAACTGGTGCCCTGCGAGTCAGTCGGCGGTGTCTGATTTGGAGGTGGAGAATAAGGAAGTGGATGGCCATCTGTGGCATTTTCGCTACCCGCTGGTGAATGGAGACGGTGAGCTAGAAGTGGCGACGACTCGGCCTGAGACAATGCTGGGCGATACGGCAGTGGCGGTGAACCCGAATGATGAGCGCTACCGGCATTTGATTGGGCAAATGCTGCGATTGCCGCTGGTTGGGCGCGAGATTCCGATTATTGGCGATGAATTTGTCGATATGGAGTTTGGCACGGGCTGCGTGAAGGTGACGCCTGCGCATGATCCGAATGATTTTGAAATGGGTAAGCGGCACGATTTGCCGGTGATTAATATCTTGAATAAGGACGGGACGCTGAATGAAAATGCGGGTTCAGAATTTGATGGGATGGATCGCTTTAGAGCGAGAGGACGGGTCATTGAGCGGCTGCGTGAGGAGGGCCGTCTGGGTGACATTGAGGACTATAGGCATTCGGTGCCTTATAGCGATCGCGGCAAAGTCCCCATCGAACCGCTGATTTCAACCCAGTGGTTTGTCAAAATTCGCCCGATGGCCGACAAAGCCCTAGCCGCACTGGATGCGCAGCAGGAGCCGCAGTTTGTGCCCGATCGCTGGACAAAGGTATACCGTGACTGGCTAGTGAACCTCAAAGACTGGTGCATCTCTAGGCAGCTCTGGTGGGGCCACCAAATTCCGGCTTGGTACATCGTCAGCGAAACCGACGGCGAAATTCGCGACAACACGCCTTTTGTCGTGGCGATGAGCGAAACCGAAGCGCTGAACAAAGCCGCCACTCAACTGGGCCGCGAAGTTGAGCTGCGCCAAGACCCGGACGTGCTAGATACTTGGTTTTCTTCGGGGCTATGGCCGATGTCTACTTTGGGCTGGCCCAATACCGAAGCGCCAGACTATCAGTTTTATTACCCCACGCAAACCCTGGTCACGGGCTTTGACATTATCTTTTTCTGGGTAGCGCGAATGACGCTGATGGCAGGTCATTTCACGGGCCATATGCCGTTTGACACGGTGTATATTCACGGTCTGGTGCGCGACGAAAACAACCAAAAAATGTCGAAGTCTAAAGGCAATGGCATTGATCCGCTAATTTTGATTGATAAGTACGGCACCGATGCGCTGCGCTATACCCTGGTGCGCGAAGTCGCTGGGGCTGGGCAAGATATTCGCCTCGACTATGACCGCGATACGGACGAATCACCGGCAGTAGAGGCGTCGCGCAACTTTACGAATAAGCTGTGGAACGCTTCTCGCTTTGTGATGATGAATTTGGAAGGGCTCACGCCTGCCGACTTAGGCGCGCCCGGTACGGACGGAATGCCGCTGGCACTCGCCGATCAGTGGATTCTCTCTCGCTATTATCAAACTATTCAGCGAGTGCGCGAACAGCTCGATGCCTATGGCATGGGCGAAGCGCTCAAAGACCTGTACGAATTTACGCGCGGCGACTTTTGCGATTGGTATATTGAGCTGGTGAAGCCCCGGCTGTATGGCGACGGCGACAGCAAGCGCAGTGCGCAGCAGACGTTGGCTTACGTGCTGGAAGGCATTTTGAAGCTGTTGCATCCATTTATGCCGCACATTACCGAAGAGCTATGGCATACGCTCACAGGCGTTGGTGAGGAAGACTGCTTAGCATTACAGCGCTACCCAGAAGCTAACGCTGAGCAAATAAACGTTGAGCTAGAGCAACAGTTTCAGCTTTTGTTTGAAACCATTCGCACGATTCGCAATCTGCGGGCGGAGTCTGGCATTAAGCCTTCTGCCAAAATTGAGACTATTCTCAAAACAGACAGTGAGCTAGAGCTACAGGTGCTGAGTGCAACGCAGCCCTACATTCAGCAGCTAGCGCGAATAGAAACGCTGACGCTGATCAGCACTGATTTTTCACAGACGTTATCTGGAACTGTGAAAACCTTCAGGGCGGCAGCGCCGGTAGCGGCAGCGGTAGAAACTGTTTCGGATAGTTTAGATAGTCAGGTGTCTGCTACAACAGCAACAGGCGCTTTAACAGATTCTCTAACGGATTTACAGATGAACGAACCTATAGCTGAACAGCGCTCTGAACAGCGTTCTGAACAGCGTTCTGAACAGCGCTCTGAGCAACTTCCTAGTGATCTCTCTACCAGAGTGCGCTCATCTACAGATGACAACATTTTGCAACAGATGATAGCAACGATTTCCGCATTTTTGGAGCATCCCACTCGTTATTTCGACAACTTTTTTGCCGATTACAAAAAGCCTGTACTTTCATTTTCGGTGCTGTTGGGCATCGGCGTGACCTACAAGGTGCTGGACTCCATGCTCGATGCCATTGACGAACTGCCACTGCTAGCGGGATTGTTTCAGCTTGTGGGCCTCTTTTACACGATTAGATTTGGGATAAAAAAGGTGTCCACCGCTGAGAAACGGGCTCAAGTAGTGGCGGATCTGCAACAGCTTTGGGCTGAAGTATCCGGATCGGGAGAAGCGGCTAGACCTAGATCAGCGGAAGTCGAAGCGGTTGATAAAAAGGCTTTGCCAGCTTATGATCCTGCCGCTGATCAGCGCAAAATGTTTGCAGGTGTGACCGGGACGGTGCAGGTACTGATTCCACTGACGGGCGTAGTGGATGTCGAGGCACTAAAGGCTAAGCTCGAAAAAGATTTGGCTAAGGCCGAGGGTGAAATTAAGTCATTGAGCGGGCGATTGAGCAATCAAGGGTTTGTGAATCAGGCTCCGGCGGAGGTGGTGCAGGGCGCGCAGACGGCGCTGGCCGAAGCTGAAAAACAGGCCAAGTTAGTGAGTGAGCGATTGGCGATGCTATAGGGTTCTATAGCGTTTTAGAGATGCTGTTTACTTGCGGAAGGGGCCAATCCAAATAGCTGCGCCAGTGACGAGCGGAATAAGCGCAAAAATGCCGCCAAAAATCAGGGAGTGATCTTTGGCAAACGGTACGGTTAGCAGGGTGCCCATGACTAAACCACAGTAGAGCAAAGCAGCAAAAGGGACGGCGCAAATGAGGATGATCATTAGCTGCTCGTCGGATTCGATAGGGGTCATAGTGATTCGATGATTGAGGGTATGACCTATGTTAGCGGATAAAAGAAAATCAAAAAGAGTGCCCAAGCCGGATGGCATTGGGCCGATGGTGATCACCCTGCTGATGTTTATTGGGGTGGTGGGGACGCTGTATGTTTGGACGCTAAAGCCCAAACCCCTTACCCTTCTCAGCGCAACTGATTGGGTAGCTTCGCCTTTGCCATTGGTGATGACGGGCGGCGATCCTTACTTACGTGCGCTGATGCGCACCATTTCAGCCGCAGAATCGAATACGGCTGATCCTTACCGGTTACTGTATGGCGGCGATCGCGTCAAGGATTTGA
This sequence comes from Phormidesmis priestleyi, assembly GCA_003242115.1. Lineage (GTDB taxonomy): Bacteria > Cyanobacteriota > Cyanobacteriia > Phormidesmidales > Phormidesmidaceae > Phormidesmis > Phormidesmis priestleyi_A. Next base: position 5,829 of record QBMP01000102.1, read on the forward strand.
GCGTGCACCCGGATGAGTGCGTGCGAATTGTGAATGGGCCAAATCAGGATGATTGCACCACTGCGGCAGGCCGCTATCAGTTTTTGACAACAACTTGGGAAGCCGAGGCCGCGAGGTATCATCCTGACCGGCCAACTTGGTATGAAATGTGGCAGCAGCCCAGCTTTGAACCGGAGTATCAAGATGCGGTGGTGTATGGCTGGCTAGCGGATAAGTCAGCTTGGGGTGAAGATATTGCGCAGCGGCTACAGGCGGGCGATATCAATCAGGTTTTAGAGCTGCTTTCTGGAACTTGGACTAGCTTAGGCTACGGCATTGAAGACAACAGTATGTCGGCGCTGTTGCCGCAGATTTATGACGAGATGCTGGCAGAAGAGCTAGCCGCAGAGCCGTCAGCGAAACCAGCTACAGAATCAGCAGAGTGATAGAGTAGCCGTAGCAATATAGAGATTGTTATTACGCTGTATGGAAAGGTTCAATTTCAAAGTATTCAAGCGTTTTTGGGCGATCGCTAAAGCCTACTGGTTTGGCGAAGACAAGTGGAAAGCACGGGGGCTGCTGCTGCTGATTGTGGTGCTGCTACTGGGCTACACAGGGCTGAGCGTGTTACTCAATACTCAGCGAGGCGAGCTGATTTCGGCGCTATCTGCTCAAAGTGAGAGCCGCTTTTGGAAAACGGTGGGTATTTTTCTGGGTATTTTGATCGTGTATGCGCCCTTGCTGGCGGGCTATACCTTTTTGCGCGATCGCCTTGCTCTGGCCTGGCGGCGTTGGCTCACCGATAGTTTTATTGACAGGTATTTTCGCGATCGCGCCTTTTACAACATCAATCAGTTCAGCCCTGATATTGACAACCCAGACCAGCGCATTGCTGAGGACGTGCGGAGTTTTACCCAAGAGTCTCTGACTTTGGGATTGGTTGCCGTTGAGTCGGTCTTATCAATCATTGCTTTTAGCGGCGTACTGTGGGGAATTTCCAGAGAGCTGGTGCTGTTTCTCATCATCTATGCCGTGGCTGGCACGGCGCTGACGATTGGTGTTTTTGGTCAGCCGCTGGTGAAGCTTAACTTTGAACAGCTCAAAAAAGAGGCGAACTTTCGCTTTAGTTTGGTGCGGGTGCGAGAAAATGCAGAGGCGATCGCGTTTTATCAAGGTGAGCGGCAAGAATCTGAGCAAATTAAAGATCGGTTCATTGCCGCGTTTGATAATTATAAAAAGCTGCTGAGCTGGGAACTAGCGCTTAATGGCCTGACTAATTTTTATGAGTTTATTCCTTTTGTTTTGCCTGCAATCGTCGTGGCTCCCGGCGTATTTAGTGGAGAGGTTGAGGTTGGCAAAGTCAGCGAAGCGCAGGGCGCATTCATTCGCGTTTTCTTTTCACTCAATGTTATTGTTGCTCGGCTTCAGTCTTTAACAGCTTTTGGCGCTGGGATTGACAGGCTTTATGACTTTTCTGAGGCGATTGGCGATATCGAAAGCCCGGATGCACTCGAAGATAAACAGCATTCAGAAGCACCGCAAGTCTTAGCCGCATCCCTAGAAGACAAAAAAGAATCAGAAGGAGATGAAAGCGCCACTGCCGAAGGTGCGATTCACTCCGCTGAAACCCATACACCGGCTAATACAGAAGCCAGTTTGCCAGTCATTTCGCTCGAAATATCATCGACATTAGCACTTGATGACCTAACGCTCCAAACGCCCAACTACCAGAGAACGCTAATCGAGAACCTTTCGCTGACCTTAGATAAGGCGGGATCACTATTGGTTATGGGGCCGAGTGGGTGTGGGAAAAGTTCTTTGATGCGGGCGATCGCCGGTCTCTGGCAATCTGGCACGGGCACCATCCTCAGACCCGATATTCAAGATCTGCTATTTCTACCCCAAAAGCCATACATGGTGCTTGGCAATCTCAGGCAACAAATGCTGTATCCTTACCCCGACACAAAAGCAACAGATAGGCAGCTTACTGAAGTGCTGAAGCAGGTCAACCTACCAGATTTGGCCGAACGCTACGATGAGGGTTTTGATACTGTAGAAGAATGGGGTGATGTGCTTTCTTTGGGAGAACAACAGCGGCTGAGCTTTGCGCGTGTTCTCATTCATCAGCCTGTCTATACTATTTTAGATGAAGCTACTAGCGCACTAGATCGTGCCAACGAAGAACAGCTCTATGGTCACTTAGCAACAGCAAAAACGGCTTACATTAGCGTTGGTCATCGAGAGTCTTTAGAGAACTATCATCAATCAGTTTTACGCTTAGCTGAAGACCATACCTGGAAAATAAGCATCATAGACGAATCGCATTAGCCCGTCGCTTCTGAATTGTTCTAAAGGTGGCAGGACAAAGGCTTTGTTTTAACCCAAGGGACTAGCTGATCATCTCAGGTCAAGTAACAGGACTCAGTTCCTTGGGCGTATCCGCAGTCGTATCAGCGCTTTTTGCCATTGCCTTTAGGCGCTCAATGCGATCTTCAGTAGGAGGATGGGTCAAAAACAGGCTCATTAAGCCCTTCTTTGAAAGCGGATTGACGATAAATAGCGGCGCAAAGGCAGGGTTACCGTGTATAGGAACTTCTTGACCCATTGCCTCTAATTTTTCGAGCGCGCGCACTAAAGCCAAAGGATTCTGGGTAATCTCGGCGGCTCCCGTATCGGCTGCATATTCTCTCGTTCTCGAAATTGCCATACGCA
>QBMP01000102.1:8529-13798 GCA_003242115.1 Phormidesmis priestleyi
ACCGGATTATTGCCTCGCCGTCCGACTCGCGCCACGGGAAAGTACAGTGCGCCAAAGGTCAAAATGCGTCCCAAATATGTTAGTGACCCGGCCAAGGTGCTGGCGACTGCCTGCGTGAGGGTGTCGCGATTGCGGACATGAGTCAGTTCATGAGCGATTACGGCGTCTAGTTCGTCGTCGGGAAGCAGGTCGATGATGCCTTCTGTTAGGGCTATAGCCGCGTGGTTAGGATCGCGTCCGGTAGCAAAGGCGTTGGCTGACTTTGAAGGGACAATGTAGAGCTTGGGGTTGGGGATGCCAGCGCGATCACTCAATTTTTTGATGCGATCGCTCAGCTCTGGAGCCTCTTCACGCGGCGTTGGCTCTGCCTTAAAAGCAGACAGCGCTGCGCGATCAGAATAGTACCAGGAGCCAAAACTACTCACAGCCGCAAAGCCTAGTCCATAGTAAAGGCCCTGCTCATCCCCTACCAGCAGATAGCCTGTAAGCACCATCAAGCCGCCAAGTAGTGCTAGCAGTATTAGGGTTCTCAATTGATTCATCCCAGCCATAAAAAATCTCACGAGATTATTAAATTGCTATACATTGAAACTCATGCAGTCTCTGGGGGCAACACTCGCCAGATAGAACTATGGATTTTTTGGGATATTTTTTCTAATAGGCTTAGTTATCCGAACAACCTATTTCTAAACAAACAATGATTTTCCGCTAGATTCAGCGAGGGGTGAAGCGATTCCCATTGCGCTAAAGACTCCTCAAATACAGACTTAGCTCGCCTTTAGCGGCTATGCAGTAAACCTATCATTGCCTATAGTTTATAAATAGACAGCCTAGTGGAGCGCCAAGCCTAAGAATGAGGGTTAGCAATCTCTGAAAACCATATCTATCAAAGCTCTTGAAAGGGGATAATCCCTAAATTGAGTTTTGACGCTCCACTAGGCCGACAGCCGCCGATCTACCCATTGCTTTGCATACCGAATAGCCAGCTTTTGAGAGGCGGCATAGGGAACAGCCACGGCGCTGCTTTTATCGTCATTAGCCCAAACTGCATAGATGATCTGTCCGTCCTCTTCGCTTTGATCTAGCTCAATTTTCCACCCCCGATATTCAAACGAGAGCACAATCTTGGGGTAGTCGGGTTGAGATATTAGCATGGAAAAAATCCCCAAAAATAACAGGTGGCTCTGTGTGGTACTCAACTAGCAGCGCCAGACAGAGCCAGAAGATGCCCAGTCTCCAATGCCCAGTCTCTACAGTTCCTTTTAAGCTGCTGCCAAGTTCTGAGCCGCAAAGTCCCAATTCACCAAGCTGTTCAGGAAAGTAGAAATGTACTCAGGGCGCTGGTTTTGGTAGTCTAGGTAATAGGCGTGCTCCCATACATCCATCGTCAGCAAGGGCACCTGATTGCTAGTCAAAGGATTCACAGCATTGAGCGTTTTGGTCACCTTCAAGGCGTCTCCTTCTAAAACTAACCAAGCCCAGCCGCTGCCAAATTGAGTAGCCCCAGCTGATGTGAAGGCTTCTGCAAACTGGTCATAGCCGCCAAAGTCAGCGTCAATCTTTTTAGCTAGTTCTCCCGATGGCTTACCGCCGCCATCAGGCTTCATGCTCTGCCAGTAAAAAGTATGATTCCACGCCTGGGCTGCATTATTGAATAAACCCGATTGATCAGGGTTGTCAGCAACAGATGTAATGACCGCTTCGATGGGCTGAGTGTCAAAGTCAGTTCCTTTTACGGCTGCATTAAATTTATTGACATAGCCAGCATGATGCTTGTCGTGATGAAATTCTAGGGTGCTTTTGGAGATGTGAGGTGCTAGTGCGGTGTAGTCGTAAGGCAAATCAGGAAGTTCGTAGGCCATCAGTTCGTACATATCCTCTCAGTTGATGTGGCTAGACAACGATGTGTCTATAGTCTGTGAGGATATCTCACAAATAGATCCCGTTGCTATGCGCCCCGGGGGGATTGCCTGGAGGATTAATACAGCTAGGTGACAACGCTATGGCCTACTATTTAGTCCGTGCCAGTTTGCTCGTATTTGAGAAAAGGTAATTAGCTCTCTGGAAATGAGTTGTTCGGAACTATTTTCAGCTCTTTAAACCCGGTAGCGGCATCGAATGTCCGCTGAAATTCAAGATGGGGGATGAGGGCGATCGCGATTTCCAGCGTCGTATATACCAAGCATCCATAAACAACATGCCCACCTCGGCACTCACCCTGCGCATTTGAGACGCTCATATGCAAATGAACGCCCGCCACGCTCAGCATTCCAGACAACGTAAGAATCTCTTGTTTGCCCGCTAGAGCGGTGTGTTCATCTTGGCCTGCAAAGCGTAAATTTGTTTGAGACAAGCTACCGACAGCGCCTAAAATTACGGCTGCGCTGATCTGTTCTAACTTCGCCAAATTTTCTAATTCCCGGCGAACATCTGCGCCCGGAAGAAGCCTTAGCGCCGTTGTTTTGACGGTTGTTTTAACGGCTTTCTCAGCGGCTTTCTTAACGGAGCTTTGAGAATCAAAATTAATGCCAGTAGAAAAATTATCAGGCATGTGGCTTTGAATGAGGGTGAACGTAAATTACAGAAGGCGGTGGCGCTTCACGAGAAAAGTATCGGCCTAATAAACCATAGCTAACCAGGCCGATACTTTCTCGAAACACCAAGAACCGCCGATTTCTCTGTTCTGTATTGGGATTTAATGGGCTGATGTGCGGAATCACCTTAAAGCCGAAGCTCTTGAAGGTAAGCAGCGATCGCAGCATATGGGGCGCATCGGTCACTAAAACGATGGTATGAACGCCTTGAGGCATTAGTAGCGCAGCGGTAAATTCTGCGTTTTGATTGGTGGTCAAAGAACAGGGCTCGCCAGAAACCGCTGCTTTGGGCACTTGAGCGCTGACCAAATCGGCAATCAAAGGCGCATCACCGCGTCCGCTGGCAAAAATTAGCGGTGCTCGCTTGGCCTGCCATAGCCGCTCGGCCACTTGCGCCCGCATGGGGTTATGCTGTGCGCCTCGGCCCAGGACCACAATCGCTTCTGCTTTTTCACCCGAATCTGCCGGGATGAAGCCCACCAGTAGCTGATTGCCAATGCCTGTCAAAATCGGCGATCGCGCTGCTAAATAAACCACTAGCAGACCCAGACTCATTGCCATTACTGGCTTTTTCCAGCGATCGCGCCGCCAAACCCAGGGCCAAATCGCCACCGACACCAGTATCCCTATCACCACCGCCGGATGGTATAACCCCGGCTGCGACAGCGCCTCAGTAATTGCCCAGCTCAACTTTGTCCATACCCCCGTTGGCGATGCTTGCGGGCACAGCGCAGAATCTAACATGCTCAAACCATTCCAATCACTAGCAACCATAAGGCTAGCGAAAAATCCTCGCAAGTCATGCCTTATAGACTACTTAATTGCCCTGTTTGAGGAGCCTGCATCAAAAGTCTGCTTAAAAAGCCTGATTAAAGCGCCTGCTCAAAAAGCCTGATTAAAGCGCTAAGCCAGTCCTACCAGCTTTTCGCTGAATTCCCAAAGGCGACCTGCCTTGATCTCGTCATCAGCCTCATTAGAGATTTCCTGACAAAAGGCATCGCGGCCTTCTTTTTGGCGATTGCCCCAGCTCCAGTACACCCCTGATTTGTTAAAGCCTTCATCAGCAACGACTTGAGCGACGCGATCGCCTGACTCGGCCTCAGAAACATACCCACCCGTAATATTCTTTTGAAACAGCGGAAAAATCACCTGAAACAGCTTAGGCGCATCTCTAAACAGGCTAGACTCCGCCACACAGCCCGGATACAGCGCATTAAAAATAATTCCGGTTTCGCGGTGGTAGCGGCGGTGCATTTCCATCATGGTCAGCATATTGCACAGCTTGCTATCTTTGTAAGCTTTTCCCGGCTTAAAGGCTTTGCCATCAATCATGGCAATCGGTGCTTTAAATCCTAGCTCCATGCCTTTTAGCTCACCGAGATCGGGCGGTGCCGGAATTGGAATTTTACCGCCTAGCTCTTTCGGGTTAGCGGTCACCGTGCCCAAGGTGACCAAACGCGGCTCCGGATGAGCAGACTTTTTCAAATCTTCTAACAGCAAATTGCACAGCAAAAAATGACCCAAATGATTCGTCGCTACGCTAATTTCGTAGCCATCTACGCTGCGCTCCGGCGTTTTAAGCCGAGGCTTATACACCGCCGCATTGACAACTAGGGCGTCTAAAGATCGACCCATCGCTCGAAAGTCAGTCACAAACTGCCTGACGCTATCGAGATCAGCCAAATCAAGCTTAACAATGCTGTAGCTTTCAGGCGCAAGGCCCAGTTCTTTAGCAACTCGTTCTGTTTTGGGCAAATCGCGGCAAGCCATCACCACATGCCAGCCCTTTTTAATCAGCGCCTCAGTAGCATAAAGGCCCACCCCAGAGGAGGCTCCAGTAATGATAACGGTATAGCTTGAAGACGGTTCCATGAGGCTTTTGGTAAGGTAAAGAGCTACTAATTATGCTGCCATATGGTTGATACAATGCAACCAATCATTACCTTTTGCAATATCCGGCTCATAAGCGATCATTAAAACAGCCCATCGAAAAGAGTGTAAGAACGTCTGGAAGCAGTATGTAAATAAGGGAGAATTTGTTGATGATTAAAGCTGTTCAGTACTTACCTATCAGTCGAGAAGTAGAGGTGTTGCTAGCGGATGACTCACGCCACGCTTGGCGAGTAGATAACCTAGAAATGGTCGCTAACGTCGATGGGGAAATAGTGGCTTTGCCGACGCCCACCAGAGAGCAGCTTATAGACGTGATTCCCTATGGCGGCGGCGCGTATCTCTACTGGCCTCAAATCGAGCAGATGTTTGAGCTAGACGCCCTGTTAAATGGTGTGTATGGTCGTGAAAGCTGGATGACAAAGCTCAAGCGCGCAGTGGCTGCATGACAGCACTTTGCTTACGGTTGGCGATTTGGACTGCGAACCAGTGTGTAGCAATGAATGCGCCGGTTTCTAACTTTTCGGCCAAGTGTTCGCCAATATCTATCAGCAGATCCTCGCGGGTCTGGTCTTCCAGCGTAATGTAATTTGAAAGCGTGCTCAATAGCGCCAGATATTTTTCAATGCTGTAGATTGATTGCTGCGCTTGAATAGTGACCGTGCTCGGTACAAAGAAACCAGATGCGTTCACGGGCACTGGTTCCGTCAAATGGGAGTGGAAATCTCTTTCCACCAGTGGATTAGACGGCATAGCGCATGGTTAATAATTGAGACCAAGAAAGT
>QBMP01000103.1:0-11959 GCA_003242115.1 Phormidesmis priestleyi
GTTGCACCCCGCCCGAACTTAGTTGCACCCCGCCCAAACTCAGTTGCACTCCGCCCAAACTTAGTTACACTCCGCCCAAACTTAGTTACACTCTGCCCAAACTTAGTTACACTCCGCCCAAACTCAATTGCGCTTCTACGCTGGCTCTGTGTAGTCGCAGAAGGTTCGCAGTCCTAGCTTTAGCATCCACAGCACTACAATGGTTGCGATCGCTGGATTAACCGGCAGCGATACCAAATTCACCACATACACAATCAGCCCCGTTAGCACCATCGCCTTATCCGGGCTTTTGCTATAGCTCTCCACCTTCTCGCGAAAGCTATCATCCCCACAAACCTCCCGCCGCAGATTGCGCAGAAACACATCCCGCAATTTTTCACGCTCCGGCCCAAAAGCCGCAGCCCCAGATGATTCTGCGATCAGTTCCGTCAGAGCCGCCTCCAAAATATTATCCTGCTCATCTAGTGTGACTAAAGCCTCTTGAGCTGGGGCGTAATCCTTTAGCAGGATTTGAACCTCTTGCAGCTCGGCAGGGGAAAGTTGAGTCGTCATGGCAGCGTTCAGTAGGGAGAAAGCCCTAGTTTAACCTCAGTTTGGGATAAGAGAAGGCCAAACAACTGCTTGAAGCGTTCACTTTAGTAAAGGACAAAGAAAAAAGCAGGATTCTCTCTGTCTGCCATCTTGATTCTGTCTGCCATTTTGTCTCGGACTAAGCGATCGCGCTCATGCCCAAATGTCCAGATTGCGCCGATATGATTTTCTAGCGTCTTATAGAAAGAAAGAAGAAGGAAAGCGTTCTCCCAACTAACTGCTATACCCTACGAACAACCCATCAATGCCTTATTACAAGATGTTTCTTCAAACGCTCTGGTACGATGTCAATATCGGTTGCCAAATACGGTTGACCATTCAAGCACCGCCGAAATTCATCTCTCACTCTCAGGCCACTATGCCAAGTGGTATTAGCCACAGAGCGGCCATCTATGGCGACGTCAAAACTCTGGACATCTTCCATTCCGTCCAAAGCGGCCTCAATCGTCGGCACCGCCAACGCAATTACGCCAAAGGGCAGATCGGGTACTGAGTAATTGAATGCTTGCACCGTTACCGAGGGCTCGTTGTTTTGAGTCAGCGTCACAGCGATCATCTGCATAGTGTCAGGCTTGGGAATTGCTTCTGACGCAAAGGTGAGAAGCGCCCCTTCATAGTCGCCACCAGGGCCAGATAAATTGATCATCACGGGCGCATCGTTAGCGTCTGGGTTCATTGATGCTTTGAAAAAGGAGGCCACACAATATTCACCGGGTGCTGTTTCGCCTGAAACTGACGTCGGGAACAGCCTCCAGCCGCCCGACAAATATCTCAGATAGTCGGGGTCTTGCAATAAGTTTGCCTGCTGTTGCAAACCGAAAAAGGCAGCAGTAGCCTGAAATTCTAGCGCCGCAAATTCTGGATCGTAATAGCTAGAACCACCATCACTCTCTGGCTCATACGGCTCATCTTGATAATACGGATCGGTATCACAAAGTAAGACAGAGGCAATGCCCCCGCCACCTTCAGTACTGCCAACAACTATCTCGCCAGGGCCAGCAAAAGAACAAGGGTATTCAGCTTTTGCGGCTGGGGCCAAAAGGATCGCCATGACAGCAAGCGGCAACCCTCCTAAACCTAATTTACTGAACGAAGCTATTGATAAATTCATTTTTAAGACTCCAAATTACAGTTTTTATGAATGCAACAGAAAAGGTTCTTCAGACAACCTGCTGACTAAGGCTGCGCAACCTTCAGATAGGCTCCGTCGCCCCCTATTTGCACGCCCACTATCCCGCCTTGAACCACGCCAATATCAGCGATTAGTCCTTCAAAGTCGGCAGGACTGATTCGCCATTGCCCGGTGCGATCAATTAAGCCGACGGCGGCTCCTAATCTGACTGTCGCGAACCCTTCGTTAAACCATGTCACCGCATTCGGCCCAACAAAGGCTCCGATCGCTTCGTTGTAAACAGGTTCTAGGGAGAAGTATTGGGGCGCGATCGCAAACGCGCCTGTACGATCAATAAAACCCCACTGTTCATTTGTTTTTTGGCTTTTGGTCGCCCCTGCTAGCCCCTCAGAGAAGGATTGAACGGCGGTAAATTGTGGTGCAATAGCCCATTCTCCTGTTTTGTCAAAATAGCCCCATAGCTCAGAATCGTTAGGCCGAGCGCCAACCAAACCGCCTTGAAAAGTTTCCTGAACTGACTTGTACTGCAAGGGAATGACAACGGCTCCCGTTTTATCTATAAAGCCATACTGTCTGTAGCCCTGATCGTCAAGTCTAGCTACTCGCGCTAGGCCCTCAGAAAAAGACTCTGCTTCAAAAAACTGCGCAGGAACAACGATGGCTCCTGTTTTATCTAAAAAGCCTTGCAGTCTATTTTTACCTGAAAAGGCCGTCAGTCCCTCAGAAAAGCCTAGAATAGGATATCTAGTAGAAAAAATGGTGTGACCTTGCTGGTCAATCACTTCGGACATTTCAGGATCTTGGGGTGAACGACCAATGGCAACCCCATCTGAAAATCTGCTCAAACTATCAAAACGCGGCTCAATCACCCACTGCCCGTCGAGATTTACCATGCCCACTAGCGGCGTACTGTTGTCAATAGATTCTCCCGCTTTCAGGGCAAACCCGTCTCTATCAAACCCGAGGCTCGGATCGACTGCGGGCCTGACAAAGCGATCGCGCCAACGGTTCACTACCGTCACTACATATTCAGCCGGTACGTTATAGCGGTAGTCAATGCCATACATAGTGGCCTGACACAGCATCGCCGCGACTTCTCCTCGCACAATGCTAGCGGTCGGTCTGAGCCGCTCGACGATGGGATAGTTTACAACAAATCTTCTTTCTGTGGCGGCAGCGATCGGGCTCCTCGCGTAGTCCGGAATCTCTCCTTGATCAACATACAGCCGATTGAGAATAGCTTCTGCATCGTCTGGATTTCTCAGCCCTTCGGCTTTCGCCAAAATAGTGATGGCCTGAGCCCGATAAATCAGCTCACTGGGCTTAAATTGATTGTTAGGATAGCCTTCCAATAAACCCTGCTCGTAAGCTTTAGCGATCGCATCTTTGGCCCAAAAACCGGCAGGAACATCGGTGAATTGAGGCGCATTACGAATCTTTTGAGCATTCACATAAATTTTCGCCATCACCGCTGCAAATTCAGCCCGACTCATCGTGTTATCTGGCAAAAATCGGCGATTGGCATAGCCTTTCATATAGTCGCTGCTGCCCATGCGCTCAATGCAGGCAGCGGCCCAGTAACCCTGAGTATCGCTAAACTCAACCAGCGGTACCGCAGACTCTTGAGCCGTGCTACGTAAAGCTGCTGCTGTAGGCATAGCTGCAACTGATAGGGCAATCAATAAGCGCATGATTAGCCGACGAGACAACGGCTGAAATATTTTTTTAGATGGCGTAACAGGCATTACAACTATCCTTAATTATCCAAATTATTCAATTGAGAAAAATGAAAAATTGGCTACAAACCTTATCAGGCAATTATCTGAAAAATACGCATTGATCGCGGCCACCAATCTCCATCACTAGAGGCATCCTCACAAATCTTTCAAACTTGGATCGCAATTTTCCCAAATACCTGTCGCTGCTCAAGGCGACGAATCGCTGTCGGGACTTCGCTTAGGCTATAGCAATAATCGATATAAGGAACAATATTTCCATTTGTAATAAGTTCGCTTAAAGTGGCTAGGTCTGCTTGATTAGGTTTTGAAGCGAGGCATTTTACGGTGCGATGGCTCATCTTAGAAATCAAAGGCCCCAAAAGCATCACCTGAAGCAGACGAGCCTTTCTTCAAACACGCAAGCGATCCTCAATCTTGTGGCCTGCATTGGGGCTGAATTTGATTTGGCAACCCTGGTGAGCGCTACTCAGCTATCAATAGAAGCAACGGTTGCCCATCTATCGCCAGCGATTCAAGCAGGACTGATTTTACCCCTGCTGAGTCATGACCAGAAATTTGACCAGAAATTTGACCAGAAATTTGACCAAAAAACTGTTGAGGCTACTCAGGTTAATGCTGTTTATGCTACCTACCGTTTTTTGTGTGATCGCGTTCAGCAAGCTGCCTATGGTCTAATTGATTCAGATCAACAGATTTCAGCTCACCTCGGCATCGGCCAGCGTTTGCTCAAGAACAACCCTGGTTTATTACAGGCAATTCAGCAAGCGTCCAGAGCATTTGATTCGCAAACACTTAATCAGCCTTTAGAGTCGTCTGGATTAGATTTGTCTGGATTAGATTTGTCTGGGTTAGATCAACAGCTTTCTGATATTGTCAACCATCTGAATCAGGGCATCAGCTTGATTCGAGAAGCTTCTGAGACTTCTGAGACTTCTGAACTGGCGGCGCTACGGCCAGCGCTTGTTCAGCTAAATCGACTCGCTAGCCGTAAAGCCAAAAGTGCCGCTGCTCATACAGCTGCCCTCGAATACCTGATTCAAGCGATCGCCCTGATGCCCGTCAACGGCTGGCAAAGTCAGTATGCGCTGATGCTGCATTTGCACAATGAAGCGGCTGAAGTGGCTTACCTCAAAGGCGATTTGGTGGTGATGCAGCGCACTATCAACACCGTATTGCAGCAATCTAACGACCTGCTGGATAAAATTGATGTTTACGAAATTCAAATTCAAGCGACCATCGGCCAACATCACTTCTTACAGGCCGTCGATATTACCCTAAATGCTTTGGCTCAATTAGGCGTAGAAATACCGGCTCGGCCAGATCGGATCGCTGTGCAACAAGCGCTTCAAAATACGGCTGAACGACTTTCTCAGCAGCCCATCGCTGATTTGATTCATTTGCCCGAAATGAACGATAGGCGATCGCTGGCGATTATTCGCTTGCTCACAAAAGCGGTTTCAGCCGCCTACATTGCTAGGCCCGACGTGCTGCCTCTGCTGGTTTGTGCAGGGCTTGACCGCTGCTTAACCGATGGTAACAGCCCTTTATCTTCATTTTTGTATGGTTGGTATGGCGTAATTCTATGCGGTCTGAGTAATGGGAGTAATGGGAGTAATGGGAGTGATGAGATTGGCCAAGCGCATTTAATCGGAGAGTTAGCGCTGAATTTGCTGGAGAAAATTCCGGCCAAAGATATCCAAATCTGAGTCATGACGCTGGTATATTTTTTGATTCAGCCTTGGAAGGCGTCGGTAGCCTCTACCCTAGAGCCGCTGCGATCGCTGTACCAAACCGGCCTAGAAAATGGCGACAATGAGTACGCGGCTTGGGCTATCACCATCCACTGCCACTATAGCTATTTGGCAGGCCACAGCCTCGAAAAGCTGGCGACCAAGATTGCGCACTATCGCGCTAGTGTGAGTCAGCTTCAGCAACACGCTGCTAGCAACTACCTCGGCATTTATCAGCAGGTACTGCTTAACCTGCTGGGCGATGGTGACCATAGTAACAATAGTGACCAGTGCGATCAGCTTGAAGGCGAAGCCTACAGCGAGGCTAAAATGCTGCCGATTCAGCTAGCTGCGAGCGATCGCACCGGGCTTTGCTACACCTACTTGAACAAAGGGATTTTGGCCTATTTGTTTTCGCGGCCACAGGCGGCGCAGCAGCATTTTGACCATGCTCTTTGCTATTCATCTGGCATTAGCAGTTCGCAGTGGATGCCAGCGCTGTTGTTTTACGATTCGCTGAGCTGTTTAGCCATTGGCAATATTCAACAACTGCCCCGCGTGATTGTCAACCAAGAGCAGCTAAAAACTTGGGCAAGACTAGCGCCCATGAACCATTTGCATCGCTGGCATTTGGTCGAAGCTGAGCGCTGCCGCCTGTCGGGAGAAAAAGCGATCGCAATTGATCACTATGATCAGGCAATAGCTCTGGCTCAAGCCAATGAATTTGTTCAAGAAGAAGCGCTGGCCAACGAAATTGCCGCTCAGTTTTATCTGCTGTGGGGCAAAGGCCGAATTGCCCAAAGCTATTTAATAGATGCTTATTACGGCTACAGCCAGTGGGGCGAAAAAGCTAAAATTGCTGATCTAGAGCGCCGCTACCCTATGCTGCTCGCGGCCATTTTACAGGGGCCACAGCAAAATCTATCTTCCACCGATACGATTTTGGCTTACGCCAATACCACCCATACCAGCACCAACACTACTAGCGCTGCTGACGCGATTGATCTCACAACGCTGCTGCATACCTCTCAAGTTCTCTCTAGTGAAATGGAGCTAGACGGGCTGCTCTCTACGCTGCTAGAGGCCGTTATTCAAAATGCGGGAGCCGAGAAGTGCATTTTGCTCATGCCTAAATCTGAAGAAAATCAGCTAGAAGCTGAATGGGTTATAGAAGCGTTAGCTGAATTAGATCAGCCACCTGTTTTATTGACGTCGCAGCCAATTAAGCCAGGAAAAGAGGTGCCCCTATCGCTCATAAACCAGGTTAAACACACCTGCGAACCTACGATTGTGTTCAATGCCGCTGTTCACGCTAGTCTCGCGGTCGATCCTTATGTGCTGCGCCATCAGCCCAAGAGCATTCTGTGCGCGCCGATTCTCAGCCAAGGTAAGCTGATCGCTATTTTATATTTAGAAAACAACCTCACAATTGGCGCATTTACAGGTAACAGAGTCGAAGTTTTAAATTTAATCTGCACCCAAGCGGCAATCTCTTTAGAGAATGCGCGGCTATACCATCAAACTCAATGCGCGCTGTCCGATCTCAAAAACTCTCACATACAGCTGGTGCAAAATGAAAAAATGTCTGCGTTGGGTAATCTGGTGGCTGGTATAGCCCATGAAATCAACAATCCAGTTAACTTTTTAAAGGGAAATCTCAAGCCTGCGCTTAGCTATGTAAAAGATCTCTTAGGTGTATTGGATTTGGTGCTCAACGATGAGCCCAGAGAAATGATTTTAGAAGAGATGGAAGAGATAAATTTTGCTTTTGTTCAGGAAGATTTGCTTAGTTTGCTGCACTCTATGACCTTTGGCATTAGCCGGATTAGCGATATTAGCAACAGCTTACGAACCTTTTCACGCGCCGACACCGACTACAAAGTGGCCTTTAATTTGCATGAGGGCTTAGACAGTACGCTGCTCATTTTGAAGCATCGTTTAAGCGCTGGCGAAAGCTGTCCGCCGATTGAGGTGGTTAAAAACTACGGTGAGTTACCCAATATTTTTTGCTTTGCCGGTCAGCTTAATCAGGTGTTTATGAATCTTGTTGCCAATGCCATTGATGCCATTGAAGAGCATAATCAGCAGCGATCGCTCGCTGAAGTTATCAACAACCCTAGTCGCATCGTCATTACGACTGCCCTCGCTGATTCTCAATGGGTCACCATTCGCGTTACCGACAATGGCCCTGGCATGGATGCAGACGTTCAGGCTCGCGTTTTTGATCATCTTTTTACGACTAAGCCGGTCGGCAAAGGGACGGGCCTCGGCTTAGCAATTGCTTATGCCATTGTGGTGGAAAAGCACGGCGGTACGCTGACAGTTGACTCTGAGGTCGGCAAAGGAACAGTCTTTGAGATAACGCTGCCGGTAGAGCATTAGACTAAAACCTTAGCCAGAATCTTAACTCTTCTGATCAATGGCCAGAGCGGCTTCTAAAGCGGCTTTTTCTTTGGCACGGCGGGCGTAGGGCTGTAAGTCGGCTAGGCTTGACCCTGAGAGCAGGCTCAAATTCTCTAAGCCCATACCTTTCATCAATAGCTCTATGCACCAAGTTTGATGCGCTTGAAAGGGCGTGATCTGTTTGATATCGCTAACAGAATTAGTCGTATCAGCGGTAGCGATCGCGGCCCACAAAGTCAGGATTCCAGCTTCAGCTAAAGGTTCTCCTGGCTCGGCAATAAAAACATAGGGGCTGTCATCTGAGCGGCTTTTCAGCCACTGGGTCAGCGGATTTTTTAAGTAGGTGCCGTAACGATTGCCCATGATCCATCGGTTTAGCGGGACTTGTCGGGGGGCAAAGCCGGTGAGGGCGAGCAAGTGCTGATTTTTGCCGCTGAGGGAGTGCGATCGCAGCAGCATCGCGGCTTCTTCTATGCGCAGCCCTGCGCCGAACAGCAGGTACGTGAGCGCGTAGGCTTGTAAGCCTTGCTTTTTGGCGGTTTGAAAAAGCGATCGCACCTTCTCAGCGGGTAGATCTGCTACCGTCGTATTGGCTGTCGCATGGGCTGAGCCAGCTAAATTAACACGCTCAGCCGTTTCATTTAGGATTGCATCTGCCGTTTCATTTAGGATTTCAGCTGCCGTCCCAGCGGTCATCTGCTCAGCGGCCAAAAACAGCGTCTTCACAGCGGCTAAAAACTCATTAGCATGGGGCCATAGACCATGATCTTCACTGCTAAAGGTCAGTACTGCATAGCCCAAAATTAGCGTATTCAACAGCCCCGCAGCCGATTCAATCGAGAGATTCGCCGGAAGATCGACAGCGGATAGTCGTAAATAGCTGACGGTTTGCTGATTAGCCTGACGCAGCGCTTGGCCCAGCGCCTGACGATTTTCAGGGGGCGATTGACCGGCTTCATCAATCAGCGATCGCACCAGTTCCGGCACCTCACCTAATAGATCCAACCCTAGTGAACCGTAGGCCATCAGCGGATCGTTCGCACCCATAATGCCAGTGAGGGCAACCTGCATTTGCGCCAAAATAGACGCCTCTTGCAATACCGCCAAAAGCAAGCCCTGCTTGCTGCCAAACTGACGAAATAAGGTCACCTCATTGACTTCTGCCTGCTCAGCAATTTCTTTCGTCGTCGTCGCCGTAATTCCCTGCGCTAAAAATAGCGATCGCGCCGCTGCAACAATCCGCTCACGGCTAGAGGGCTTACGTTCAGTCATTACTTTTAACCACTACTCTCAATCATTGTCATAGCTACCTTACCGAGTACAATCCAGCATTTAGAGTCTGAAAATAGCTAAAAGGAAAGGTAGCAGATACTACCTTAGAGGTATTTTTGCAAGTATCACTTGCATCTTCCCAGCCACCGAGCTATAACTATGAATGTAAGCGTTACTTGCAATACTCTACAGTAGGCTATGAACACCCGCAACTTGCCCCAACCCCATTTAAAATCGCGATCGCCTGAATTTGAACCAAATGTTCATTTCTCTGAAGCCATGAGTACTGAAGCAATGAGCGCTGAAGCCCCGACCGACTCAAGCGCTGATTCGGTTGCCCCCAAAATTAGCTGGGCTACCATCGGCTTTTTTGCAGTGTTTCATGGCTTGGCCCTATTAGCTCCTTGGTTTTTCTCTTGGTCGGCTCTAGGCGTTGCCATTGTTCTACACTGGCTGTGTGGTAGCGTCGGCATCTGCATGGGCTATCACCGCATGTTGAGCCATCGGAGCTTTCGAGTACCGCAGTGGCTAGAGTACGTGATTGCGACAGTGGGCGCGCTGGCGCTTCAGGGCGGGCCTACCTTTTGGGTGGCTGGTCACCGACAGCATCACGCCTTTACAGAGCATGTAGAAAAAGATCCCTACTCTGCGAAAAAGGGGTTCTGGTGGAGCCATATGTTCTGGATGTTCTACCTTAAGCCCGAAGTGTTTGACCGTAAGGTGTACGCCAAAAACGCGCCCGATATTGCCCGCGACCCTTACTACGCCTTTCTGGACAAGTACTTTTTGGCATTACAGGTGCCGCTTGGCCTAGTGCTCTATCTGCTCGGTGGCTGGTCGTTTGTGATTTATGGCGTGTTTGTGCGAGCGGTGGTGCTGTGGCACTGCACTTGGCTAATTAACTCAGCCAACCACATGTCCGGCTATCGCCACTTCGATACCGATGACAACTCTCGAAACCTCTGGTGGGTAGCCATTTTGACCTATGGAGAAGGCTGGCACAACAACCACCACGCCTTTCCTAAAATGGCCAAAGCTGGGCTAACGCCTTGGGAAATAGACATGACTTGGTGGCTGATTAAAGGGCTCAAGTCCGCAGGGCTAGCGACCAAAGTGGTAATGCCTTCAGCAAAAGCTAGGCTGCTCTAAATTGAGCCGATTGTGACCAAAATCGTTAATAAACGATACCAAAGATTGGGCTTTTAACCTTGTTTCGCAGGATTAAAAGCCCAATTTTTTTCTGATTTTTTGCTTCACATCATGAAGCAGTTCATAAAGTTCTGATGTGTCAAAGACTAAGAGCCCCTTCTTCCTGAGCGATCGCTAGCGCTAATCCAAATGATTGCCCGTTGGTAGAGCCAACTGGCGGATTGATCATGAGCGGATTGATCATGAGATAGTGTTAGGCGATCGCTCAGCTGTGGGCTTATGCCAAAAATCACACACCTAATTTACGATTTTGACGGGCTGCTGCTGAATACAGAGCCCATTTATCGCTCTGTATATGAAAAAATTGCCCAGCGATATGGTAAAGCGGTGACTCCGGCACTGCATCGCAAAATTATGGGCCGCCAAGCCATCGACTGCGCCCAAATCTTGATTGAAGATCTGGCCCTGCCGCTGACGGTGCAGGCGCATTTAGAGCTGCGCAATCAGCTTATTTTTGATCGGTTACCCCAGGCGCAGCCAATGCCGGGAGCGGTTGCGCTGACTCAGCGGTTTCATGCGCTAGGGGTGCAGCAGGCGATCGCCACCAGTTCCGCAGAAGTCACCTTTAAGCTCAAAATTCAGCGCTATCACGACTGGCTAGCGCTGTTTGAAGTGATAGTGCTGGGCAGCGATCCGGCAGTCAAGCGCAGCAAACCAGCTCCAGACAGCTTTTTGGTAGCGGCGCAACGCCTCGGCGCGCGGCCAGAGCAATGCTTGGTATTTGAAGATTCTCCGGCGGGGGTGCAAGCGGCCAAGCAGGCGGGCATGAGTGTCGTTGCAGTGCCAGCCGCCTATATGGATAGAGCGCTTTATCACCAAGCGGATGAAGTGATTACTCAGCTCGCTGAATTTGATCCTCAGCGCTGGCAACTGCCGGTTGTGTAGTTGCCGCCAGCTATTTCAAGTAGGCAAATGCGATCGCTAGGGTTTCAATCAGCTTCACATTTCGGCTTTTTGTGTAAAATCACGGTAGAGCCAACTGGCAGCTACTGCCATTGAGCCTCTCCGTGAATATAACAGGAGAAGAACAGCGCGTTACTATTTATACATTGCTATTACTTAGTTATTGTTTAGTTATTGTTTAGCCGCCAAGAATCCCTCAGTATAAAGTCAGAATATAGCATCCAAATATCCAACCTGGAGGTTGTTACTATGCTCCGTATTATTACTTATAGCCTGTGTGCAGCCGGGTTTGGTTTCTGCGCTGTGCTAGCCGTCATTTGCTTTTTTGTACTTGAGCCGAGAGCTTTTATTACCCCCTCCAGCGAAACTCTCTAGCGGCCCATTTGGTTTTTAAGTTTGTTTATTGAGTAAGTTGCTTTCTCTCGAAGATCGATTAGATCTTCGAGATTTTTTTTGTAGGCCAATGCTCAATAAAACCTAAACTTTAGCCAGATAGTCTTGCAGCGCTTTTACCGTTAGCTTATTTTCTTTGAGAGAACCGATGGCGGCTAAGGTCGCTTTGGCACCCGCAATGGTAGTCACAATCGGAATTTTTGATTCGAGCGCAGTGCGGCGAATGATGCGGTCATCTTCTTGGGCTGCTGCGCCAATCGGTGAATTGATAATGAGCTGAATTTCTTTGTTTTTAAGCGCGTCGCCCACATGCGGACGGCCTTCAAAAATCTTGAGCACCATCGCGGCTTCTACGCCAGCAGCGCTCAGCGCTTTGTGAGTACCGCCCGTTGCTAAAAGCGTAAAGCCTAGTTCGGTAAAGCCTTTGGCAATCGGTACAACAGCTTCTTTGTCGCGATCATTCACGGAGATGAAAACGGTGCCAGCGGATGGCAAATGCTGGCCAGCGGCGAGTTCGGCTTTGGCATAGGCCAGCCCAAAACTGGTGTCAATGCCCATCACTTCGCCGGTAGAGCGCATTTCAGGGC
>QBMP01000103.1:11969-13262 GCA_003242115.1 Phormidesmis priestleyi
TTGTTGAAAGGGAAAACTGCTTCTTTGACGGAGATGTGAGGCGGGATGATTTCTTTGGTGAAATCCAGTTCGGCCAGGGTTTTGCCAGACATCAGGCGCACGGCAAGTTGAGCTAGCGGTGCGCCAGTGGCTTTAGAAACAAAGGGGACGGTACGCGAGGCCCGAGGGTTGGCTTCAATGATGAATACCGTATCGCCCTGAATAGCGTACTGAATATTCATCAGGCCAATCACCTGAAGCCGCTTGGCGAGCTTAAACGTCCAGTCGCGAATGGTGGCTAGCGCCGCTTCAGAAAGGGTGACGGTGGGTAAAGAGCAGGCCGAGTCGCCGGAGTGGATGCCTGCTTGCTCAATGTGCTCCATAATGCCGCCAATGACGGCATGGCCGGTGCGATCGCACAGCGCATCGACATCGACTTCCACCGCGTTTTCTAAAAACTTATCGATCAAAATTGGATGATCGGGTTCTACCTGCACAGCAGTAGTCATGTAGCGCTCAAGATCGGTGTCAGAATAGACAATTTCCATTGCCCGACCGCCGAGCACATAGCTAGGGCGCACGACCACGGGGTAGTCAATTTTTTGGGCAATGTTGAGCGCTTCACCGTAGCTGCGGGCAATGCCGTTGGGCGGCTGACGAATATCTAGCTCACGCAAAATTTTCTCAAAGCGTTCGCGATCTTCGGCGGCGTCAATCGCATCGGGAGAGGTGCCCCAGATTTTGGTTTTGATGCTGTCGGGGTGGTCAGAGTCGGCGATTTGCTGAAGGTAAGCCTGCAACGGCAAAGCCAGCTTTAGCGGCGTTTGTCCGCCGAACTGCACAATCACGCCATCGGGATTTTCGGCTTCGATGATATTGAGCACGTCTTCTTTAGTCAGTGGCTCAAAGTAGAGGCGATCGCTCGTATCGTAATCGGTCGAAACCGTTTCCGGATTGGAGTTGACCATGATGGTTTCATAGTCGTCGGCTTGCAGCGCAAACGAGGCATGGCAGCAGCAGTAGTCAAACTCAATGCCCTGGCCAATTCGATTCGGCCCACCGCCCAGGATCATCACCTTGCGCCGGTCAGACGGCAGCACTTCGCTTTCTTCTTCGTAGGTAGAGTAGTAGTAAGGCGTAAATGATTCAAACTCAGCGGCGCAGGTATCGACCATTTTGTATACCGGGATCACGCCGAGCGACTTGCGGTAGGTGCGCACATTGTCTTCGTTGGTTTTGGCGGCAAAAGCAATTTGGCGATCGCTAAAGCCCTCTTGCTTAATCGCCAGCATCTGCGCCTTAGTGATATCAGGC
>QBMP01000103.1:13272-13661 GCA_003242115.1 Phormidesmis priestleyi
CTTCATAAATTTCTCAATTGTCAGCAGCACTTTGAATTTGTCTAAAAACCAGGGATCAATCGCCGTTAGCTCATAAATTTCTTCGACCGTGAGGCCGAGCTGCATGGCGTGGCGAATCGCAAAAATACGCTCCGGGTGAGGTCTGCGCAGGTCAGCCTGCACTTTAGAAAGCGTCGGCAGCTTTTCGGGGCCATCGCAGCCCCAACCGGCTCTGCCAATTTCAAGCGATCGCAGCGCCTTTTGAAAAGACTCATTAAAGGTGCGGCCAATCGCCATCGCTTCGCCCACTGACTTCATTTGCGTGGTCAGGGTAGACGAAGCGCCGGGAAACTTTTCAAAGGCAAAGCGCGGCACCTTGGTCACCACATAGTCAATCGTCGGCTCAAAGC
>QBMP01000104.1:0-4829 GCA_003242115.1 Phormidesmis priestleyi
CTGCTGACAAAGGGAGACTCTCGCAGCCTCAATGAAGCGCTCGAAGCTCAAAACATGCTGATGGAACTCAACATTCCGGCTTGCTACGCTTTTGTTAAAACCTACAAAGCCCATGAGCGCGCCGCTTTAGAAGGTGTTCCGATTACTCATCTGAAAGGTAAAAACGCCGTTGAAGCGAGGGCTGATTACATTAGAGTTGCTGACGAAATTCAAACCGATTGGAAAGATTCATGACTAAAAAGCGGATTGCAGATTTACTTAAAGAAGAGGTAGAAAAATCATCGGCCTCAGTGCCAGCCGCCGCAAAATTAGCTCCCAGTAATTCGGCCAGTGATTCGGCCAAACCATCGGCCAGTGATTCGGCCAAACCATCGGCCAAACCATCGGCCAAACCATCGGTAACTAAAGCATCTGCGGCTAAAGCAACAGCGGCTAAACGGACTACTTCAAAAACAAGTGCCAGCCAAAGTACCAGCAAAAGTGCCAGTAAATCTGGCTCCCCAGCGTCAGCCTCCACCAAAGCCGCTGCGACAAAATCGTCTGCCGTAAAAGCAGCAGACACTCAAACCACCCCAGATCTAGCGCCCAAAGTTGCTGATCTAGAGGCCAAACTAAACGAGGTACTCCAGCAATCAACCGCTCAAATCAGTGCTTTGCAGGGCGATATTGACACCCATCAAAGTCGCATCTTTGAGCTTAAAGATAGCCTCGAAAAGACCGAAAACGACGGCAAAAA
Source organism: Phormidesmis priestleyi (assembly GCA_003242115.1). Classification (GTDB taxonomy): domain Bacteria; phylum Cyanobacteriota; class Cyanobacteriia; order Phormidesmidales; family Phormidesmidaceae; genus Phormidesmis; species Phormidesmis priestleyi_A. The sequence continues at coordinate 737 of QBMP01000104.1, forward strand.
GAAAGACGCTCAGATCAAAAAGCTCACAGATGACCTGGAAGCCGCGAAGCAGACCATCGTCGAGCTGACCGACAAGAGCAAGCTTGATGCTAAGCGGCTAGCTCCACAGCCAGCAACCGCCGAAAAAATTGCTGCTCAGCCCAGCGATCGCGCCTCACTCAGCGTCAGGCGATCGCCCTACTCCAACCACAAATCCATTCCTGAATATGCCATTCAGCGCGGCACGCCGCCAGCGGGTCAAAGCAATAGCATGATGAGTGATGACGATATTGGCTGGGTGGATTAGCGTATGAGAATTGTGAAGCTAGAGCCAATCGTGCTAACGCTTGCTGTGGCGCTGAGTTTACTGGGTTGCAGTGGCGATCCTGCCTCTACTGGTAAGGCCGAAGGCGATCAGGCAATGGCGGAGCCTTCCCAGGAGATCGCGCCCGCTGCTGCGGACGAAGCCCCACAGCCCAGTGACGCTGCCACTGAACAAGCCGATCGGGCTGAGTTTGAGGCGCAAATGGCACAGGTCAAAAGCGTTATAGACAGCATGGATCGCCCTGAACTGATTGGCACCTCACCGACCAAGGGGCCATTAGATGCGAAAATCGTGCTGATTAAGTTTTCAGATTTTCAGTGTCCGTATTGTGCGATCGCTGCCGCCGACATGAAAAGCTTCACCAAAGGCCACACAGACGATGTGCTGTATGTGTACAAGCAATTTCCGCTGACGCGCATTCACGATCAGGCTATGCCCGCCGCCAAGGCCGCTTGGGCCGCCGCTCAGCAGAATCAGTTCTGGCTGTATCACGATGGTCTATTTGCCTATCAAGACCAGCTCGGTGAGGCGTATTATGTGTTTTTAGCTGAGCAGATTGGGCTGGATATGGAGCAGTTTGAGCGCGATCGCAATAGCCCTGAAGCCGAAGCCGCCATCAACAAAGACATTGCCCTCGGCGAAGCCTTTGGCATCAGAGGCACCCCCACTTTTATCATGAACGAACTGCTGATTCCGGGCGGCGCACCGCTGACCTTTTTTGAAGAAGCCGTCCGCCAGTTCAAAGCCAGCGCCGACGCACCGTAATTGCCACAATATTTGAAGCCTTCTCAGCTCATCTGTCTAAATCATGGCTGCTTTTGACTGTATTCTCGGTATCGACATCGGCACGACTAGCACTAAGGTCGTTTTATTTGCACTCGATGGTCGAGTTATGGGGCAGCACTCCATCGGCTATCCGCTGCTCTCGCCCCAAGCAGATGTGCAAGAGCAAGATCCCGACAAGATTTATCAAGCAGTCGTACAAAGTACTCGGGCGGTCGTCAATCGGTGTCAGGCGCAAGCAAGCAGCATCATTGGGCTGTCTTTTAGCACGGCGATGCACAGCCTAATCGCAGTAGATAAGTACGGCCAACTGCTGACTAATAGCATTACTTGGGCAGATCGCCGCAGTGCGCCTTGGGTCAGCGAAATTCGGCAGCGCTGCAACGCGCATGAGCTTTACAGGCGCACCGGAACGCCCATTCACCCGATGTCGCTGCTGGTAAAGCTGCTGTGGCTACGCAATCAGCAGCCGGATATTTTTGCGCGAGCAGCCAAATTTATCTCGATCAAAGAGTACGTGCTCTACCGCTGGTTTGAGCAGTATGTGGTGGATTACTCGATCGCCAATGCCACTGGCCTTTTTAATATGAAAACGCTGGATTGGGACGAGGAAGCGCTGAGTCTTGCGGGGGTGAGCGCCCAGCAATTGTCTCAATTGGTGCCTACGACTCATATCCTTGCGCCGATGACGGCAGCAGCGGCTAGCAGCTTGGGTCTCGCAGCGAATACGCCCGTTGTAATTGGAGCTAGCGATGGCGTGTTGGCAAATCTGGGGGTGGGAGCACTAGCACCTCAAACGCTCGCCATCACCGTCGGCACCAGCGGCGCGGTTAGAGCCATGCAGACCCGCCCCCAAACCGACAAAAAAGAGCGGCTATTTTGCTACGCGCTTACCGAAAATCACTGGGTGATTGGTGGGGCGACTAATAACGGCGGAATTGTGCTGCGCTGGATTCGCGACAATTTAGCCGATACCGAAGTCAATACAGCCAAGCTCCTCAAAAAAGACGCCTACGATATTCTCACCGAAATTGCCGCGACCGTTTCAGCAGGCTCAGAAGGGCTAATTTTTCACCCTTACTTAGCAGGCGAACGCGCGCCGCTGTGGGATGCCGATGCTAGAGGCAGCTTTTTTGGCCTTGGGCTCAACCACACTAAAGCCCACATCATCCGCGCGGTCTTAGAAGGCATTGTCTACAATCTGCACAGCATTTCCACTGCCCTGCAAGACATTTCTGGCCCCGCCCAGAGCATTCGAGCAACCGGCGGATTTGCCCACTCGGCGCTGTGGCGACAGATGCTAGCCGATGTCTTTAACCAGACGGTGATTATTCCAGAAAGCCACGAAGGCTCATGCTTTGGCGCAGCCGTATTGGGGCTTTATGCGCTCGGCCATATGGAGAATTTAGATCAGGTCAGCCAAATGCTGAGTAAAACGCACGCTCATCTGCCGATTGCAGAAAACGTTGAATGCTATCAAAAGATTCTGCCGCTATATGCGCAGTTGCTAGAAAGCTTTGCGCCGCTGTACGCAGATATTGCCGCCATTCGCTCAACCCACTAGCAATTCAGTCGTTGCTTGCACAAGTCATCAAATTAGGTTCAAAATCAGTACATAACGCTCTCCCTGTCAGGCCATTTTCTTGGTAGGGTGACCATAACTAGAGCGCTGATGGAACTGCCGTGGCATACGATGCTAAAACCTATGGTCAAAGTCCGTTTGGCGGTGCCAAGCAAAACGGCCAAAGCAAAGACGATGCTGACCCGTCAGGTGGTTTAGATGAGCTGCCAGAAAAATTATCCAAAGATCCAAAAGCGACTGAAGAGAGTGGCCTCGATCCAAGCTCCGCAAATGCTGCTGCCAAAGTAACTGAGGCCAGTAAAGCCAGCGGTAAAGTGAGCAGTAAAGCCAGCGGGAAAGCAAGATTCCCTGGGAAGGCTTCGCCATCGCCCGCCGCAACGCACCGATTTGCCCCCCTTTCGGGAACCGCATCCAGCCTTGCAGATTCTGCCGCCACAACAGCCAAATCGACCTCCCAATCTGCCTCATCTGCCGTCAAAGCGGACACCGCTAGCCCCCGAAAATCGCGCCGCACCAGCGGAAAAACCGCTGCTCGTAAAGGCAAAAAAGGCACAGCCAGCAAAACACCCAAATCCGCAATAGATCCGAGCGAATCGACTGTTTTCCAGCGGTTTTTGGCAGAAGATCGCAGCGCCTACCTGTCACTGCTGTACAAAACCGGCATCTCAGGGCTGGTATGGGCCGTATTGCGCCTCTCTCGCTACGAGCTGTCTAATCGAGCCATTACGCTGATCAATATTGCTATTCATCCGCTGACAATTGCCGCGATCGCCTTTATCGCTGCCATTGGTCTCACCTTTTGGATGCGCTACCTGCTCAACGATCTGGCTGTGCACACTCAGCAGCTTCACAGCGAAGCCGAAGCCCCAGACGGGACAAACTACCGTCCCACGCTAGAAATTGTCGGCGACGCCCTGGAATACAATCCCAAATTCCGCAAAAATCTGGCGATTTTGTTCAACGCTGCCTCGATTTTAATCTGTAGTTTGGTAAGCTATCTCATCGCCTTTGTCCTCTTTCCGACAAAATAGGAATTAGATCTCTGCGTTTGGATTCTAATGGCCACTCTATCTCAACCCAAGATCATCGTTTTAGATGATGACCCAACCGGCTCGCAGACGGTGCATAGCTGCTTGCTGCTGCTGAAATGGGACATAGAAACGCTGATGCTGGGGCTGCAAGATGCCTCGCCAATTTTCTTTGTGCTGACGAATACGCGATCGCTCACCCCCGAAGCCGCTGCTGCCGTCACCACCGAAGTCTGCGAAAATCTCAAGATCGCCTTACGCAACACCCGAACTCAAAACTTCCTGCTCGTCAGCCGCTCCGACTCCACCCTGCGCGGCCACTACCCCATCGAAACCGATGTCATTGCCCAGCACCTCGGCCCCTTTGATGCGCATTTCTTAACGCCTCAGTTTTTT
>QBMP01000104.1:4930-5757 GCA_003242115.1 Phormidesmis priestleyi
GCGGGCCGGGTGACGGTTGGCAGCACTCACTACATTGAAGAATCTACAGAATCTGGGTGCGATCGCATTCCCACCCACGACACCGAATTTGCCAAAGATTCCGTTTTTGGCTACAGCACCAGCTATCTGCCTGACTATGTAGAAGAAAAAACAAAGGGCAAAATTCGCGCGAACCAAGTAGAACAATTTTTGCTAAAAGACATTCGTGAAGGTAGCCTAGATCGCCTTATGCACCTGAGCAACAATCAATGCGTTGCGGTCGATGCCGAACAACAAAGCGATCTAAACAGCTTTTCAACAGATTTGCTCACCGCCGCCGCTCAGGGCAAAAAATTTCTCTTTCGCAGCGCCGCCAGCCTGCTCACCGCTTTGGCTATGCTTCCCCCGCAGCCTACAAACCCGGAAGACATGAATCGCGCCGCCCGCACCTCCTCCGGCGCAGTGATCATTGGCTCTCACGTTCAAAAAACAACTCAGCAGCTTCAACAACTGCTCAAAGCCCCTGGCATTGTCGGCATCGAAATCGACGTTAGCCGTATCAAAGATAATTCTACCACCAGCCACGACGAGCTGCTTACTGAAGTTCTCACACAGATAGAACAGATTCATGCTAAAGGCCAAACCCCCGCCGTTTACACCAGCCGAGAAGAACTCACTTTCGCTGACAAACAAACTCGCCTCGCCTTCGGAGAAGCCGTTTCAACGCTACTCATGGACGTTGTAAAAGGCTTACCAACCGACATTGGCTTCTTAATCAGTAAAGGCGGCATCACCTCCAATGACACACTCAGCAAAGGACTCTCGCTGACGTCAGCGCGGCTATTGGG
>QBMP01000104.1:5767-8061 GCA_003242115.1 Phormidesmis priestleyi
GGGTCAAGTCATTCCGGGCGTTTCAGTCGTCACCACGGCCAAAGACCATCCTCAGTTTCCGAATCTACCTGTTGTGCTTTTTCCTGGGAACGTAGGCGATGAGGAAGCCTTAGCGTTAGCCTATCAGCGCCTTTCTCGCAATTAATCAAAATTAAATAGAGTAGAGAGAGACTATTGCTGACTTGAACGCTGATATATCTTGCTATTCGTTTAGATGCTCAGAAACTTCTCGATAAAGAGAGGCAACGTGATCATCGGCAACGCTGTAGTACACATTGCGACCTTGGCGGCGGTACTTGACTAAGCGGTGCGATCGCAGCACTCGCAATTGATGAGAAACTGCCGATTCACCCATTTTCACTGCCGCTGCCAAATCACAAACGCACAGCTCTTGCTGCGCTAGAGCCGACAGCAGCTTTAGCCGATGAGGATCTGACAAGGCACTAAAGAACTCTGCCATCCGCTGAGCTTGATTGGTTTCTAGCACTTCCGGCTGCACCTGCCGGACATTATCAAGATGCACCAGCGAAGCTTCGCAAACAGGCGCATCAGCCGCTAAGGGCTTTTTGGGATTGGAAAGCTGGGCACGAGCCATAACGCACTTATAGACTAATGATCTAAACTAATAATCGGTCACTTTTCCATGATACTGATTATCGTTCCTACTTGCACATCTGTTCAGAGGGTGAGCGCGTTGAAAGCGCTTAGATGACTGCTAACGCGGCGGTAAAACCCGTCAATAAGCTCATATTCTTTTCTTGCCATAGCATTGACCGAAGCATTAGCTAACCGCTAATGTCTGAACGGGCCACGGCGGTTATCGATCATCAGCGATCGCATCTGTGAGCGCACGGCATTGATATAGCCCTCATCTTGCAGCCTACTTTCTGGCAAATCACCTGTCTGCACCGCCGCCATTACCAAGTCTCGTGGGCGAATTCGGCCAGCCGTATAGTCTTGCTCTAACTGCAAGTGTCCCGGAATGCCCTGCTCTACCAGGGCGCCTTCATAGGCCATATTGACCAGCTGAAAAGGATTTGGCTGAAACCCGCTAGCCGACGCAGCCGGAGCGATCGCAGGAGGAATAGTCGAAAGTAGCAGCGCACCTCCCCACGGGAAAGCAAAGCTGAGCACAGACAATAACCCAACCGCTAAACGTTTCATCATTTAACTCCCGTTGGTGTCTTTAGTTTTTCGCCACCCTGATTTAGGGCCGCTGAAAGCCTTATCACACCGTTCCAATTTGGCCTCATTTTAGGGGGTGGCGAAAACTTCCAGACACTAACAACTCCCGATGTGATTTGGCAAAGTGATCTGAAAAAGTTCAATCCTATCTTAGGAACTGGCTATCAGATTAAGCTACCAATGGTTAGATTGTTCAGAAATATTCTCAGCCAAATTAAAGATTAATTGAGCTTTCAGCCGAATCTTCAAGCCTGTCTTCAATCAGAGCTGAGTGCATCCAGACGCCGCGCGAGTCGTAGTAGCGAATTAGGCGCGATCGCCCTGTAGCCTGTAGCCAGCCAACCTCAATGCGAAAGGCAGTGTCTTTAAAGATGATTTTGGGCAGTAGGCAGTAAGCCCCATTCGGTAAGGGCATGAGCTGATAGGTCAAGGCTCCTTGCAAAATGACTGGGACGCTAGTAGAAGAAGCTTCTGGCACGGAGTCTGCGGTTAGAGAAAGCGTTTTTTCAAGTGTTTTTCCGGCGGCCAAATCGGTTGAATCAAGCTGTTCGCGGCTCCGCCAGCCTTGGCTGTGGTCAAATTGGCAGTCGCTGGTGCCGCCCGTCATCGGCTGCATGGTGGCAGATAGCGCAGACAGCTTGCCAGTCCAGTGGCCTAATAGCTGTGTTGGCGTTAGCGATCGCTCGGTAAAGGGCGTCTTTTTGTCTCTAGTTTCTCGAATTAGTGTGACGTATTTGATTTGGCTGGTGCCGGAGCTAGTGCCTTCGTACATCATCACAAATCGCACTCGCTGATCTTGCACTTTGAGCGACATTTCTGCGCCAAACTGGCCGAAAGCTGACCATTGAGAAGATCCCTGGGCAAATGCGCCGGTTTCAAAGAAGTAGACGTAGGGCGCTGGCCCTGGATAGGCAAAAGATTGGGTGATGGTGCTGGTAGATTCACTTAGGGGCGATCGCACCAAGGTAATCTGCATTTTCTCGCCCGGTTCATTTTCTTCTAAAGTCAATACGCTGGGCGTTTCTTTGATCTGCTCACCAGCGGGCGAAAACTGAGTAAAAGAGCCGTGCCAAGTCCCGATGTTTTGCTGAATGCAGGCCCATTGAGAG
>QBMP01000104.1:8071-13570 GCA_003242115.1 Phormidesmis priestleyi
TCATAAAAGCAAGCGCAAAAAAGAGCTTAAAAGAGATTATTTGTCAGCGGATTCGAGCGTTGAGATGAGAGGCGATTCTCCGAGGAGAGGCTTCGCCAACGCACCGAAAGATACAGTAGAATTCCCAGCAGTGGAACTAGCGTACCCACCCAAAAAAGCGCCGCACTGCTCATCTGCTGATTCATTTGACGCTTTGCCATGTCGTCTCGCAATAGCGGGGCAACCACTGCGCACAGTATACAAAAGTCTAAGCTCATCACATGGATAAAGCGGCTGGTTTGCCACTGCGCCGTAAAATCATACCAATTAGCCGATAAGTCGCCCTGACTCAGGCCATAGCTCAGCAGCGCTAAAGTTGCTAACAGCAGCGATCGCCCCGTCCAAGGCGAGTCTAAAACTTTGACAAGCCTGCTTTTGGCCGCTGTGAAGGTAGGATTGTGCTGGCGCAAAGCCAGATAAGGCAGTAGAGCAAACGCGCCGACGCCAAAAGAGGCGCTGACAAAGGGCCAAGCCGGAATTTTTTGGCCTGCGCCGTCGATCAAAGCAAGGTAGGCGTAGATCATTGGCCAGATGCCCATCAGATTAAATAAGGTAACGATGAGCGGATTAATGCCCTGCCATTGGCCAGAAGAAAGCCGGATGATGAGATCTAAGGTTGCTGATGAGGAAACCTCATCGGGAGCGAAGACGAAGGCGTAAAGGCTAAACGCTAGCCATAGCAAGCCAAAAAGCCAGAACGAAGGCCCGGAAAAAAGCCCGGAAAAAAGCCCGGAAGAGGCGCGGGTAGCCTTGTTTTTTTCAATCATGGTCGAACTAGGAGGATTTGTTTGAGGATTTGTTTAATGAGAGCGTATTTAAACCTTTGCAGTGAATTTTAAAGTTTTTCATGGCTATGTAACTAAGCCGAATCATTCAACTAAGAAGCGGCTTCTGTAGACTACCTTGAGAATTGGAACAGCTCCGGTACCTGGACTATGCAATCACGCCTACCACAACATGTCCTTAGCCTTTATGAAAAGGGCCATCGAGATTTTAGCGGACTGCGCTTAGCAGGGGCTGATTTTGGCGGTCAGATTTTGGTCGGGGTGAACTTCTCCGGCAGCGATTTGACGGGGGCGAACTTGAGCCGAGCCTTTTTGACGAAGGTGAATTTTACCGGGGCGAATTTGAGTCGGGCAAATTTGATGTTTGCGAAGCTGAGTGGCTGCGCTTTGGTGCGCACGAAGCTGACGCAAGCTAACTTGCAGGGCGCTTTTGGCGTTGGCGCTGACTTTACGCAGGCGAGCGCTAGCGGGGCGCAGATGGCCTATGTGAACTTGCGGCGGACGCAGCTAGCCGGGGCGAACTTTAGCGGTACCACCTTAACCGGCTCAAACATGCGCAATGCTCAGATGCCGGGGGCTAATTTTGCCTGGGCCAACTTCAGCGGCGTTCGGCTGATAGGAGCCGGTATCAGCGGCTGCAATTTTAACGGGGTGAGGTTTGATCACGCGCTGCTGAATGGCCTTCACTTTGACGATATGGATCTCAATGGGGTGAGCTTTCAATCAGCTCGATTGAAAGGGGCTAGCTTTAGCCGAGCTAATTTGACGGCGGCTAACTTTGAGGCGGCTAGCTTACGAAACAGCGATTTTCAAGATGCTCAGCTCACAGGCGCTAATTTTAATCGAGCGCGACTCCATCGAGTACGGTTTACGCGGGCGGATTTGCGCCGAATTGATCTGACGCAGGTAGATTGGTCGGATGCTGATTTGAGCGGAACTTGTTTGAGTCAGGCCAATGTTTCAGCCGATGTTTCGGCCAATATTTCGGCCAATATTTCGGCCAATATTTCGGTATGACGGGCGATCGCGCAGTTTGGGCCGTTGTTTTAACGACGGTGGGATCTGAAGCGGAAGCAGAAATGATCGCGACGGCTGTGATCGAAGCGCAGCTTGCGGCCTGCGTCAGCTTATTTGCAATTAAATCAGTGTATCGCTGGCAGGGAGCGGTGCAGCGTGAGGCTGAGTGGCAGCTGGTGATCAAAACGCGGCTAGACTGCTTTGAGGCGCTGTCGGTGAAGGTGCTAAAGCTGCACAGCTATGACATACCCGAACTGATTGCACTGCCGATTGCTGAAGGCTCGGCGGACTATTTGAGCTGGCTAGGCCAGCAGGTAGTCGGGGACTAACCCATTGGAGTGGGTCATAGCAAAATCAGAGGAGCCAAAATCAAAGGCGTAAACTCAGGAGCCAACAATAAGATGAGCCCAAGGAGCCGGTAAAATCGCTGGCTTCTCTAGTTTTTGAGTCTATCGTGTTGACTACGCTATTTGTAGGCAATTTGCCGCATACCTTTTAGATGCCTCATTGGGTTAACCTACTGTATCTTCACTTACCGCTTTCGGTCGGTTTACAAGCCTTTTGCAACCCTTTATTGTTAAGGATAGATCCGTGATTGCATGGGTAATAAAGTTCGCTTATTTTTGACCTAATGCTGCTGAGCCCTCTTGAAGTTTCTCGCTGGATGCTGTTTTCTATGGGCGTTCGCATTCGTCTGCATGATGCAGAGCGACTGCCGCGATCGCCTTTTCTGATAATTGCCAATCACCGCAGCTTTTTGGATGCACCCTTACTGATTGCTGCTGCTGCTCAGCCAGTGCATTTTGCCTGCCATCACTACATGGCTCAAGTGCCGGTAATGCGCGATGTGATTGATGCGTTGGGCTGCTTTCCTTTAGATGAACCCAATCAGCGCGGGCGCACTTTTTTTAAGCAAGCGACGGGGTTTTTGCGATCGCAAGAATCCATTGGCGTTTTTCCAGAAGGTACTGGCCCCATGATTGATGTGCCCTCACCGACTCAAGTCGGCGCATTTCATCGGGGCTTTGCTCACCTTGCACTCAGAGCCCCGATTGCCGATTTTCAAATCGTTCCGGCGGCGATTTTGGCCATCGAAGAAAAGCAGCAAAAGACCATTCCTCTCAAAATGCTGAGCTGGTTTGATCCAAGTGAACCTTTGTTTAAGCGGGCAGGGCAGCACCCGGCGGTGATTTATCAGCGGGTGGCCGTAGCGATTGGGAAGCCAGTGCCGGTGACCGATTTGCTGCGCCAGGGCTATCGCGGTAAGGGGGCGGGTCAGGTAGCGGCAGATTTGAGCGCTCGCTGTCACGATGAGATTCAATCTTTACTCAATGCCGGGTGCTATTGATTTGCCTATGACTGCGTCGATGACTGGGCCGATGACCGGGCCTATACCTACGTCCAGGCGTGTCACCAGCGATGCCGTTCGTCTGCTGACACCGAGGCCCGTGCGATCTGGCCAGCCGCTATTTATCTTTTTGCCCGGAATGGATGGCACTGGCACCTTACTGCGCTCTCAGCTAGATCGCCTAGTGCCTTGGTTCGACATACGCTGTGTGGCTATCTCCAATCAAGACAATATCGACTGGGAGCCGCTGGCTAGACAGATCAGCGATTTAATTGAATCAGCGCTGGCGGCAGATAGTAGCAAAAATAGTGGCAAAAATAGCAGCAAAAAAAGGGCTCAACCACATCCAAACCCAAAAGAGGGTGCCTCCCAAGGCCGTCGTCGCGCCGTCTATCTCTGTGGAGAGTCCTTTGGCGGCTGCCTAGCAATGCAGGTACTCTCGCTCTCGCCGCATCTGTTTGATCGGGTAATCTTGGTCAATCCAGCCTCCTCATTTCGGCGATTGCCCTGGATGCAGCTCGGCTCTATGATCACCCGGCAGCTGCCCGATTTGGCCTATCGCTACAGCGCTCGGGGCTTAGTACCGTTTTTAATTGAGGCGAATCGAGTGCCCAAGCGCGACCAAGTAGCCCTCGAAAAAGCGATGGGTTCAGTCCCAGCCAAAACTGCCGCTTGGCGAATGCTGCTGCTCAGCCGCTTTGAGGCCGAACGCTTACCGCTAGAGCGAATGAACCAACCCGTGTTACTCATTGCGGGCGGTCAAGATAAGCTCTTGCCTTCTATCCGCGAAGCCCGCAGCCTACAGCGCCGCTTTCCCAATGCTCAGCTCACCATTTTGCCCAACAGCGGCCATGCCTGCCTGCTAGAGTGGGACGTCAATCTACCCAAAATTCTCCGCCAGCACAATTTCTTAGATCCCTAAAATCCCCTATTATTTAGGTTAGGTTCCCTTACTCCCGTGCCCCCATGCCAAAGCCCATGCCAAAGTCTTTCGGCTGGTTGATTCAGCCCCTGTTTACAATATTTTGCCTTTTAGTCATTATGCTGCTGGCTTTCCCGGTAACCGCAACGCCTGCATTGGCGACGGGGCTTTACAGTATGCCGCAGACCGCAAGTAGCTGGGTGCTAGATGAAGCCGATCAGATTTCTCGGCTAAACCAGGGCAAAATCGAAAGTGAGCTTGAGCAGCTAGCAACTCAAACAGGTGACGAAGTGCGTTTTGTCACCATTCATCGGCTAGATTATGGCGAAACGGCTCAGACCTTTGCTGACGAGCTGATGGAGCGCTGGTTTCCTACGGCTGAAGCGCAGGCGAATGAAACAGTAATTGTGCTAGATGATGTGACCAATAATATTGGCATTAGCGTTGGCGACCAGTCGGCAAAAGCGCTTACCCCTGACATTGCCGAAAGCGTCATCAGCGAGACAATGAAGGTGCCTCTATTGCGCGGCAATCAATATAATCAGTCCGTTTTAAACGCGACCGATCGATTGGTCGCGGTGATGTCGGGTGAACCTGATCCTGGCCCACCGGAATACGACAGCACAATAGATACTGACAGAAACTTTGCCACCGCCGAAGAAACCGAAGCTACTCGCGGATCTTCCACTGTGGTAGTGGTGGTGCTATTGATAGCGGCTACTGTGATTCCGATGGCAACCTACTATTGGTATATATCAGCAGGCGGTTAATCTCTTGGTAATTAATCGAGAAAGCTTACTCATACGATAAATCGCTAGAGGCACTACAAGCCGCTTCTAAATTGTTTTCTAGGTTAACAAAGTCAAATAGGCTAGCGTCGGCTAGCTGAGACGGGGCGACGTTTTGTAAGCTGCGGAATATGGTTTCGGTTCGCCCTGGCCACAGCTTTTCCCAATCGTGCAGCATTTGCTTGAGCTGAACGCGCTGTAAGTTTTCCTGTGAGCCACAAAGATTACAGGGAATGATTGGAAACTCACGATAGCGGGCGTAGCGGGCCAAATCTTTTTCGGCGCAGTAGGCCAAGGGTCGAATCACAATGTGGCGACGATCATCGGTGAGCAACTTAGGCGGCATTGCTTTGAGTTTGCCACCGTGGAATAAGTTGAGAAATAGGGTTTCTACAATGTCGTCGCGGTGATGGCCCAGGGCGATTTTGGTGGCTCCTTCTTCGGTAGCAACCCGGTAAAGTACGCCTCGCCGCAGCCGAGAGCAGAGGCCGCAGGTGGTTTTGCCTTCGGGGATTACTCGCTTGACGGTGCTGTAAGTGTCTTGCTCAACGATTCGGTAGGGTACGCCAATGCTTTCAAAGTATTCCGGTAGAACATGGG
>QBMP01000105.1 GCA_003242115.1 Phormidesmis priestleyi
AACGACGTCAAAACGTCCCCGAGCGGCGGGCGCTTGTCCCATTGCTATGGTCATTGCAGAAATCCTCTTTACTTGGCTCTTATGGGCTCTTTATTAGCGCCTAAGAAGTAGTCGTTAAGTTCCTTTTACCTTCCAAAACTCTGCTGCCAAAGCAAGCACAGCCTTGGAGGTTCACTGAGCTGATGGACGAAATACTTTCAGTGAATAATCTAATGAATAATGAGAATAATGACTGAAAAAGTCCATATCAGCCCGTGACTAGACAGCTAAACATCACTGTCATAAAGGATCTTGGCATGTACTCATCATAAAGATAGATCACTTTTTTTACAATCTGTCATGTAAATTCTCAGATTACTTTAAGCGCGAAAATATCGGCAGCGGACGCTATTTCTCAAGGATATTTAGTGCAAATGAGCCGCTGCATCTGACCTGCAAGTTCGGCCAAACCCTCTTGCTGCTTAGGATTCATCCCATCAAAAGCCAACTGGAAATATCTTAATAATAATTTTCGTAAAAGAATTTTGGCAGGCTTAATATGCTCAAATACGACCGAATCAGGCAATTTAGACTGAGGTTGGGAGTATGTAGAAATATCTTTAAAGCCTTTACAAATATTTCCATCTGTAAATATTAGACGCGCAAATATTGGTGTAAGCAGATACTATCTAGTTAAGCGTTCCGCTGATACTCGCTGATATTCTAAGACGGCTATATGACTGCTTCTAAAGCTTCTGCAACCAAAAATAGTGCCTCTGACAAGGCGGTTCTGCGCCGTGAAATCTTGGGGGCTCGTCGGCCTAGTAATTACTTTTGGGCGTTAGTAACTGCAATTGGTGGGGTGGGATTTTTCCTTTCTGGGCTCTCTAGCTATTTGCATACCAATTTACTGCCGTTTTCTGATTTGCCCGCTCAGCTGGTGTTTATTCCGCAGGGCATTGCGATGGCTTTTTACGGGGTTGCAGCGATTCTGCTGTGCACGTATCTATGCCTGATTGTGTTTTGGAACGTAGGCGGCGGCTACAACGAATTTGATAAATCAGATGATGAGGCGCGCATTTATCGGCAGGGGTTTCCAGGTAAAAACCGTGAGATTGATTTGCGCTACCCATTAAAGGACTTGCTAGCAGTGCGCGCAGAAATTCAAGAAGGGCTGAATCCTAAGCGATCGCTCTATCTGAGAATCAAAGGCAAAGGCGACATTCCGCTTACCCGAGTCGGCCAGCCGATTTCACTCGCCGATTTAGAAAATCAGGGCGCTGAACTAGCGCGGTTTCTACAGGTTCCTTTGGAAGGACTTTAGTCAGCACTCTAAAGCCACCGTCTAAAGGCACTGTGCCTAAAAACTGATGCGGCTTAGGTAAGTTTGCGCATTGAATGCGGGCTGAGCCTATGACAGAATGAGCCACATTTTACTGGCAACGTATTAAGGAAACTGAATTAATGACATTGAACCTAACTCAGGGCGCTCGGTGGGGCTTAGTGGTGGCCATAGCGCTGATGATCGGGAGCTGTAGTACGTCCGAAGCGCCAGAAACAACCGCATTGCCGGAGCCTGCTGTGCCCGCTGTAGTCGAGCCGACGACGGCTGAGCTGACTGCCGGATTACCGAGATTGGTCGGAAAAGCTACGGTGGAAATTAAGGTAGGCAGCCGAACAGTAACGATTGAAGTCGATGGTGATAAAGCGCCGTTTACAGCCGGAAATTTTGTTGATTTGGCTGAAAAAGGGGTGTACGATGGCACGATCTTTCACCGGGTGGTGCGATCGCCTGAGCCCTTCGTCGTCCAAGGCGGCGATCCGCAGAGCGCCGATCCAAGTGTGCCCAATAGTCAGCTCGGCACCGGCAGCTATATCGATCCAGCCACGAGATTACCTCGGCTGATTCCTTTGGAAATTTTGCCCGAAGGTGCAAGCGAGCCACTTTATGGCAATACCTTTCCAGATGCAGGCGTTAATGAGATACCGGCGTTGACTCATCGGCGAGGGGCGGTGGCGATGGCGCGTTCTGGAGTGAATACAGCATCGGCTCAGTTTTATATCACGCTGGCAGATGTCCCCTTTTTGGATGGTAGCTACGCAGTGTTTGGCCATGTGACTAGCGGCATGGACGTGGTAGATAAAATTCAGATGGGCGATGTCATTACCTCTGTAAAGGTTACCAAGGGTGCAGAAAACCTAGTTCAGCCAGCGGGAGCGGCAAGCGGTGCACCGGCTGGGTAAGTTCTCTGTAGCAAGGCTTTTAGAGCGCAGTGATGCGCATCGTCTGCGGCTGTGAAAAGTTCTACTACTGTAGTCGTGACAGGTCTTGGCCTAAGCACAGCGCTAAGCTCCAATGCGCTGACAGCTTGGCAAAAAATAAGGGCTGGTGAAAGTGCGATCGCGCTTCGTCAGCCTTTTTTAGATCTCGCACCTTTGCCACTGGCGATGAGCCATAAAACTCCCACGAGGCTAGCGGATATTGTTGAGCAGGTGGCAAAGGCCGCTTGGCAGGATGCTGGATTAACGCTGTCGAGATCTAAACTGGCCGATGACTGCGGCGTTGTGGTCGGCTCAAGTCGCAGCTATTTGCGAGATTGGGAGGCGATGGTCAGCCAGCAGAATCAAGGTGAAGCGCAGGTAACAGGCGATTGGCTAAAAGCGTTGCCGCACGGGCCTGCTGTATCGGTGGCAAAAATTGTCGGCAGTGCGGGGCCGGTGCTAGCGCCGATGGCGGATTGTGCGACGGGGATATGGGCCATTACTCAAGCCGCCGATCTGATTCGTAGTGGGCGCTGTCAGCGGGTGATTGCGGGCGCTGTAGAGTCGCCGATTACGCCGCTGACGCTGGCCGGGTTTGGCAAAATGGGGGCACTGGCAAAAACGGGCTGCTATCCGTTTGATCGGCAACGAGAGGGCTTTGTGTTAGGAGAAGGCGGCGCACTGCTGGTGCTAGAATCGGCGGCGGTAGCAGCCGCTAGAGGCGCAAGGGTATATGGGCAAATTTTGGCGGCGGGCTTGAGCAATGACGCGCATCATGTGAGTTCGTTTGCGCCTAGCGGTGGGACGGGAGTGCGATCGCTAACGTCCTGCCTACAGCGCAGCGAACTAGCGCCGTACGACATTGACGCTGTGCATGTACATGGCACCAGTACAGCCCAAAATGATCGCATGGAGGCGAACTTGATTGCCCAAGCGCTAGGACGACAGGTGCCCGTGATGGCCACAAAAGGCGCAACCGGGCACACGTTGGGAGCATCGGGAGCGGTGACGGTGGCGCTGAGCCTAATCAGCTTGCAGCAGCAGGCGCTCTTGCCCTGCGTGGGGCTGAAAATGGCAGATTTCGACTTGAATTTCGTGCGGTTAGGATTCGATCAAGCGCTCCCCAAACCGCTGCAAAATATACTGTGCTTTAGCTTCGGATTCGGCGGTCAAAATGCGGTGATAGCGCTTCGTCGGAACTAATCGCTCTGCCGGTATTCATCAGGACTAAGCTGGCAATACCCTGAATTTCAATAAGTTCTTGAATCGCTTTCACGGCTTTTCGGTATCATTTGGCTCTGTAGGGGCAGCAGCCTGCACCGTAATACCCAAACAGACATCTAAACAACAGGTTGGGTTTGTACCGAAATACTAACCGTCTTTAACATCCGACGAATCGCGATCGCAATCGGATATTCTGCTAAAAGCTCCAGAATATGCCCCAAGATCAGAAAGGAACTCGTCATGTTTGGTCAAAATAGCTATAGCTGTCGTGCGATCGCGCTGTCTACTGCGCTAGCGGTGAGCACGGTAATAACGCTCCCTTTAGCTCAGCTAGCCTTTGCCCCAATGGCCTTTGCCCAATCCACAACTCGCTTTAGCGATGTGCAAAGCAGCTACTGGGCCAGCCAATATGTGCAGGCGCTAACAAATGCCAACATTATCAGCGGTTTTCCTGATGCGACCTTTCGCCCTGATGCGCAAATGACTAGAGCGCAGTTTGCCTCTATTTTGAGCGGTGGCTTTGCGAAAGCGGCAGTGCGATCGCCGATTACTTTTAGCGATGTCCCAGCCGATCACTGGGCGGCTGGCGCGATAGCATCGGCTTATTCCAAAGGCTTTTTGAGCGGCTATCCTGACGGTACTTTTGGCCTGGATCAGCCGGTTACGCGCTTAGAAGTGCTGGTTGCCTTGGCCAATGGCTTAGGGCTACAATCGTCAGCGAGTCCGACGGAAGTGTTGGCTGTTTTTAGCGATCGCGCTCAAATCCCAAACTGGGCAACTGGTGCCATAGCGGCGGCTACCTCTCAACAACTGATTGTTAATTACCCCAACGTGCAACAGCTCAACCCCAATCGCTTTGCTAGCCGAGCTGAAATTGCAGCGATCGCCTATCAGGCGCTAGTCAGTCGAGGTAGCGCTACTGCCATTAACTCTCCCTACGTGCCAGTTGTTGCCACGGTTGGCAATCCCTCTTCTGGAAATCCTTTTACTGGAAATCCATCCAATAGCAATCCATCTGCAACAGACGACTTCTCAGATCTAGTCGCCTCTCTCGGCAGCAACAACTCCAGCATCCAACGCGCTGCCGCCGATTCTCTGGTAAAAAGCGGAGCCGCTGCCGTACCAGATTTAGCCCTAGCGCTCGAATCTGACAGTGCGCCCACCCGCGCTGCTGCTGCCTATGCACTGAATGAAATTGGCGCACCCGCCGCACCTGCTACCCAAAGTCTGCTCGAAGTCATTCAAGACGACAACGAACTTGTTCGCGCTTTAGCGACCAGTGCGCTGACCAAAGTGGGCCTTAACCGAGACGTGCTAGTCACCGTGCTTGTTGCCGCCGTGCAAAACGAATCGGGCTTAGTCAAAGACATTGCCGCTGAAGCGCTAGTCGGCATTGGCAAAGACGCTGTGCCCGCGCTAGGCAGCTTACTACAAAGCCCCATTGCCAACAGCTTAGCCAAGCGAACCGCCGCCACACTAATTGGCGACATTAACCAGATTGACAATTTAGGACAATCCGCGCTTCAGTCCGCCATTCCCATTTTGGCCGAAACCTTAAACAACAGCGATAGCGACGTACGCAAAGCCGCCGCCGGGGCATTAGGAGACTTTGGGTCGCTGGCTAACGTGGCTATTCCAGCACTATCTAGGGCACTCTTAGGCGACAACAGCGACAACAGCGGCGTCAGCCAAACGGTAGCAGGCAGCTTGCTGAAAATCGGCCCCGAATCAGTGCCAACTCTAACTGCCGCCCTAACCAGCGGCAATGCCCTTACTCGTCTATACGCTGCCGATGCGCTGTGGACACTGACCCAAGACAGCAGCCTGATTTTACCGACGCTGGTGTCGCTGCTATCGACCGGCGATATCAAAACGCGAGAGCTAGCAACGCTTGGGCTTAGCTATCTTGGCAGACAGGCGCTGCCAGCAGTCCCGGCTCTGAGGCAGCTCGTCGGGGCCAACAATCAGCGGTTGGTCAGTGCAGCGCAGCTTGCACTACTGATTCTAAACAACAACAATGCTCCGGCAGCTACTTTGGGTTTTTTGCTTACAGATACTCAAACACCTAGCTCAGTACCTGCCGTGTTCGAAGCAATAAGCCGGTTATGGTCTTGAGTGGTTTTGAGTGGTCTTGAGCGATCTTAAGGAGTCTCAAATAGACTGCATTTGACCAAACCCTAAATGAACCGATCAAGGGCGGCCTTTAACGCAGCAACTTCCGCTTCAATGTTGCCTTCATCAACAGCGCGAGTAATGCATTCGCTTAGATGTTCATCTAAAATTATTCGAGCTACCCGATCTAGGCCACCGCGCACGGCAGCGATTTGAATGAGTACATCCGGACAGGAGCGATCATCTTGCACCATTGTTTTGATGCCACGAAGATGGCCTTCAATGCGAGAGAGTCGGTTAATGATGCGTTTGCGAGACCCTTCGCTGTGAACATGAGGTTCGGCTGGCGAATGGGTGTCTAAATGCTGGTGATCTCGATCAAGGTAAGAGGTTTTGGCTGAGAGGCGACCATCCGGTAATTTTTCGATAGATTCGTTTGAAGAGGAGATAGGCATAGTAGATAAGACGGTCTCTACTGACGGCTCGGCTGATGATTTGGCTGAAGAATCCGCTGAAGATTTTATGGATGAATGGGTTGAGTAAGGCTTCACTGAAAAACTCTAAATGAATTGAGCAGGGCTGTTGTGCCAGCCGACGGGCGGGCGTAAAATCTTTATAAGGATAATGTTTAAGCTTGCTAATAAGTTAATACAAATTGCTATCTGAGCTGTCAGCGGCGGGTAAACCATTGCTTAACCCTAATACTTTATCGCAAAGCATTGATTCAGGCACAGATAATAGCGCTATTTGCCGCTTTAAGAGGGGCATCATGCCAATTGCGCCAGCTCTTTACCTTTATATGGTTCTTTTGTCCACCGTCAAGTGAGCCGAGCAATGGGCCAGTCATCGCTCGGCCCTTTAGCAATCTACTTCTTTGGGCAGACGCTTACTATGAAAACTTTTATTAACTTATGCGTGCAACCTTTTTTGGAGAACACGCAAGATTATGAAAGAAACCACTGGTATGACTAGCGACATCAATCAGCCTTATGTGGAGCCTGCTACAAGCTGGCGCGCCGGGTTTGTTCCTAGCGCCGAGATTTGGAACGGCCGCTTGGCAATGATTGGCTTTTTGGCCGCAACGTTGGTTGAAGTCTTTTCTGGCCAAGGATTTTTACACTTTTGGGGTCTGATGGGCCTGTAGATTTTAGGGCAGTTCTAGCGAAGCTAGGATCGTCTCTGTGGTTGATTAGTTCTGTAGTTGATAGTTTTATTGATGAAAGGATCTGTTTAACCAAATTAACCAAATTTCGACCATATCTGCCTGAGCAAATTTGTTGATGTTGTTCAGGCAGATATCTATTAGACCTGTTGGGTAATAACAAGAAAATCGGCTGAAACCCTTATCTGAAGGCAGTTTCAAGGATTTCATTTAAAAACCGCTGAAACCCTAGCCCAGAAAGGCTTTCAAAGCTTTTTAGGCTTATAACCCAACAAGCCTATTAGTGGGTCGTACCTTCTAACCACGTCTTTAGCCGGTTGGATAGCTTCAAGTCTTTTTCCTCTAACTGTTTAAGACTGTCTATTTCAGGCTATTTTATTCTTTTCTATTTTCGGTTACATCCCGCATCCCAAATTTGTATTGAGTCAGCGCATAGTGTTTTGATAGTGTGTTTTGATAGTATTTTTAGTGAAAGCCCTACAAGGCGGTGTGGATTTTTATCAGGCTTTCAATGGCTGATAAATAATTTGCTTCGGCCTCTTTAGCGGCCTTGCAAGCGGCGCGATCTACCTTCAACAAATCGTCTCCCCAAATGACTTGACCAACCGCTATGCTTTTTCCTTTATCTGGCTTCCAATCCGGACTCACAAATTTTTGGTCGCAATCGACTACACCGCCGTCAAACAGGTGGCCGATGGTGAAATAAACATCTTGCAGCACCAGCGGTACCGAAGGTCGATGAAGCTGGCCGCGAGAGTTGGGGCTGCGGGCTTTGTATTGAGATCGTGGGAAAAGGCCGTAGAGATTCTTGAGTGAAGCAGAGATCAGCGGTTCGCCTTTGAGGTGAGTTTTTTTGAAGGCGCCAACAGAAACTCGACAGTCTACTTCTTGTAGCAGTTTTGGAGCCCACATAGCTTTAAATCGTGCTGGTGTCGGTGACTGATTAGGGTATTCTGTGCACTCTAATTCGTCGGCATTCAGTAAGCGTATGCCCTGTGTGAGCAAAGCGCTCAAGCCATTTTTCTCGGCAATCTCAGTTAGAGATAATTTGGAACAGACGCCTTCTACTATTAAAATTTCAGCGGTGGGGTTTACCTGACGCAGCCTTTGGAGAACTTTGCCTAATATGGCCATGCTGACGGTGACAGGGGGGCCGACGGGATAGCCTAAGTTTGGCTTAACTAAGATGCGGGCTGCATTTTTAGCGGCTTCAGGTGGCGTATAAATAGGTGTTTTAATGAAGTCTTGTGCAGGAATAGTATGAGCCATGACTTTTAAAGTAGTGACGCCTGGATTTGAGCAGGAATTTGACCGATGGAGTGCGGCGCTGAATCAGGCTAATTCTATGCGGTCGTCGCTCAAAAGCTGGTTCAAAGATATTCGTATTCTAGAAGGCTCAGAGCCAAAGTGGCGGCTGGTGTGGGTGTATGGACGGGGGCGATCGCACCCCGAATACATTGGCCCCGGCACCTACGACCGCTTAGCTCGGCTGTTTATTCAAGAAGAGCAGGCAGCGGCTCAATCGGCGCGGCTTTGGCAAATTCGCAGTCATCGGTTTGAATGGGGCACCCGCACTTATCTCATGGGTGTGCTCAATGTGACGCCGGATAGCTTTAGCGATGGCGGTGAATTTGATACGCTAGCGGCTGCGCTCAGTCAGGCTCAAAAGCTAGCGGCTGATGTGGATATGCTCGATATTGGCGGGCAATCTACCCGGCCAGGATCGGCGCAGATTTCTGTGCAGACCGAGTGTGAGCGGGTTATCCCGATTATCCAGGCGATTCGCGAATCGGCTGACGCTCAGCTTAGAGAAATCCCCATTTCTATTGATACGACGCGCGGCGAAGTGGCTCGTGCGGCCCTAGCCGCAGGCGCTGACATCATCAACGATATTTCGGCAGGTACCTACGAACCTGAGATATTTGCGATCGCAGCTGAGTTTCAAGCGCCGATGATGCTAATGCATTTGCGCGGTACGCCTGCCACGATGCAGCAAATGACAGACTATGACGACTTGATGGATGAGATTATTCAATTTTTGGCGGCGCAAAGCGATAAGGCCGTAGCAGCAGGCGTTGACCCGACTAAAATCGTCGTCGATCCGGGGATTGGGTTTGCTAAAACTGTGGAACAAAACTTGACAATTTTGCGCGATCTGGAAAAAATGCAGGTCTTAAACTGCCCTATTTTAATTGGAACCTCGCGCAAAAGCTTTATCGGTAAGCTGCTCAATCAGCCGGAGGCCAAAGATCGGATATGGGGCACGGCGGCGACGGTGAGCTGTGCTATTGCTCATGGCGCAGATCTTGTACGGGTGCACGATGGCCGTGAAATGCGCGATGTCTGCCGGATGGCAGATGCTTTGTGGCGATTATTCTAGCGCTTTCTACCTGCTCGCCATGCCACACCAGCGCTAGATCAGCCCCACACCAGCGCCAGATCAACCCCAGATGGCAGTTGATCTAAAGGCATGGTGACTTACACTAAGAAACGCAGTCTTGATTATAATATGAGGTTTTTTCCATGAAACGCTATCGAGCCGTCGTTGGGGTTTTGCTAGCTGCGATCGCCACTTTTTTGGTGAGCTGTGGCAGTGGCCCTACCGCAGTCGCGCCTACCTACACCCCCGAAAAAATCGCTCAGCTTCAGAGCTACGTGGGCCGGATTGAAGCCAATCGAATTCGCCTGCCGGAGCTAGAAAAGTACATTGAAAAAGACAATTGGGTAAACGTCGATAATTTTACTCACGGCCCCTTAGGTCAGCTTAGATCCGAACTGTCGCGCCTTTCTAGTCAGCTCTTGCCCGCCGATCAGAGCAAGGCAGAAGTACTTTCTGAAGACATTCTCGGTCATTTGCAAAAGCTGGACGAGGCTTCTACCAAGCGTGATTATTCAGGTGCGATCGCGCAATACCGTGAGTTTGTTGGCGATTTTGACGCGCTGTTGAGCGTGGTGCCTGAAGCCGCCCGACAAAAAGCTAGCGCCCCTACTGTCAAAACGCCTAGCGTTTACGATATGACCACTTCAATTCCAGACCCCGAAGAAGTGCGCCCTGAGCCAGAAGATATGGTACGTACACCCGTTTTGCTAGATGACGAAACGCCAGCAGCAGAGGCTAGCTAACTTTTCTGTCCCGATGAACTCTGTATTTGTGAACAGAGAATGGGCAACCTTTCTCTGTTCTTTTTTTGTTTTTATGACAGCTTCTCCTAAAAAAATTGTTGTTGTCGGCTGTGGCATTGTCGGTGCGATGATGGCCTATGAGCTGAGTAACCAGTTTCAGGCATCTGAAGCCGATATTCAGGTACTCGATCAGCAAACGCCAGGGCTAGGCTCAACTGGCGCGGCTCTGGGTGTCCTGATGGGCATTATTAGCCACAAGGTCAAAGGTCGCGCTTGGCGGCTCAGAGAAGCCAGCATTCGGCGCTATGCGACTTTGATTAAAGAACTTGCAGAGCAAGGACAATCTGTTCCTTTTAACAGTGATGGCATTTTAAGTCTGTGCTTTGATGAAAAGGATCTACCCCGATGGCAAACGCTCAAACAGAAGCGTGAAGATCAGGGGTGGCCACTAGAAATTTGGACAACTGAAGCGTTGCAGAAGCGCTGTCCGCAGATTGATATAGGCGCGGCTAGCAGTGAGGCAGAAAGCGAGATCAAAGCGGCCATCTATTCTCCTGTAGATGGGCAGGTGTCTCCGGTGATGCTGACTCAGGCGCTGGTAAAGGCTGCACAGGCAAAGGGTGTGAGCTTTAATGATGAGGCTGAGGTGACGCGGCTAGAGATGCAAGGGCAGCGATGTGTTGGGGTGCAAACTCAGCAGGAATATTTTGCCGCAGATTGGGTGGTGCTGTGTGCGGGGTTAGGATCGGCTGCGATCGCTCATACTGCATCAACACTTTTAGAAGAGAGCGAATCGCTGACGCTGATGCCGGTTTTAGGACAAGCGATGGAGATTCAGCTCCCTGACGTTTTGGGGAATTTGGCCTTTCAGCCGGTGATTAATGGCCACGATATTCAGCTCGTTCCTTTGGGAGAAGGGCGTTACTGGTTAGGGGCGACGGTTGAATTTCCGTCCGCAGCCGTCATGGAGAGCGAGGAAATTATCAAGGCCGAAGCCGATGGGCTGATTAATTTGCGTCGAGGGGCGGAGCGGTTTTGCAGGGCGCTGGAGCAAGCTGAGGTGATTAGAACCTGGAGCGGACTGCGGCCTCGTCCGGTAGGGCAAGCTGCGCCTGTGATTCAGCCCTTGGGCAGCTGTAAAAACGTGACGCTGGCAACGGGTCACTATCGCAACGGGGTTTTACTTGCCCCTGCGACCGCACAGCAGGTATGTGAGCTGCTCAAGGCCAATCTGTTTTAAGTTGTTGTAGAATCTGCTGCCTGGTCGATGTCGCCTCGCTGGGCGATCGCATAGTCCATTTGTAGGCAGTTGAATTCAGGCAGTGCTACGATGTGAGTGCATTTGAATTCAGCAGTTGTGACATGGAAAACAAAATCACATTGAGTGTATTGCCCGTTCCTGTCATTGAGGGGAGCACCACGCAACGAAGCCAGACAACTATTCCAGCCGCTGTGCGGGATGCTATTGGGTTAGAGCCTGGGGGCGTTGTTTGTTATGAAGCCTTGAGCGATGGCAGCTACCGAATTACCACCAAGCCCGCGCCCTTCACTGATCGCGATCCGGTAATGCTGGCTGTTTTGGATTATTTTGAGCAAGACATGATCAAGCATTCTGAAAAGATTGCCTTGCTTTCTGATGGTCTTATATCCAGGATGCAGCAGGCGACTGAAAGTGTGCCACTGCCAGATGTAGAGGATGATTTTGAGATGGATGAGGCCGAAGCTACTGAATATGCTGATCTGGCGGCTGAAGCTCGCGCTGAGCGTGAGTCTGTAGGCGTTACCAGCGATGGCGAATAAGCCCAGTCCGCAGTCAGCAACAGCGACATCCGAGGGTTGGATGTTGCTCGCTCATCCTGTTTTTGTTGCAAAGTTAGAAGATTTTATTGCCATCCTTGAAAGGACAAAGGCGAAATACCCGGACACTTGGCAGCAGAAGGCAATTGCCCGGTTTCTCAAATCACTCACTCATAAAATACTGGTTGAAGTCCCGGCCTCCGACGATTTCTCTGAGTATCGGCATGGTGGGAAGTTAGGGAAAAGTAGCCGTAAGTCTAGCTACAGAAATTGGTATAGAGCAAAGCCTGGAAGTCGGAATCGGTTGTTTTTCAGGGTCGATATCCAGATGAAAGTCATTGTTTATGTCTGGATCAATGACCTGGATCATCCTCGCAAAGAGGGTGACAAGAATGATCCGTATCTGGTTTTTGCGAAGTTGCTGGACAGTGGCACTGTCCCAAATGATTTTGCAGATCTGCTTAGCTCGTCTGGGGATCTACCTGTTTGATAGCGATCGCTCTTTTTGTGATGACCTATAGCAGACTCGGCGCGGCTTTGCTGCTGACTCGCAACTATATAATCGAGATGAATGTGTAAACGCATAGCTTCATCCGCCAGATAGCTTTTGCGCTTGCTTCTTAAGTAGGTGGGCTTAATTACTTATAAAATAGATTTCAGCTAAATCCCTTTGCTCTCAAGGGAAATTGGCTTTTGGGGTGATCGGTTTAATTGCACTGGCCTACTTAGTCGTGTTTTGAGTAACTAAAGGATGCGGTTTTCTCTCCAGCTACAAAGATCAACTAAATGGGTAAAGGATCGGTCGGGCAAAGCTATTACTGTGTTTGCTATTTTTGCAGGAGCGTTGGCGGTAATTAGCCCTGCACTTTCTCCAGACGGATGGGGGATCAATGCAGATACATCGGTAGTCACCAAGGTTGTTCAGGAATTGCCAGGAAACGTAACTAAGGAAACTACCATCACAACCAACTCAGGAAAAACAGTATGGGATTGGCTTGGTTTGCTAGGAGTACCGCTATCCCTGTTTTTACTAGGGGCTTGGTTCCAATCTCTTCAGCAGAAGCGGGCGGCGGCGGAAAAAGAAGCGCAGCGGAAACAATCTGAATATGAGACGAAAGAGGAGGTTTTGCAAGGCTATCTTGATCGTATATCGGTACTCTTGGTAGATAAAAATCTATTAGGAATTGCGGCTAAAGGAGATGCTACTTCTGAACAGAAAGAGTTGCTAACCGCTGCTGTTGATGTTATCCGAGCTAGAACGCTATCTATTTTGCGAAGATTTGAGTTTGATGGCAGGCTCAAGGGGCATGTAATTCGCTTTCTGATAGATACGGAGATTATTAGCAAATTAAAGCTCAATCTCAGCGGAGCTAACCTCAGCAATGCTGACCTTCGGGAGGCTGACCTTCGGGAGGCTAATCTGGGTACTGTCAACTTCACCCATGCCAATCTCAGCGGAGCTACATTCGACAGAGCCTTTCTTCAGGCTGCTAACTTCAGCGCAGCTAATCTCAGTTATGCCTCATTTTTTGATGCCAAACTGAGTCGTGCTGATCTCAGCGGAGCTGACCTGAGCCGTTCCCTTCTCAGCGGTTCTAGGCTCGTTTCTGCCAACCTCAGCAGGGCTAACCTCAACGGAACTATTCTCGGCCAATATACTGTAGAAAGTATTCAGTTTAATGGCATCACTACCCCAAGAATGCAATTTGAGAGTGCTGTCCTTATCGGTGCGGATCTCAGTGACGTTACCTCTGACGATGAGACTGAGTGGCCAATTAAGGAGCTGGTAATAAAAGCTCACGGTTCGCTCAAAATAGATGAAGAAAGGAAAAATTATCCAGTCAGGGCGAG
>QBMP01000106.1:0-6424 GCA_003242115.1 Phormidesmis priestleyi
AAGGTTTGGCACGTCTTGCTTCAGAGCCCCAGAATTGGGGACGGGGGCGCTTCAGCAATGCTATTCATCTTCAGTTTAATTAGGCTGACCTACTTAGTTCAGTTCGTTTTTAAGGCTGTGCCAGGGCGCAGCCTTTTTTCTAGCAGGTTCACTCACACTTACTCAACCACTACAAATTTGCTGATCTTCATAGCTTGTTAACCTACTTGGTAGAAACTCTTAATCTCCTTCCGGCACTGTATAGGCGCAGCGTCAAAGCTGCGTGTAATTACAGCAGGTTTCAGGAGTTAAGGCTACCAATATGGCTAAAAACGTTATTTTAATGGTCGGTGATGCGATGGGTTGGAACGCGGCTAGAGCAGCTGCGATCGCCAAGCAAATCGACGAAGGCAACATTGGCACTTCGCTTTCAGACTTTTATACCGAAGGCAAAGGCAGCGGTCTTAACTTTCAAACCCTAGAGAACTACACCTTAGCGACGAACTACGGTACCACTATTGCCAACCAAAAGGGCGTCTACAGCACCGGCAACAGCGCCCTGCTAGACAGCAACGAGCTGATTACAGGGCCGATTCCTCAAGATTTGATCGTTCCAGTAACTGGGGCAAACCCGGTTCGCCCTGGCTTTGAATTTGATCCGGCCTTCAACCCTGGCACTAAAGCCTCTGGCGGCGCAACCACGGCTGAAGCTAGCGGTAACTTAGTGGGCTACGACCCCGTGCGCGGCGGCGCAACCCCTTGGGAAGCTGGCACCGACCCCGAATATATCAAGCACAGCTACCCTGATTCTGCTAACACGGCGACCACACTTTATACCGGCGTCAAGTCTTACAACAATGCGGTCGGCGTTGATATTTTTGAGCAATCGCTAGAGAGCATTTTGGCCACCGCTAACAAAAACGGTAAGTCTACCGGCTTAGTAACCTCTGTGCCGATTGACCACGCCACGCCTGCTGCGGCTGCGGCTAACGTCAACCGTCGAGGCAAGTATGATGGCGACTTTCCTAGCATTGACAACATTTTGCAGCAGGAGTTGCGTGAGTATCAGCCCACTGTACTGCTAGGTGGCGGTCACCCACTTTCAACGACAGATGATGCAGCGTTACCTGACGGCGTAGAGCCTGACTTTACCTTCATTAAAGAGTCTACCTACGAAGAGCTTAGCAGCAATCCCAACAGCAACATCTACGGCTACAGCTTTTTAGAGCGGGGCACTGACGCTGCTTCAAACCTAGCTGCGGCTGCGGCTAGCATTGACCCCAACAGCGGCCAGCGGTTGCTCGGACTCTACGGCGCTCGTGGCCAAAATGGCAACCTGCCGGTGGCGAGTGCGAATGGTGACTATAGCCTGACTGGCCTAGACATGTTTTCTGTCTTTAGTTCAACTTCAGGGGATGCGACTGACCAAATGCCTAGCCCTGACATGGAGCGGCCTTTGGCACTGGGCGAAACCGACGCTGAATTTATTGCTAGAGAGCGCAACGAGAACCCGACGCTCAGCGACTTGTCATTAGCGGCGCTAGACGTGCTCGAAGATGATCCAGATGGCTTCTGGATGATGATTGAAGGCGGCGATATTGACTGGAGCTTTCATGATGACAACTTAGACAACATGATTGGCACCACGCTAGCATTTGATAATGCTGTTGGCGATGTGATTAGCTGGATTAATAACAATGGCGGCTTTGAAGAGAATCTGCTGATTGTGACGGCTGATCACGATCAGTACCTAACGCTGAATGACAACTTCCCGGAGCTACTGCGACAGCAAGGCGCAGAGGCGCTAACTTTTGACGCTAACGCCCCAGATGCGGCAGGTCACTACTTCGGTTCAAACCCTGATATTAAGTACGGTTGGGGCTCACACACCAACCGTCAGGTGCCTGTGTACTACCAAGGTGATGGCTCTGAGGTGCTCACCGATCTGATTGGGGATGGCTTTGACTCCTACGGCAATGCTATTCCTGGTGTTGCAAATTCGGTTGATCAATCGCACATCTATCAAGCTATGTACGCCGCTATTACCAATGGCGCTGCGCCCTTGCCAACGCCTGCAATTCCGACGGCTGCAACTAGCGTGGAACCCGTGACGGCTTCCATTGTGCCTGAGTTTAGCTTTGCCGCTGCGGGTGGCGATATTGTTGAAATCGATGCCCAAAACCAAATCTTCTTTGGTGGCGATGGCGATGATTTCTTTGATGCGACGAACAGCAAAGGTGGCAATCGCGTTTTTGGCCGCGATGGCGACGATCTTATTCTCGGTGGCTCTAACGATATAATTGTCGGCGGTGCTGGCGATGATACTTTGTTTGCAGGTGAAGGCGGTAACACGCTCACGGGTGGCGCTGGCGCGGATCAGTTCTGGGTTGCGTATGGCGGCATTCCGGGCACTGGCAACATTATCACTGACTTCACGATTGGCACAGATGTGATTGGCTTTGGCGGCATTTCTGGCGTTTCTAGCTTCGCCGATGTGGATCTTGTACAGAGCGGCGCTGATACGCGGATCTTGTCACCAGCGGGTGGCTTGGCGATCGCCGTCCTGCAAAACGTACTCGCTTCTAACCTCGGTGCAAGCAACTTTGCCTTTGGCTAATTCCATCCTGTTTCTCTTTTTTAAATAACGCTTTTCGCCCAGGGGGTTAGCATTCTCCCCTGGGCTTTTTTATAGGCTTTCTACCGCTGAGTTCTGTGATGAAATCTCATCTGTTTTTTGAGCTGTTTTTTGAGCTGTTTTTTGAACTGGATGAGCGATCGCAGCCAAGCCTGAGCAGGCCGATCAAAAAAGATAAAAATATCACCGAAGGCGATCGCGCCATTTTCGTGGTGTACCCAATGCGCTTCGGGCGTGACCAAGCCTAACCAACGACATAAAGACAGAGCCCACTGCGGCGTTTGCCAGCCTATTTTAGTCGTGTGCCGCCACACTACGTGAAACTCTCCAAACAGTAGCGCTATGACTGTTCCAACCGGCGAAATTGGCCACATTACCACCGCCAGTAGAATATAGGGCAGTGCGCCTAGTAGCCCATCTAGCATCACCAGCGGATGCCGAGAAAGCACCGCATAGTGCTGAAAGCTCTGCTTTTTCTCATGGTGCACCCGGCAGTGCAAATGGCCGAAGGCATGTTCGGGCACATGGTAGATAAAGGTGGAGGCAAAGTCGCCCGTTAGCAGCAGCAAAGCAGTCACAGCGATCGCTTTGGCGCTCTCGCCTAACAGATCTGTCAGGGACAAATCGCTCAATATTTCTAGCGTAGAAAACAAATCAGCATTCCTTTGTGAACCGATCTGCTTACAATTACAAGAGAAATATTGAGAAAGCGCTAAAGCCTGAATAAGGTTTGATTAACAAGGTCGGATTGTTAATTGGTTTGAAGGCTCTCTTTGAACGTATCGCTCAGTCGTTATCAATTAGTCATTAGTCATGATCAGAAAAATAGAGCCTAACTCAAGCCTTTAACCATTGCTTTACCCTGATCATAAGCGCGATCAAAAAGTGTTTCTAGCCGACTGTGAGTGCCGCGCATTTGGTCGATGACAGATTTTCCCCACTCTAAATAGTCGTCTATACGCTCAGCCGACCAGCCGACGGGCGTAGCGCTGACGATATCGCGCAGGTTGGCGGTTTTATCCGCAAGTTTGATCAGGCGGGCGCGATCGCTCAAAGTCTTGGCGTGATCAATCTGCGCTTGTTTTCGCGCTGCTTTGGGCAATGTCTTATCATCTGTGACCTCATTCACCAAGCTACAAACTGTATCGCCAAAAGTTCGCTCAATTTCTGCAAACGTCGTTTCAGTATCTTCTACCGTATCGTGCAGCAAGGCCGCAATTAGAACCGCTTCATCCTTAACATTTGCCTCATTGAGCAAAAGGTGAGCCACCGCAATCGGGTGGTTGATATAGGGTGTTTGAGCGATGTCTTTACGGCGCTGATGGCGGTGCTTATCGGCAGCAAAGCTTAAAGCCTGCAAGAATTCTGCGGAAAGAGCGGGCGTTTTACTGGACATAGTGGCAACCTTGAACAGGCAAGGCTAGCGGCTAGGCTAAAAAGAATACAGGTTTTGAAGCGAGTGTAGCAAAATATACGACGATTCAGCTTAATGACTAGCTTCCCACTGATCCTTGACTTGTTCGAGCATTTCAACCCGTTCTTCAATGGAGACAGGCGAAGTATTCGTAAAGATTCTCTGATACTGAGCATAGTTATAGGGGCCGTCTTTTTCTATAACTTCGTAGAAGTCTTCATTTGACTCAATGCCTAAGCTACTGGAAAAGCCAATATGCATCCATTCTGGCTCTCCAGGGGCGAGGCTTGTTTGATCTTCGCGATCTGGAATAGCACCCGTCGGAATAAATCCTAAAACCAAGTCGGCTTTTGGCTCCGATAGCATAATGGTGCCGTCATCAAAGCTGTTCTCGGTAATGTAAATGTTAAACCCGCCGGGCGCATCATCAGCCTTAATGCATCCGGTTTGGAACCTCTCAGGTGGCTGGGGCAAAGGCACCTCGACTGAGAAAGTAGGGTTGCTTTCTTCATAAGCAACAAAATCTTGCCAAGTCGCACACTGCTTTATGTCTTTTACCTCGCCGCTTGAATCAGAAGCTGTGGCTGTAGGCTCGGTTTCACTTCCTTCGGGTGTAGCTTCGTAGCTCGTTTCATTTGAGGATTGATCCGAAGCTTGCGATCGCGCTGCTTGCTCAGTAGAGGACTGATCGCCTGTGAGCCCAACAACAGCCCAACAATGTAAAGCGCCATTTTCCAGCCGTAGTATTTGGCGTTCACCCGAATCACTGGGAATACTACCAAATCGCTAAAAATGAAAGCCATTACTCCGCCAAAGCTGACGCCATTGCCATAGAGGACGGCGGCTAAAGGAATGTTACCCATAGAGCCAATGAAGGTAAAGAAGGCGGCAATGGGGCCGACAAGGACATTTTCCAAAACGGCGAAGAATCCGGGATTGCCGCCACTTTGCCCAGACCCGATAAACAGCGTTTGAAAAAAGGCAGAGGGCACAAAAACGGCAATGATGCCTGCAATCGTAAAGCCGATGGTGACATCCTTCCACACCATGCCCCATTCCATGAAGTATTTTTTGGAGACTTTTTGCCAGCCGTCAATGCTTTTAATTTTTCTTTCCAGTCTGTCTCGCTGTCGCTGCGATCGCCTTCACCTTCTTCGTTGTGCAACCGCCTTCTGACGTTACGAAGCATTTCTTTGGGCCGAGCTAGCCGGTACAGTAGCCATGAGAAGAGAATGAGTAAGATGCCGCCGATGTATTCGCCAACGACGAACTGCCAGCCTAAGAACACGGCAATAATGATGCCCAACTCAATGACCAAGTTGGTAGAGGCTAATAGAAACGCGATCGCTGGTATAAAGCCCGCCCCTTTCTTGAATAAAGATTTAGTGGTTGCTAGGGCGGCAAAGCTACAGGAGCTGGAGATAAAGCCAAAGAAGGTGGCTAGAGCAACGCTGCCTTTGCCCGCATCGCCCATTGATGCTTGCATGCGATCGCGTGTCACAAACACCTGAATCATGCTACTGATAATGTATCCCAAGACAAAGGCCCACAAAGCCTTCCAAAAATAGCTTAGAGAGGTCAGTACAGCCTCGCCATACAGGTTCCAAAAGTTCGCATTTTCCATCGACTGATTGTTTGTAAGGTTTCTTTTGATAGCCGCTATTGCTCATTTTGAGCGACGAAAATTTTCCCCGTTGCTCAGAATGGGACTAACTTAATTTTGCGCGGCGCAGCATGATTGCGTTAATAGAGACAATCACGGTCGAAAGACCCATCAATGTTGCCGCAACTACGGGCGCGAGGACAATCCCCCAAGGAGAGAGAGCGCCTGCTGCTAAAGGGATGGCAATGACGTTATAACCCGCTGTACCTATTTGATTTACCGCCCTACTCGCCAAAATTAAATTTGATTGAGCGCTTAGCGGTTTATGAAATACGAATGAACAGATATCAATGCCTATGAGACTTGGAAAACCCTCAAAAATGTGTTGAGAAAATGCTTGTAGGGTTTGGAGACAAGTTTGTAATTAATTTTGCATGACTACTTATTAATTTTGCATGACTACTTATATGAACTATGAGCGATGCTTTGAAATAAAGCGCTAGCTGATTGGCGAAACCAACTGATGCAACCAATCTGATGCAACCAATCTGATGCAACCAACTGGTGCAACCAATCTGATGCAACCAACTGGTGCGATCGCTATTTTTGGCTCTGTCAGCCCAATCGCAGACCTCAGCATAGCGCTCTAATCAACGCTTATTCTGCCGATTGAGGGGCCCGTACCACTGATTCAAACTCTATTTTACGATGGGTGCCATTACAGAATGGCTGAGTGGTAGATGCACCGCAGCGACATAGGGCGACAATCTCTTTATCAATCGTAAAGTCTGTG
>QBMP01000106.1:6434-13466 GCA_003242115.1 Phormidesmis priestleyi
GTGATTGGCCCTTTGACGACAAGAGGGCCGCTATCTTTGATGGTGATTTGAGTATCGGACATGAAATTTCCTCTCAAGTAGTTAGCGAGCAGTTGGGCAAGTTATTAGGCGATCGCCTGACGCTTAATTAAATAGACAGTTACAGGCTAGACAGCTACCAATAAGCTGCAAAACCGCCCGCTTATTACTATATACAGTTATCGCTATATACAGTTATCGCTATATACAGTTATCGCTATTTCATCTGTTTTCGTTGATTCATTTAGCAGCGTTTAAGCGAAAAACTCTTTCTATTGACAGTTGAGAGACGGCTAAGGTTACTTCGAGTGATGGAAGACAGCGAGGGTGCGATCGCGATAAGCTAAAAATCAATCAACCAGAATACTGTTCGGCTATTGTCTGTCATCGGCTATTGCATCAGCTGTTGTCAATTGTCAGTCAGTCAATTGTCAGTCAACAGACTACTGCCAACAGAGCTGTCAAAAGAACTCATAAATGAACAACATGAACAACCAATCTATGAAAACGGCTGAGCTAACCGTTAATACCCAGGAAGCTGCTACCGGCGAAATGGGTCAAAAGCTCTTGATCAGCGGCGAGATGATTGCCCTTCGGCTTTGGGATGAGGAACCTAGCGACACTCAAAATAAAAAGGTTCACACCCGCAGCTACGAGACCGCAGGCTACGTCATCGCTGGCCGCGCTGAACTGACCGTAGCAGGTAAGACTATTGTGCTAGAGCCAGGTACTTCTTGGATAGTGCCTCAAAATGCAGAGCACACCTACCGGATTTTAGAGCACTTTAGAGCAGTAGAAGCGACACATCCGCCCGCTAGAGGCTACGAGAGCGGCCTGTAGTTGACCTGTTTAGATGCTTTTTTGGCCACTCAACACACATCAACAGGAGACTCATCATGACTTTACTATCGAAGACTGAATTGCAGTCATTAATCACCGCTCAGCGATCGCCTTGCGTTTCTATTTACTTACCCACGCACGAAGCAGGTCGCGAAATTCAGCAAGACCCCATTCGCCTAAAAAATCAGCTATCTGAAGCAGAAAATCAGCTCACCCAAAAAGATTTTGGTAGCTTTGGCAAAACTGATATGCAGCAACTGCTGAAGCCTGCTTACGACTTGTTAGAAGATACCGAGTTCTGGCAACATCAAAACGCCGGATTGGCGCTTTTCTTGGCACCGGGCGAGTTTCGCTATTACCGGGTACCGTCACAGTTTGACGCCTTAACAGTGGTCGAAGCGCAGTTTTATACAAAGCCGCTGCTACCGCTTGTGACGGACGATAGCCAGTTTTATGTACTTGCCGCTAGCCAAAACAAAGTTTCTCTATATCAGGCAACCCGTGACAGCGTGCATCTTATAGATCTAGGCAACACGCCTTTGAGCGCAGAAGTAGCCCTGCGCTATGACGATCCCGAAGCTTCTCTTCAGGGGCATAGCGGCGGTAATGGCGGTAATGGCGGTAAATCAACCATTTTTCATGGTCAGGGTGGTAGCAAAGATACCCAGAATTCAGACATTCTTCGCTTCTTTCATCTAGTTTCTGACGGTGTACAAGATGTGTTAGCCAGACAAGCCGTTCCCTTAGTTTTTATGGGCGTCGATTTTCTCTTTCCCATTTATAAGCAAGCGAATCACTATCCGCATTTGATGGCAGAAGCCGTTAGTTTTCAGCCCGATCAGCTGAGCCCTGAAGAAATTCGCGATCGCGCCCTAGCTATCGTTGAGCCTTACTTTAACGCCAGCCGCCAAGAAACGATCGAAACCTACGGCAGCTTAAAGGACAAAGACCAGGCAACCGACGACTTGAAAACTATTTTGAATGCTTCTCACGACGGTCAGATAGACACGCTGCTGATAGCTGCTAGCACCCAAATATGGGGCAGTTTTGACGCCAGCACTCGTCAAATTGACACGCACCCTGAGCGCAAAGCCGACAGCCAGGATTTGCTCAATTTGGCAGCAACACAAGCCCTATTCACCGACGCCAAAGTGTACGTATTAGACCGCGCTGACATGCCTGATAATGCTGATGCCGCTGCAACACTGCGCTATCCTATTGCGCAAGAATCCTTAGTAACTGCTTAGAAGACATACAGAAGTGGATGAGCTGCTTTGTTTGGGCATACAAAATCTCATCAAAACACGGCGATCGCCGTTGACTTGTTGCTTCTGACGCAGATATCAGCAGACTTACTAGCGACGTCCGGGGCACTGTCATTAATGTCTCTGACGTCGCTTTTTTTGAGTGGCTGCAATGATCGGATCTATGATGGATTTATTCTCATGAGAAATACAGCCTTTGCCTTCGGATCTCTTCACTATTCTGCCTGCACAATCACCGCCGCAGCCAGTCATCGCCAACTTGCCTCATAGCGGGCTCCAAGTTCCGCCGAATATTGCTGAACAATTTACGCCGCAGCATTTGCGTAGCTTGCCAAATTCTGACTGGCACCTGCAAGAACTTTATCGGTTCTTGCCCAGCTTAGGGATTACGGTAATGCAGGCTAACTACAGCCGCTATGTCGTAGATCTTAACCGATCCCTGAAGTCGCCTTTTTTGGGGTCTTTTTGGTCAGCGGTGGTGCCGGAGCAGACGGCATTTAAGCAGCCGATTTATGTTCGCAAGCCCAGTCAAGAAGAGGTGCGATCGCGCATTGAAGAATTTTACACGCCTTACCATCAGCAGCTTAGACGGTTGATTGATGAAGCGATCGCTCAATTCGGCAAAGTTACCCTGCTAGATCTGCATAGCTTCATGGGGCTCATTACCGATGACGTGTGCTTAGGCAATGCCAACGGCCAAACCTGTTCTTCGGCGTTAATCGATCAATTTGCTGAAAGCTTCGCAAACAAAAACTATCAAGTAGTCAAAAACAAAGTATTTACAGGCGGATTTATCACTCGGCACTACGGCCAACAGCCTCAAGTGAGCGCCCTACAAATCGAAATCCGCTACCCTCTTTATTTATCAGATGATCAGCTCGAAGCCGATCCAAACTCAGCAAAGAGCATTCCAAAAGACATTCCCCAGTGGCAAGGGCCAAAATTCGAGCAGGCTCAAGTCTCGCTAGAGCAAATCTTCAAGCAGGTAATAGTAAGAGAAGAGCTATTGTAAGTAGGTCGGCTTAATCATTTATAAGATACCTTTTGGCTGTGATCCCTTTACAGAAAGGAATATCGTTATTTCAAGTGATTAGTCTAATTACACTGACCTACTTAAGGAGAAACTACGCTGATCTTTACAAGTTAGAATTAGCTTGCTAGTGAAATCAATATTCAATATTATAGTTTCATACCAAGAGATTAAGACATATACAAAAGACGCAATACTAAATCTCAAAAAGCTCTTTTGCTCTTGCTGCGTTTAACAAACTAAAACGAGTACAGGCATATATATAAACCTTGTCCACGTCAAGAACTGTAGTTTGTCTGGCAGGAAAAAAGGTTTCAACTTGGACGCGGTTTAGCACGAATTTAGAAGGATTGATGAAAAGAGAGTTGTCGTAGATTACTCAGGTTCGTCCATTATCAGACACAGCCATTTTGGAATGAAAGCCGAATCTATTCCCAACTTCCCTAGATACCTCATCACAAAGGGTGGCGATGTATGGAGTGAAAAGACGAACAGATGGTTAAAGCCTTCTGCGAAAAAGAACGGGTATCTATACGTTACTATCTACGACGCAAACAAAAAGCGACATTCAAAGTCTATACATAGCCTCGTTGCTGAAACTTATTTAGGGCCTAGAGCTGAAGGCTGGGTAGTCAATCATAAGTCCGGGGTTAAACTGGACAATGATTTGAACAATTTAGAGTACATAACCGTTAGCCAAAATAATGCTCACGCCTACAGCATGGGGCTATCCTCAAAAAGGGGCTCGAAAGCAAGTGGATCTAAACTCACAGAGAAGCAGGTGTCTGAAATAAAGAAGCTGCTGACTGAAGAAGAACTGAGCCACGGCCAAATTGCTAAGAAGTTTCAGGTGTGTAGAACCACGATTACGATGATTTCTACCAACAAGACTTGGCGGCACGTTAAATGAAAAATAAATTCGATGGGCGGTACAGAATTCGAATCTGTGACTTCCTCCCTGTCAAGGAGGCACTCTACCGCTGAGTTAACCGCCCAAGCAAGATGGATGAAGAGTAGCAGTAAGCCTCACTCCGCACCAAATTCACTCAATGGCTCTTAACTATACCATAGCGGTTTAAATAGCGGCAATACTTGATTTTCTCCTGGTTTCTTCTGGCCGGTTTATTGTGTGAACCCATTAAAATAAAGCATCACGCAGAATAGGCTCTTAATAATTTCATGTACTGGCAAGAAGTTTCGGGAAATTGGTTTTTGGTGCCTGAGCGGCCTCGGTCAATTGTGCATTTTTTGGGGGGCGCGTTTGTCGCGGCGGCTCCGCATTTGACCTATCGCTGGCTATTAGAAGCACTGTACGCTGAAGGCTATGCCGCGATCGCTACCCCCTTCATCAACACGTTTGATCATGGGGCGATCGCCAAAGAAGCCCTGATCACCTTCGAGCAAGGCTATACCTTTTTATGCAGGCAAAGGCCCGAGCTGCGATCGCTGCCAGTCTATGGCCTTGGGCACAGTATGGGCTGCAAAGTGCACCTGCTGATGGGAAGCCTACATGGGGTAGAACGAGCGGGCAATATTTTTATTTCGTTTAACAACTATCCGGCTCGTAAGGCAATTCCTTTGCTTGAGCAGGTGAGCCAGTTCATGCCAGATTTTCAGCTAGAAACGCGGCTAGAGTTCACCCCTAATCCTGAGCAAACTCTGACGCTAATCGATCAGCAGTACAAAACGCCCTACAATCTACTGATCAAATTTCGCAGCGATACTATCGATCAAACCCGACCTTTAAGCGATGTGCTAATTCAGCGCTTCCCTCGTACCACCACAGTCAGAATTATTAAAGGCACTCACACCACACCGATTGCCCAAGACGTTCAGTGGCAGGCCAGCGATTCTTTTAGCCCGTTCGATGCATTAGGTCAGTTTGTAAAGCAAGAGTTTTATCGAGATATTAAGGTGCTAAAAGAAGAAGTGCTGTATTGGCTAGCAGGAGAGTGAATGAAATTTTCTCAATGGCTGCCGTAGTACTCATGGCTAATAAAAGGAAGGGCAATTGCTGTCCCGCTAATTGCTCCAGTGGTTGTTTCACCAACCTGAGCCTCTGCATCCTCTGCTTTCACTTCTGCCTTCACCTCTACGGTTAGCCCTTCACCCCCGGCTTTAGTGCGCAAATAACCTAAGCCCAAAAGCCCTGAATCGGTTTGGGCAACGCTGGTAATTTTGCCAACTTTTGCCCCGTCAGACCAAAGCGCTGTGCCCACTATCTGCGCGGCATCTGAGGTATCTGAGGTATCTGAGGTATCTGAAGCATCTAAGCGATCGCCTGCTAGCGCAAAGCCCCAAAGTCTCTTTTTGACCCCTTGATAGGTGTTGAGTCGCGCAATCGTCTCTTGACCGATGTAGCAGCCTTTTTCAAAAGAGACACTGTGCCACAGGCCCGCTTCTAACGGATTGTCATCATCGGTGAGTTCGTGCTGCGGCATGGGTCTGCCTTGCTGAATGCGCAGGCTTTCCCACTGCGCGGTCGTACCCGAATTGGCACCGGCATCTAGGATTGTTTGCCATATGCGCTGTGACTGAGAAGTCGGCCCCCATACGGTATAGCCAGCGATCGCCAAATCACTCCCAACAGCTACAGATATTGGTTCTGTTGGCGCAGCTACCTGGACATCTACTGGGCAATGCTGAAAATTCGCTTGGCCGATCAAATCTGCTGCGCCTAGTGCCCTAGCTACCTCATCGGCTCCATCGCCTAGCACTGTAAACAAAAAGCTCTGATCGCTCTCATCGGTAAGCGTGACTTTATCCGAGAAGAAAATATAGCGATCCATCCAGTCATAAATGGGCTGCGCCATACCGGGTGAGACAATCACTAGCAGCGATTCCGGCAGCGCATAGACGGTAGCGAGATCTAGCGTGCGCCCGGTAGAGGTCACAAACACCGTATGACAGCCTTTCCCAGCGGAAAGCGCCTCAATATGATTGGTTGTTTGATTGTGCAAAAAGCGCACACGATCAGCGCCCGTCAGGCGGATGCGGCCCCAGTCGCTGCGATCAAATACAGTTAGCTTCATCTTTATAGCCGCTAAAATAACAGCCGGTTCTCTTAACTTACTTAGTGCTTAGCTCAGCTTTAGCCCAGCTTTTAACTGAGGCCAATAGATAGGCTCATTGTAGTCTTACGGACAGTCACGATTTTCTTCAGAGCCATCGGGCATAATCGTGTGGCACAAAATCGCGCGGCTGCGATTGATCCCGCGCAGGTTAGCGCCCGTCAAATCTGCGCCCGTTAAATTAGCCGCCCCAATCACTGCTGCGGTGAGGTCGGTATCGATCAGCTTGGCGTCAGTCAAGTTGGCATCGACTAAGTTAGCCTGCGTCAAAATCGCGCGGCTAAGATCCGCGCCCGTCAGGTTGCTGTCCTTCATCTGTGCGCCATTCATCTCAGATCTGGTCAAATTAGCCCGCGTTAAGTTGGTACTGACCAGATCAGATAGCATCAGATTGGTGTTGCTCAAGTCTGCGCCAGTGAGGTTTGCGCCAGTGAGCGAAGCGACCTTCAAGTTAGCGCCATGTAGCTGAGCCTTGCTCAAGTCGGCGTCATTGAGAATGCAAACCGGGCACTCATTGTTGAGCATTAGCATTTCAACATCGTCGGCAATGTAGGCCCAGCTAGGGGCTGCAAAGCTCAGCCAAGTCGATAGCAAAGCACCCAATGAAACGATCAGTGACAGACCAATCGCTGAGGTCAATGAAGCTAACTGCTTAATTTTCATTTTATTTTTAAAGGCTCCAGATCTAAACAAACACCGGCTTACCATTGTCCCACACCGCCCATTGATTGACGACATCTCCTAGATCTGCTCTCAGGGCAAACGCATACTCCCAGAAGCAGGATACTGAATAGGTAGCGCTATATTC
>QBMP01000107.1 GCA_003242115.1 Phormidesmis priestleyi
ACTATCAGGGCAGCATTGATACGCTGCTATTTGGCGATATTTTGGCGCTCGGAACAACAGACTTGATCATAAGCGGCCTGTTGCTACTAGGATGCGTTCTATTTATTGGACTAACGCTGCGCACTCAGATGCTGCTGACGCTGAATGAACCGTTAGCGATCGCCCGCGGTGTCAATGTCTCGGCTCATCGCACGATCTTTATTTGCCTGCTCTCTTTGGTGGTCGCAACCTCAATTAAAGCCATTGGCGTATTGCTAGTGGGCGCTTTTGTGGTGATTCCAGCTTGTGCGGCGCGATCGCTCAGCCGTGATTTTACCAGCTACATCCTTCTGTCGGCAGGGCTTGGAGCCCTCAGCGCGGCTATCGGCATATTCTCTTCAGCGCTGTTTAACCTGCCATCAGGGCCAACGATTGTCGTCGCTCAGTTTGCTTTGTTTCTATTCGCATATGGACTGAAAAAGTGTGTGCCCAAAGCAAATAGCCTCCAAGCTTGAAAAGCTCAAAGGCTATCTATTTTATTGCTAGCTACCTGTTGTGTTACTAATTGCTATCGGGCAACTCTTGCGATTGAGGTATACTCTCGACGGCTAACGACTGGACTTTTGAAAGGCCAGAACCCCAGCAGTAGGAGGGCTAGCTAGTTCATTTCTTAGCCGTTGGCAGTATAATTCAACGTATTAACCAATCGAATTAAAGCGTGGATAGATCCAGCGAAGGAGGTAGCAGAACGCTGTCAATAACGTGAATGACACCATTGCTAGCAACAACATCCGGCTGCACGACCTTAGCATCATTAACGGTGACACCGCTCTCGTTGGCAACAACATCCAAGTCACTGCCTTCGACTGTTTCGACCATTCCAGTTTCTACATCGCTAGAAGGGACTTCGCCCGAAACAACATGGTAGCTAAGTATTTGAGCAAGGACTTCTTGGTTTTCAGGCAAAAGCAGCTTGTCAAGAGTGCCAGCAGGCAGTGCTGCAAAGGCGTCATCAGTAGGCGCAAAAACGGTGTAGGGGCCTTCAGAGCTGAGGGTTTCGGCTAAGCCAGCAGACTGCACAGCGGCAACTAAGGTATTGAATGACCCATTTGCAGCAGCAACATCTACGATGGTTTCGCCCATCGCCGCTGAATCTGTTGCAGGCGCTTCAGTTGCAGGCATCTCAGCAGTTGTATCGGCAGCTGGATCGATGGCGACGTCAGTAGATTGGCCACCGCAAGCGACCGCTACTGGCAAAATCATCAGTGTGGCAGCTAGGCCAGCAAATTTTTTGGAGTTTTTTGTGAGAGGCTTGAAAAATGAAATACGCATAAATTTCTTTTGACTTCGTAAATGATAAACAAATGGTTGAAGCAAATGCTCATTCTTGGAGAGTTTTAGAGTCTTAGAGAGCTATAGACAGCGGCACTAGGATTGAGAGTCTGCTGAAAATCTATTGACTGCAT
This sequence comes from Phormidesmis priestleyi, assembly GCA_003242115.1. Taxonomy (GTDB): domain Bacteria; phylum Cyanobacteriota; class Cyanobacteriia; order Phormidesmidales; family Phormidesmidaceae; genus Phormidesmis; species Phormidesmis priestleyi_A. The sequence goes on from QBMP01000107.1 coordinate 1,446, forward strand.
TTGACCTAAATGAATACAAGCTAAGAATGAGCTTCACATTTGTCATTAGAAGACGCAAAAGTTACCGTTTAGCACGCATTTTAATGACATCAATGTAATGTTTTAATCGTTGTGTTTATGTCTTTTGGCGGATTTCAAAAAGAGCACTAAGCTACTGCATCCAATAGTTGGAAAGTTAAGCATCGCTCTTTTAAAGATTAGTCATAAGAGATTAGTCAAGTTTTTTGCAAAGTTAAGTTCTTTTCACAAATCTACTTAAACATTGTCTACGTCCAGAACTGTCGTTTTTCTGGTGGAGAAACTCAAGGTTTCAACTTAGACGTGGTTATAAATCTACTAAAACAACCGTTGTTTTAGATGCCTATCAGATAGAAAATAGATGGCGAAATAACATCGCTGCGCCATCTATTCTCTAAGCTACAAAAGCCTAAAATACGAAGCTCAACAGGCTTAAACAGCACAGAATTTGTTGCCCTGATTGTTCCACTTTTGGTGCATCGTACAAGAACTCAAAAAAACTAAAGCTTAAGAACTAACCTAGAGAGCTAACGGCGCTTTTGAGCTTGCCAGCAGTTGTTGTGACGGCACCCGTAGTCGTGAAACTCGGACTACCAGCAGCTCTGGCGTGAAGCGATTGCACAAACAGGCGATCGCGATCTGAGCCTGCACATTGGCGAAGCAAAATTCAAGGGCTTTACAGCGCTTCCAATTGCTTGGCTGCGGTTTTATCTCGCTGGCTGAGGGCTTGTTGAATGTGGCTGAGAGTAATGGCTGTGGCGTTTTTAGATTGGGCGATCGCGATCGCTGCTTGCGCAGTCATCTGAATCTGCCCACCTGAGATTTTGAGCGATTTGCCTAATTCGGCCCAGTCCATTGCTTCATGGCAAATAATGCCTGCAAATGCTTGCCGCCAGAGCATCGTTCGCGCGGCTTTGCGTGGTAGCGGCAAGGTAATGACGCCGCCATTCATCTGCTGTCGCCAGCGAGCCTGCACCGTATGCAGGTAATGCGCACTCAACAGCGTTAGACCGGGTTCAGCTAGGCGGCGCTGTAGCCACTGAGCAAGCTGAGCCGCCGGTAGCGGGGCATGACGGCCAAACCAAATCTGGGCTGATTTGATTAAGAGAACTGGATAGCGATCGCTGTCTAAAGAATCCAGCACGGCTGTAAAATCTTCGGCCTGAACCTGTTTGAGATCGAGGATGGCAAGCGGCTGACGTAGAGATGTCGCGATCGCACCAGCCGCCATTGTTTTACCCGTACCCGTCGCCCCAATCAGTAAAGCAACCTGACTATCTGAGGCAGAACTCAAGGCATCTTCGATTAAATCTTGCGTAAAGTCTCTAGTCAATAAGCCTACTGCCGCCTGCTGAGGCAGTCTGTGAAGCTGCGAGAGCAACGGCGCCGGTAAAATCAGCCGATCCCAAGGCACTTCAGGCTGCACGATTTTGACGGCGCGAGTCGCTGCGGTCGGTGCGGGTAAGGCTAGCACGGGCGCTGATGGCGTGGCTAAGCTAGCAAATAGCACATGCTGATCCGGCTGCTCGGACAGGAGATAATCGACCCACTCATCGCTGATCTGTAAGTAGCTGCTGAGTTTGGTGCTGGGCCTTACCGATACGTAGCGCAAAATTCGGCGCTCAATCAAAGACTCTGGCCCGGTGAGCTTAGCTCTCGCTCGGCGACGCTCAAGATCATTGCGACACAGCAGCCGCAGCACCAAGTCAACAGTGGGCAAATCAGACGCGGCGGCGTTGTCTTCGCCAGTATGCAAATAGTGGTACAGCCGTCCGTAGCGGCGATTGATTTCTGGCGCAAGAGCCATCAAAATGAGGTTCTTTTCAAACAGGGTGAGGTTCAAATAGTGCCGCAATGAGGGCAAAGCTAGCACAACATCAGCCTGAGAACTCACCTGGATACGGCTTTCTAGCTGCTGTTGATAGCCGACGGGCTTAATGCAAGGAATAGCCGCCGGGACTCGGCAGTCGTCGTAGCCCGGATTACTCACGGCAATGACGCCTTTCCACCAGTGGCTGCTGACGTTATCAGCCGGGGTCAGGGCAACTTTTTTAATAGCTTTGGTTTCTTTGCGCTGACGAGCAATAGCCAGCATCAGCAGCCGGTCTAGCCAGCTCAGCTCCGTTTTGAGATACGCCCAATTGTCTGCAAACGGCACCAAATCAACGCCCATGTTGTCGCCTATTCCTTACGCTTTTCAGCATCATCTCTGCTAGCTTTCTGCGGCTGAATCCACTGAATTCACTGAATCCACTGAATTTATTGAATCCATTCGTCGAATAAATTCCAAAGGCAATCCGTCGGTATCCGCTAAAAAAGCCACTTCATACACCTGATCCCCAATTTGCTGCTGCTGCGGCGCTAGCAAAACGCTGAGCTTACCCCCGGTGCTTTCAATTTGCTGACGCAGTGCACTGAGCCATTCGGGGAGGCTATGGGTGCGATCGCTCAGATCAAACGACAGATGGTAGTAGCCCGTATAGTGCTCATCGGTAAAGGCATTCTCAGAAGGTAGCCTCGGTTCGGGCACCTGTATCAGCTCAATGCGTCCGCCCAAGCCCTCCATCCAGCAAGCCAGGGTAATGCCTGCTGTAAATCGGGTCTGTACGGTGAAACCGAGCTGCTGATAAAAAGCAACTGCCCGATGAATATCAGCTGTTTTAATAGAAGCGTGATGCATAGCACAGACGAAATGGATAACTCAATAGACGCACAACCTACTCTCGAAAGTTCTTGTCATCCCGCCATCAGCGTAACAACTTTAAGTAACTGTAAACTTTTATACCTCAGGTCAGCCAAAGCTCGCCTTAATTACCGGACATCGGCGCAGACTCACTCAAAAATCTTGAGATAGCGATACTGAGTCGGCACACCCGGCTCTTTTTCCAGGTCAAAATTAATAATTGCCCAGCGGGGATCAGCCTCAGCCGATTCACTAAAGCCAACCGGCAACCCGTATAGCTTCGGCACCTTTTCAGAGCCCTGACTTTGCCAGGGCGCACCATGCTCTAAATACGGCATCATCAGCGGCTGATAGCGCTGTGCAATAATCACCTTTGTCGCCCTAAACCCTTTGGTATAGAGGCGATCTAGCTCTTCGTGAATCTCAAAGCGAACCCCATCCGGGTGCGTGTGCTGCCGGTACCAGCGATTTTCCCACTGTCGCCAGTGACGGCCTGACTGCACATGCACTAGCTCCTGGGTTTCGGGGTTCGCTTCAAAAGCGCCGTGACGGGTGCAGAGATAGCTATCGGTCAGCACCAGCGCTGGAATCGTTTGCCGACAGTGGGGGCACTGTATTTCGGAGCCGTATATGGGATATTGAGAGGCAGAGCCGAGCATCCTAACCATTCGTTTTGAATGGGCCTATTATAACTTTCGCGCTCCTTCAAGGCTGTATCTGTCGGTTCAGCTAGTCTAATCTTTTGCTCATTTCCTATGGATATTTCTCAGCCTTTGCCCCAGCCTTTGCCCCAACCTTTGCTGGTTGCGCCCAGTCAATTTTGGCCAGCGCCTGACATTTCTCAAGCGGCTTTTGTCGCGCCGAATGCGACCGTGATTGGCGAGGTTGAAATTGGCGCGGGCGCAAGCATTTGGTATGGGGCGGTGGTGCGCGGTGATGTGGATAAGGTGATCATTGGCAACAGCAGCAATGTGCAAGATGGCGCAGTGCTGCATGGCGATCCGCATTTGCCGACGGTGCTAGAAGACTATGTAACGATTGGCCACAAGGCAGTGATTCATAGCGCTCATATTGAAAGGGGCTGTTTGATTGGAATTGGCGCGATTATTCTAAATGGGGTGCGAGTCGGTGCGGGCAGTATGGTCGGCGCAGGCGCGGTGGTGAATAAAAACGTGCCGCCGCGATCGCTCGTCGTAGGCGTTCCGGGCAAAATCTTTCGTCCCCTGTCTGAAGCCGAAGCCGAAGATCTCATCGAACACGCTAAAAAATACGAGCAGCTAGCCCTTGTCCATGCGGGCAAAGGTACTAACTTAGGCTTTGTTTAAAGCGTTTTTTATTTCTCTATGCATTTTTCTCCATGCCTGCCAAATTTTTTACCGCCAATGCCGATCTGCAATCCCAGCTAGATCAGATTCTAGAAACCACCTGGGCCAGATTTTCGCAGCTTGCTCAAAACCAAATCGCGCTCACTTGGATTGTCTATACGCCGCCATACCGAGTCAATACGGGTGGGGCGCTCAGCGCTGAGGAATTTTGGCAGTATTCGCCGATAGGCGCTAGCTACCGGGGGGTGGAATCGGTTGAACCCGGTAGCTTGGTGAGTTTGTTTTATCTAGTGGCGGCGCAGGTGTGGCTAGAGCAAGGAATGATTCAGTCATCAGCGGATTTAGATCAAGCTCTGGCCGATATGACGGTGAGCGAGAACCCGGAAGCGGTGGGCTATGTGCTAGATGTTCTTAGCGGTGTAACTAGCGGGCCGACGCTTTCTCCGGGGCCATTTGAAACGTGGCAGTATCAGCGCAATATTGTGAACCGCTACTTTCAGCAGTTGGGTTGGAATGAGTTAAGAGCAACCAATCTCAATCAAAAGCTGTGGAGCTGCGGCCCTTACGGCAGAGAGCATGATTTTTTGGGCAAGGGCCGAGAAAATCGTAATTTGCTCACCAGTGAGGCTATAGCTCGACTGATGCACAGTATTGTCGGCGGGGTGTCGGTGTCGGGGCAGCGATCGCAGTTGATGATGGATTTACTCGCGATCGCCCCATCAGTCCCTTTGCTTTCGGAAACCACAGAAACCAGCCAACAGATAAAACAATGGAGGAAATCAGCTTACATGCCCTCTCAAATTGGTCACATCAGCCACAGCGCTGCCTACATCGAAGCCGATAGCTGCCACCCTTATTTATTAATTGTTTTGAGCGCAGATAAAGTGCACCATCACGAACTAGAACATACTTCAGAGATTGTTACTTTCATTTCTCAGCGCATCTTTGAAGCCTCCCAACAGCTTTTTGAAGCCGATAGTCATGGCCATTGATACCGCTGCACTCAGTCAAAAAATCAGCGCTTTTGTCACCAGCCCCGGCCATGTGCAAGGAGCTGCGCTCGTCACTCCAGAAGGCTTACCGATTGCGGCTACGCTGCCCATCGGCTTAGAAGAAACGCGGGCAGCGGCAATGGCAGCAGCGGTGATGACGATAGGCTCTAGCATCGGCACAGAACTCCAACGCGGCCCCATGCAACATATTTTGCTAGAAGGCACCGAAGGCTACAGCATTCTTACCCTTTGCGGCCCCGAAGCCCTGTTGCTCATACTTGCTAGCCGTGAGGTCAAGCAAGGCATTCTCATGCTCGAAATCCGCCGCCTCGTCACCGAAATCACCCAAATTATCCGCTAACACCCGCGCGTTATAATGCGATTAGCTCCGATAGGGATTACAACCTCATGACTATCGATCTTGCACCTCAAGCGATGACCCCTCAAGTGATGACCTTAGAGGACTATCTAAATCATGACGATGAGACGGCTACCCGCTACGAACTAATTGATGGAATGCTCGTTGAAATGGCCCCTGAAAGTCCTATCAATCCTACAATCGCAATGTTTTTAGCGATTCATTTTTTTCAGCAAGGCATCCCACACCACTGCCTTGCCATTGGCCATGAAATACAAGTTCCTGCTCAGAAAGTAACTGCCAGAAGGCCAGACTTAGTAGTACACTCTGACGCCTCAGCCGCCGCCATTTTGCAAGACAGGATTCTCCGACTCAATCAGCCCGTCCCCAGATTAGTGATAGAGGTTGTCTCCAGCAGCGATACCAATCAGAAATCTCGTGATCGAGACTATGTACATAAGCGTGAAAACTACGCACAGCGCGGCATTCCTGAATATTGGATTATTGATCCAGCGGCATCAATTGTTTTAATCTTGCAGCTGATCAATGGCGCGTATCAAGAGCAAGAATTTGTAGAACACCAACAACTCGCATCACCTACCTTTCCTGATCTGCAACTCACCGCTAATCAGGTGCTAAAAGCCGGACTGTAAATAAATCTCTAAATCAATCTCTAAATCAATTTAAAAAGTTGCTGAAGGTCTGCTTTAATTTGAGGAAGAAGGGTCGTCAGAGAGGCTAAATATTGGTAGCATCAGGCCCCAGATGATAGCGGCTAACCTGAGTCCGGCGACAACAATCATCCCGATCATCGCGGCCCAAGGCTGCATTAGCCCTATCCACTGCAAGCAAAGATACACTGAGATGCCGACAATAGCAGCGGTCGCGTAAATGCGGCCGCGCCTGAGTAATACCGGGATATCGGCTAGCAATACGTCTCGCAGCACGCCGCCTGCGGTGCCGGTAATTGTGCCCATGACCACGACGATAATGGCCGATGAATTTACCTGCTGCGTCGTTTGTGCACCGACGATAGAAAACAGCGCTAGGCCAAGCGCATCAGCAATTAGCAAGCTTCTATGCGGCGGCTTAAAAAATTTGGCATAGCCGACGGTGAGCAAAGCCGCGCCCAAAATAATTGGTAGATAAACCGGATTCTCGATCCAAAATACCGGATGGCTATCTAGTAAAATATCTCGCAGGGTGCCGCCGCCTGTTGCAGTTACAAGGGCAATCACCACGACACCCAATAAATCGAGCTGTTTGCGGCCCGCTGCTAACGCTCCACTAACGGCAAATACTGCCACTCCAATTAATTCAAGACCATACAGAACCAAAATCGCACCTCATGTTGCTATGCCTGAGGTTAACAACTTTACACATCAATATCGCTGAGATCCAGCAATGTGCCAAATCTCAGCGATAGGAAGGTCGTAAGCATTAACTTAAGCTTTCGCCAAGGTGCGATGCTTTTGGCCGAAAGAGGTGCTTGTGCTAGCAACAATTGTTGCTAGCACTGATATGCTTAGCTACCAAAAAGGCCGCCAAAAGCTCCTTTCAATGCTGCAACACCATCTTCTGCTTGAGCCCAAATGTCGTCTTTTGACTCTTTCCCAACAAGTTCACGAGTACCTGTTCTAATCAAGATGCCTTTAAGGATTTCCTGATGCTTTCGGTTCAAGAAATTGGCTTTGTTGATCGGATCGATCACTTTTTCAAGGTCGTCTCCAGCGGCTTGGGCCGATTTGTGCACTAAAAGGCCGGTCATTACGAGCTGGTGTTTGAGAGCTTCGTGCTGCATAAACTTTTCGTACAGCGCTAGCTTGCTGCCAGCCATCATCTCTTCAATTTTGCTGGTCACTTCCTGCACTTTGTCACTAGCTTCGCCAGGGACGCCTAATTTGGTTATGGCTTCTTGCAGGGTAGCAATGCTGTTGCGGTCGTCTTTGAGCATTTCAGTCAAACGCTCAGTGATATCCGGATCGCCAGCGCTTGCTTGAATGAGCTTTTCCTCATTTGAAATCATCAGCGTTTGCAGCGTTTGCATGTCAGCTAGCTTGTCGGCAATGACCTGTAGCTGTGAGGTGTTAATAATAGAAATAGTCGCCATGTGAGTGGCTCTCCTTTGATGGGGTCAACTTTTACCAGTATTGTTGTTGGCAGCGGTTTTCTCATCCGTCGCTAGCTATAAAACTAAGTTGGTCTTAAGGTCTAGTCCATTGGAGTTAATTGATAAGAGTTTGTTGTTTGTAGCGTGCAATCAGCGCTGTTTAATCGGAATGAGTGGCTTTGAGCGTTCTTTCGAGACCTAATTGAATTAGCTTATCGACTAGATCAGGGAAGCCTACGCCGGAGGCTTGCCACATCATTGGGTACATGCTAGTGGCGGTGAATCCGGGCATTGTGTTGATTTCATTGATGAGAATTTCACCCGTCGATTCGAGGTAGAAAAAGTCTACACGGGAGATGCCCGCCGCATCAATGGCTTGGAAGGCTTGAATGGCCATTGCTTGAATGCGATCGCGTACCTCATCTGGCACTGGCGAAGGAATCAACAGCTGCGCCCCGCCTTCGCTGTACTTCGCCTCGTAGTCATAAAAGTCATTGCTAAAGCGAGTTTCACCGAGCACCGATGCCTTCGGGTCGTCATTGCCCAAAATCGAGCACTCCACCTCGCGCGCCACCACGCCTGCTTCGACAATCACCCGGCGGTCATAGCTAGCCGCGCTGTCGAGAGCGGCCTCTAGCTCCCGGCGATTCGTGGCCTTGGCAATACCGACCGAAGAGCCTAAGTTTGCAGGCTTGACGAAGCAAGGGTAGCCCAATTCTGCTTCCAACTCATCGCATAGCTTTGGAAAAATGCACGGGTTGGAGTAAATTTGCGATCGCGAAACACCTCGGTACTTCACTTGGGGCAAGCCAACTTGCGCAAAGGCACTTTTCATCGCTAGTTTATCCATGCCGAGCGCCGAACCCAAAACGCCGCAGCCGACATAGGGCATTTGCAACACTTCAAACAGCCCTTGTAAAGTGCCATCTTCACCATTAGGGCCGTGTAAAACCGGGAACCAAATGCCGATATCGCCCAATTCATGCAAATTGGGGAGGCGTTGGGCTAAAGCTGCCATCTCCGGTAGCTCACCCAGTTTGCTATCATCCGCCAAGGATTTACCTGCCGTGAGGACTTGCTGCGCTATCTCACCACTGACCCAGCCGCCGTCTTTACGGATGTAAACAGGCACCACGATATACTTCTCTGCATTGGCATCTGCCGCCAATGCTTGCGCGATCGCCCCTGCCGAGCGAATCGATACCTCGTGCTCTCCCGAACGCCCCCCAAACAGCAAGCCTACCCGCATAGCCATCAGCTTTGAATCCTTTTAATGAGTCAATTTAAATCAGTCAGTTAAGATATATTGATCGATCCTCAGGCGATAGCGTATCACGGGCGTTGCGATCGCTCAAAAAAAAACGCCTAGACTCATCAGAAACTGAGAATCCAAACGTTTTATCAGGGTGCATCTACCACTTACGTATTCGAGCGCTCGTGCCCTCATCCGGGCAAAAGCAGACTTTCCAAATGAATATAAAAACTGTGGTAGCTTAGGCCAAATTCCTCAAGCTTTCGCGCAATAATAGGCCGATTAGTCATTTGCACATTACCCGGTGACGCTGTGAAGTATTTTTTTCTTGCCGATAGCTGGACGACAGGCAGAATTTGGGAATTCGGAGGACTGTGGAACGATCGCGCTAGACGCCGCTCGCCCGTCATTCAAAAGCAGACGCTGTGCATTCAAGAAAATGGCGACATCCTGCGCCTCTATGCCGTAGAAGAAGCTGTTTTGATGGTAGAAGTCTTACCGAAAGCCGCCGCCCAGTCTACCATTGGCCAAGTCGTACTCAAGCGCCTGCTCACAGCCGAACAAGCCATTGAAAAGCTATGCCAGGAAGAAACTATCTTTCAAGCACCCGAGCGCCCGGCAGAAGCGGTGATCAGTCAAGCTTAGTGAACCTAACTTCGAGATCAGCAGTTCATCCCGATTGCCCGAAGAAAATATCTACAGAGCCACATCCACATTGCTCACAGCTCTTTGAATAGCGGCCAAAGCCCGGTTATAGCCCAAAATAGCCGAGACGTTATTCACCTGAGCCTGAGTCAGTTCACTTTGAGCTGTGAGCACTTCTAGCTGAGTGCCAACCCCCGCCTGAAGCCGCAAATTTGCCAAGGAAAGCGCTTCGGTAGCCTGACCTACTGCCACTTGCGAAGTCGCAATATTTTCCTGATTGGTCTGCAAGTTAAAGTAAGCCTGCTCCACATCAAAGCGGAACTGATCGAGGTTTTCGCTGAACTGCTCTTCAGAGATTTTTCCTGTAATCTCCCGCTGCTGAGCTTGCGCGCGAGCCGCACCACCGTCGTACAGCGTCATGCTAAAGCGAGCCCCAAACGAATAGCTATCTTGAGAATCATTTGCAAATTGACTACCGCCTGACAGCGTTTGCTGAAGGCTGTAGTTTGCAAACAGGTTTACCCGAGGACGGATGGCCGCCAAAGCAATCTGCCGCTGCTGCTCACTGATATCTGCCTGCAAAAGCTGTTGCTCTAGCTCAGCTCGATTTTGAAAAGCCAGCACAATACTTTCTTCCAGGGTATAAGGCCAGTTTGCAGCCACTGTTACAGGTGTCGTTTCAATACTGGCCGTCGGCGGTAAATTCAGTAGTCTAGCAATGTCTCTGCGAGCGATCCGCTGATTGCCTTGCGACTGAATCAGTGACTGACGCGCATTCGCAAACTGCACCTCGGCTCTAAGCACATCAAAGCGGGTGCCAACGCCTACCTCCTGGCGCAAGGTAGAATCGCGCAAATTACGCTCCGCCTCATTCACAAAAGATTGGTTAATCCGAATCTGCTCGCCCGCTTCTTGCAGCGCATAGTAGGCATTAGCCGTTGTAAAGCGCACTTGTGCCTGCTGCGTTTCAACCGTCAGCGCGCTGATTTCCTGCTGTAGCTCTGCCACTCGAATAGACGCCTCACGCGCTCCTCCAGTGAGCAAACCGTAGTCCACTTCTATCTGCCCACCTAAAACGGTGCTATTCAGGCTACTGGCCTGAGAGTTGGTCAAGTTAGCACTGGTCGATACGGTGGGTAGCCTCGCCGCGTTGGCTTCGTCCAAAGCAGCGGTTGCCTGCTCTAGCGTCAGTTCAGCCGCCTGTAGGGCTTGATTATTGCGATAGGCCAGCTCTACCGCCTGCTCTAGCGTCACCACCGGACTCACTTCGATTTCGACTGCTTCAGGCGTCGTCGGAAACGTCAGCGGGTTGGGATCAGCAAACAAAATATCTGGCAGATTGCCAATATTTGGCTGAGCCGTCGGTACAGCAGCAGGCTCAGTTGGCTCGACTGGTTCGATAGTGCCACTGGGATCAATTCTAGGTAGTGAGGTAGGCGCAGAAGGCACGGGTTCTGAGTCGTTGGGATCTGGTGATACTGGATCTGGAGAAACAGGGGTTTCTAGCGTGGGTAAGCTGTCGTTATTAGGGGGCGGCGTCTGCTTTTCGCCTAACGCGATCACGATAGGTAAGAGGCCAGTTTTTTTCTGTTCAATTGCGGCATGAGCAGCGCGTGATAGCAAAGAAACCGAGCTGCTTACAGTCAGCAGTAGAAAAGCAGCAGACTTGAAATATTGCATAAGACTTATGAACGGTAGGCATGAACTGGATACAGAAATAGTCCGGGGGAAAGCGCAGTGCCCATAAGCCACAATACGATAGATAGCACCCAGGAAAGACCTCCGAAGAGACCTTTAAAACGTACGCTCTAATACTAAGGATGTCTGGGTAGGGTTGAACTTGTGCAGGCAGCAACCAATTCAGGAAGACCTTCCACCGATAGTACTAAACAGTTCAGTTTATTCGCAAGCTGAGCAAGCGACATATCATCTAAAAAATAAGTTTCTTCGGGGCGCTGACTGTCGCTTTGCTTCAGCATGAGTGCAGGCAGCAGCACCGCATCGCCTAAGACTTTACCCATTAGCTGGGAAGCAATGTCTTGACCTGTCAGCAGGCCCGTGACGGTAATTTCTTGGCCCCAATACTGACTGTTGAGGGGGGCCATGGTCACGCTTAGCCCTTCGATTTGGTTAAGCCGCTGCACAATCGGGGTAAAAGCCTGCTCGACGGCGTTGCCAACTACCCAAGTAAAAGATCGAACGGGCGAAACTGTGGGCGGTAGGGTAGCCGCTAGTGCCTCGAACTCTTTCAAAAATAGCCGAATCGAGCCCACCCCATTGCCGATTTGTGGATATGCCTCGTAGTGGCTTTCAGGCGGCAGCGGCTGCCGCGCTAGCAAAAACCATTCATCTGCTAGCCAAGCAAAGGTGG
>QBMP01000108.1 GCA_003242115.1 Phormidesmis priestleyi
CCTGATCGAATACCTGATGCAGAATATACAGCCCGCGCCCGCACTCGCTCACCACAGGATTTCCCGGCAGCGTTTCATCTATTTCGGCTATTTCATCTAATGGACAACCACAATAATCGGGTCGTTCAAACCCTTCTCCTTGATCTGTCACAATCCACCAATAGTAGCCATTAGCTCTCGCATGGCGCACCGAAACCACTTTTTGCGGATCGAGATGGTTACCGTGTGTGGCGGCATTGACTAAAGCCTCCTGCAACCCTAACCGCAGCTCGTCATGCAATGGATTGGGCGTAGATTCTAACAGCGCATCTAAAATCGGACGCAGATACAAAGTAGACGTAAAGCTCAAGCTTTCCCACTTTTTTATAGGTAGGCTTCTACCCGAAAAATTCACAGGTAGCGGCTCTACGATAGACGATTTTTTAGGTGCGGTGTAAATCACTCAATCGACTCTCCCAACAAACTTCGACTTAGCAAGTAATTTTTTGGCTCGCTATAGTAGCTAACTGCGCCTGCTCGCTAGGCGGCTAGTTCAGCCTTGAGCGCAAACTCTTACTTTAAAACTAGAAAATTAAAACTAGAGAATTAAAATGAGGTTAAGAACACTTTTACTAAAAACAGAACGACTTAACTTCAATAAAATCTAAATAAATAAATGAATAAAAATGTGTTAACCAATACAGTTCTCTAAAAATCTTAGAATTGATTTAGTTTGATATATATCTAGTTTATCAGAACATTTCAGTACATAGCGAGGTGTGAAAAATATTGATTGCCCGTGATGCCCTGGGGTTGCTATTAGAAATAGTCTGCTGTAAAGCTGATTGAAATCACAGACGCTGAAGATAGAACATGTGTAAAAGTCAGCCAAAAATGGTTTCCGAGGCGATCAAAATTCAGTCAAAAACCTTTGCATCAAAGCAATGCAGCCTCTTTAGGCAGGACTAAATTCGTCCGTTTAATACCTGCCTGAAAGAGTGTGAAGTGTTGACGAAGCCGCTGATTTTAGTCAGCAAATCGTTTTTATCCGCCCAAATAGCAAAAATACAGCCGGTCAAAAGCAAATTTTCTACGGTTGCTTATGATCGCTATTCTGACTCAGAAAAAGTTTTTGAAAGAATTTTTCTAAGCCAAGCAAATTTGTACATAAGCAATAGCTTGTTGTTTCAAATACATTGAAGCCAACGTAATCTCTACAGTAAATATTCAAAAAATCCGGAGAGGTCTAAACACATTCCGCATAATTACTGTTGCGATGAGATTGTAGGTTAAAGACGTTTTTAAATAGGATTTTGCTGCGATCGCAGCAAAATCCTTAATGATAAGTATTACAAATTGTTTCGAGCATCAAGAAAGTATTTTTTTGTCTTGACAATATTCAACCTCACGCTTGCAGATGAAGCGCATTGCTAATAGTCAGTAGCCGATGGCTACAGCTCAGTGCATCTCAACTCCGAAGACTGCTCATGCAGATGCGCTATATGTAATGCTGAGCGGTCTCTGCAACGAGAGGGGAAGGGTCTTGAGCCAGTTTTTGAAGGCATTGAATAGCCTCAGATCGGGTCGCAAAGTGCCCGAGTGCTTGCGCCAGCCGGTGCCGAATTTGCCAGTCTGGATCATCTGCATAGGGCAGCAGCAGCGGAATAGCGCGTTCGTCCTTGAGTTCGCCCAGCGATCCGATCGCTGCGACTGCGATCAGGGAATTGTCTGAGCTTAAGGCGGATTTGAGCAGTTCAAAGGCGCGGCGATCGCCCATTTCGCCCAGGCAGGCAACAATGCTCATTTGCACGAGCCATTCGGGCGTAGTTTCGTACAGCTCTTGCAGATCGTCTAAAGCGTCGGTGAGTTTTAGCGCGGCTAATGAGTCGGCAGCAGCGGCCTGAACATCGGGCTCAGGGTCACCGAGTGAGGCACTCAAAAGCTGGTAGGCAATGGCCGGATCTTGCGCGCCGAGGGTGGCAATTTGGCTGACGGCGGCGTAGCGAACGCGGGTGTTCGGATCGTCGCACAGGGGCGCAATGAGCTGGAAGGCGACGGCTGGATCGATGGTGCGCAGCTGGTTGATGGCTTTAATGCGATCGCCAAATTTTTCCGAATTCAGCGCTTGAGTAATCTCCGCTAAATCTGGTTTGCTCTCTAACTTGCTCTCTAACTTGCTCTCTACCTTACTGTCCAACTTATCGTCTAAATTACCGTCCAAATCAGCACTCATACATTTAGTTCCCTTTACTTCGAGCGACTTCTCCAGCATAAAGCGTGGCTTTTATCGAAGCGCAAATAGTTCAGACGATGTAACGTGCAAGATAATGTGCAAGCATCCCTAACAAAACCTTGCCCAAAAAACTGCCAAAAACTTTATGGGCGTATTGATTTCGGCAGTATTGCCCATTGCGCTAGTTGCTCTGTCTGGTTTGTGGGCTGGCCGCGTCTTTGATTTAGACCTTAAAACCCTGGCGCGCATCAATATCTACGTGCTGCTACCGGCATTAGTGCTCACTGGCCTATACCAATCGACGCTGATGCTCAACAGCGCCGTCGGCATCGTCGTCGGCTTTTTGCTCCACTCCACCGTTCTCTATCTCCTGTCAAAAGGCTTAGGCCAAGTCCTCAATCTTTCTGATGACAGCCGTAAAAGCCTAGTCGCTACCACCTTGCTGGCCAACTCAGGCAATATCGGCCTACCTTTTGTGCTCTTTGCGCTCGGCGAAGCCGCCTTGGATAGAGCGGTGATTTATCTGATCGCGTCAGCCATTTTCGTGGCCAGCATCGGGCCAATTTTCTTAAAAGGTGAAGGGCTCAAGGTCGGGCTCCAAGTTACTTTAAAAATGCCCGTTTTTTGGGCGACGATTATCGGCGTCGCGCTTCAAGCGATCGCTTGGCAAGTCCCGATTCCTATTGATCGCGCTTTGCAGCTGCTCAGTGACGCAGCGATTCCAACTGCGCTGCTGATGTTAGGCATTCAGCTATCGCGCATTCGCCTATCTTTCAGCGTCTATGAGCTATTTGCTGCTAGCCTCAGACTGATAGTCTCACCGCTGACGGCGTACAGCATTGGGCGGCTGATTGGCCTACAAGGACTCGATTTATCGGTGCTAGTGATTCAGTCGGCGATGCCTGTAGCCGTCAATACGCTGATTTGGGTGAGTGAATTTGGCGGCGATACCCGGCAGGTCGCCAAAACCATTGTGCTCTCAACTGCCCTGAGCTTTGTGAGCTTACCAGTCGTGCTTTGGCTATTGACGCGCTAGTCTGGCCCGCTAGTTTGGCCAGTTAGTCTGGCCCGCTAGTTTGGCCAGCCCAAAAAACCGGATATTTGGCTGGCCAGCGTCGTGGGATCAAAGGGCTTGTTGATCACGCCCTGTGCGCCGAGGGCGTAGAGCTTTTGGCGATCGCTCGCTTTGGATTTGGCCGTCAAAAAAATAACTGGAATCGCCTGCGTCACGGCATCTGCTTTGAGCGCCGCTAGGGTCGCTACCCCGTCCATATCTGGCATCATCACATCTAGCAAAATCGCATCCGGCTGATGCCCTTTGGCTTGCTGAATGCCTTCTTGCCCAGAGCTAGCGGTTAAGACTTGCCAGCCGCTGATTAGGTTCAACCCCATGCGGGCAATGGTTTGAATATCGATTTCATCGTCGATCATCAGAATTTGCTTGGGGTTCATTGCTTAGGGTTCATCAATGAGTTAGACCGCTAAAATAGGAGTCTAGCATTAGAAAAAACATTAGAAAAAACTGGCAAATCGGCAATATGGCTAAGGTGTTAAAAGTAGCAGAGTTAGGTAATCCGGTGTTGCGATCGCCCGCTCACCCCATCACAAACATCGCCGATCCGTCCATCCAAAAGCTTATAGACAATCTGCTCAAAACCGTCAACAAAACCAACGGCGTTGGCATTGCTGCCCCTCAAGTGTTTGAAAGCTGGCAGCTCTTTATTGTGGCTTCACGGCCCAATTTGCGCTATCTGCACGCGCCGACAATGGAGCCAACGCCGATGATCAATCCCGAAATTCTATCGCGATCAGATGAGTTAGTGGAAGGTTGGGAAGGCTGCTTAAGCGTGCCGGGAATGAGAGGGTTGGTGAAGCGATCGCGCGAGATTGAAGTTCGTTATTGCGATCGCTTCGGTCAGCCGCACCAAAAAATATTCACCGATTTTGTCGCCCGCATTATTCAACACGAATACGACCACATCAGCGGCAAAGTCTTTTTAGATCGCGTCGAAAACACCCTGAATTTGATGAGCGAAGCTGAATACCACACTCGAATTGTCTGTGCCTAAGAAGAACAGATCTAAGAAAAATAAATCTCATGACTCGCTAGCTAGTGGTGTATTTATGTAAAGACCAGAGAAAAAGCTTGATTGTGAAAGCCTCCACTGCCATAACCTACCACTCAGTCCGCCTAACGACCAAGCTCACCCGCCGCCGGAAGCGAAGTGAGGAATGAACGGAGCTGTAGGCGGTCGGGTGCAGCGCTTTGTTAGGCCGGTGTTGGTGAAAACCGCTGTATTTCGCTTGAAGAACATCTTTGGGAAAAAGTTGAGCAGTTGGAGATTGGAAGCGCAGGCTAATGAGGTGTTGCTGCGGTGTGCGGCACTCAATCGCATGACGCACTTGGAAATGCCGGAAAGTTACGTGGTCTAAACCACCCTCTGACCCCAGCCGCTCTCTGCCTCTAATGAATTATGCAACAACGCCCGGTGTTGGGGACTTTGGAAGGGCTGCATTCGATTATACTTTACTACTACTGCGAATAACGTAGTGGCGCATGAGTTTGAAACACGCAGAAAATAATTGATGTCCTAATAAATATGATTCAAGTACCTTCTCCGCCTTCCACTGGTATCGCTTTCAAGCCGTTGGATAGCGTTTCTCGTTCTTTCCTGGACAGAATCGAGGCACAAGATGCCAAATTGAAACAACAATTCGAGACACGGCTCAGTGTAGCGCCCTTTCTAAATCGGCAACTCGTTTCTTTTCAAGCCAACAAAACTCGTTCTTCTTACCGATGGTTCAAATATAAAGAGGCTTTTTCTGCGGCGTTAGTTGAGGAATTACTACAAAATCGTGGTGTTCTCAACGGCCACATTCTCGATCCGTTTGCCGGAAGTGGAACCGCCTTATTTGCGGCTAGCGCGCTGGGCATTGACGCGACGGGAATCGAGTTATTGCCCATTGGCGTAGAAATTATGCACGCACGGCAATTGTTGAGATGCGAATTTACATCTGACGATTTTGCCGCGTTAGAAAGGTGGCGCTTAGTGCAACCCTGGCGTAATTCGCCTGTGCGCTGCACTTTGGGAGTACTCAAGATTACTGATGGTGCCTATCCTCCTGAAACCTTGGAATCCATAGAGCGTTATCTGACGGCAATTACTGACGAGTCTCCGCATGTGCAAACTGTACTACGGTTCGCATTGTTGTGTATTTTGGAGAACGTCAGCTATACGCGCAAAGATGGGCAATATCTGCGCTGGGACGCTCGCTCTGGCCGGCGGCAAGGCGTTAAGCCCTTTAATAAGGGTGTGATTTTGGATTTTGACGGGGCAATTACCGCCAAGCTAAGTGACATCATTTGTGACACGCACACATTTGAGGAGCAAATCGGGCTATTTGATACTGAACAATCTAATGTCACGACGGGCCAACTAAATGTATTGCAGGGGTCGTGCTTACAGGAATTGCAGAGATTGCCAAGCAATTTGTTTGATGTCGTTCTAACTTCACCACCTTATTGCAATCGCTACGATTACACACGCACTTATGCGTTGGAATTGGCCTTGCTTGGTGTTACTGGCGATGCATTGATTGCGTTACGGCAGGAAATGCTCTCTTGCACTGTCGAAAATCGCTCTAAGTCGCTGCTGGAAATAAACCCCGATTGGCAGGCACCTGTTGAAGCCGCTAACGGTCAAATGCTTTTACAAGCGATTCTTGAACACCTCGACAATCAGAAAGAACGAAAGCTCATCAACAATACTGGCATTCCGCGCATGGTGAAGGGCTATTTTTATGAAATGGCTTGCGTGGTTTTTGAGTGTCTGCGTGTTTTAAAGCCGGGTGCGCCGCTCTTTATGGTCAATGATAACGTACGTTATGCAGGTGCAAGCGTATCTGCTGATCTAATCTTGTCCGACATTGCTGAGAAGCTAGGCTTTCGGGTGCCACTCATCACCGTTTTGCAACAAGGGAAGGGCAACAGCAGCCAACAAATGGGAGAACATGGAAGAAAAGCACTCCGCAAGTGCATCTATGTTTGGGAGAAACCGCAATGAATCCAACTGGACAGCCTGTAGGCAACAAGAACTCCGACCAACCTTATCAATCGCACCTCGCTACTAAAGCCGATCTTGTCACAAGCCACACCGAGACGCGCGCAGGTTTCCTTGCACTGGCACTTGAAAAGAATCGGCAGGCTACGCCTTTCATCACCCAAGCGCGAGCACTCAAAGCCGTTGCATTACCTCTGGCACGGCCAGCAAATTTGCTTGATCTGCCTAACATCCAAGCTGCTTTGGTGGCAGCGGCGGGAATTTCCAACAAAGCAGCAGGCCATCTGGACGCGGCAACTAAAGAGCAAGCGGTACGAGATTTTATCGCTAACTTTCTCGACGTAGCAGGAGCGGATTGGGTTGATGAGTTGGTTTATCGCTTTCTGATTACTCGCGGTGATACCATCGGCGGCTCAATGCGAAACATTGGCGGAGCCATAGCGCAACGCACATTAACCCGCAATATCATCGCCACTCTATCGTTAGCGAACGTCCCATTTGAATGGCGGCACGCCAAAACTAAAAAGTGGCTTACCGGCAGTTCCAGCGACCCAGACATAGAATTTCAAACGAACGCGCTTAGCTGGACAAATGCTCAAGGCCCCCGCACGCTTCGCTATAACTACAGCCCGGCAATCGTGGGTAAGAACATAGATTTGTGTCTGCTTGCGTGTGCTGCTCAAGACTTTGATACAGCAGTACTCGATGGTTCGCTTTATGTTGCGTTAGGCGAACTGAAAGGCGGTATTGATCCCGCCGGTGCTGATGAACACTGGAAAACGGCACGCACCGCTTTGTTACGCATACGGGATGCCTTCTCAAGACTCAATCTTGCACCGGCATCGGTATTCGTCGGTGCCGCAATCGTTAGCGGCATGGCCGATGAAATTTGGACACAACTTGGGAATGGGACACTGACGAATGCAGCTAATTTGACCGATGACAACCAACTTGCGTCCGTGTGCCGTTGGATCATTGACCTGTAACTAAACCTTTTGAGATTCCATTCAAGCCTCACGCACCGGCCTAACAATTTATTATCCCGAAACCTTCTGCATATCTACTCTGTACAGAATGATTAGACCTGTTAGGAAATAATGAGAAAAATTTCTGAAATGCTTATATAGACTGAGTTTTGGGGGTTTTTAGCAAAAATTTCTGAAACGCATGCCAGGATTGGATTTCAAGGATTTCTGAGCTTATTCCCCAGCAAGTCTATTATACGGAAACCGTCTGTATAATTCAGTTCGTAGAGCAAACACCCTGACTTTCCGTTTAATACCCGCATTCGAGGGATGTGACCTAGAAATTGTTCGTAGGCGATTTTATAGGCGGGTTTTGACACCAAAGGTCAGCACAGTTTCATCAATGCCTTTGAGCTGTAGCGGCTCAAATTTTACAATTTCCTGCTCATCTAAATAGTCGGCCACAGCGGCTGATACCAAGATTGTTTCAGCCGTAGCCGCTTCTTGAATGCGGGCTGCAATGTTGACGCTGGGGCCAATCGCTGTGTAGTCTGAGCGCTCGGCGCTGCCGAACATGCCGACTACAGCCGTGCCCTGATGAATGCCGCAGCGAAATTGAACCGGGCCAATACCCTGGGTGGCCCAGCGCTGATTGAGGCCCTCAAGATCGCTGTACATTTGGCGAGCAGAGGCGATCGCTCGTTTCACCTGCTCATTTGGGCTCATTTCTTCCGGCGCTCCAAACAGCGCTAGCACCGCGTCGCCCATAAATTTATCGACCGTGCCGCCATTGTTGAAAATAGCGCGAGTCATGGTTTCTAAATACTCGTTCAGGAGTTCGGCAACGCGGCGCGATCGCAAGGTATTGCTGAGCTGCGTAAAGCCGACAATATCGCTAAACAAAATCGTCACCAAGCGAGGCTCAGGCCGTAAGTCTAGCTGCAAGGTGCCCTCATTCGCTTTTTTTACCAGTGAGGGCGGCAAAAAGCGCTGCAATACCGATTCAGTCAGATATTTATTGAGCTGAGCAACTTTGCGCTCATTCGCTTTGAGCGCCAGCAAATTGCGAACTTCCGCCAATAGCTCACGGTCATTAAACGGCTTAGAAAGATAGGCATCAGCGCCTTTTTCTGCGCCCTCAAGGCGAGTTTCATCATCGACTTTAGCCGTCAGCAAGATAATAGGCGTCCCTTGCAGCGCCTCGTCTTGACGAATTCGAGCAATCATTTCAAGCCCAGAGACCCCCGGCATCATCAAATCAGTAATGATCAAATCTGGCTGATGGTTAGTCGCTATTTCTAGCCCCTGTGCTCCTTGCTCCGCCGTGCGCACCCGGTAGCCTTGGCGCTGCAATACGCTAGAAACATAGGCTCGCAAATCAGGGTTGTCATCGACGACTAGCACTTGAGAGCCTTCAAACGAAGCCCGTTCGACTTGGCTGCCCGCTGCTGCTGGCGGCAAGCTGACGTCTCTATCAGCTGTTGCTGAAGCCATTTCAACATCAGATAGCTCAACGGCGGCGCGCCCTTTTTCCGTACAGAGTGCTTCCTCTACTACCTGGCTCGCTGGCAAATGCCCCGATCCTAACGGCAGCTCAATGGTAAAAGTTGTTCCTTCACCGTATATAGACTGTACCGACACCTCGCCGCCGTGAATCTCCGAGAGTTCTTTGACAAGCGATAGCCCTAGTCCGGTGCCTTCATAGTGACGATTAGCCGATCCATCGGCCTGACGGAATCGCTCAAACAGATGAAGAATTTGATCTTCGCGAATGCCGATGCCCTCATCTTGTACCTGAAGTTTGGCCCTCCCTTCACTTGCTTTGAGCCGCACGGTAATTGATTTACCGCTAGGGGTAAATTTCATCGCATTGGAGAGCAGGTTGTAAAGTACCTTGTCAAATTTCTCCATGTCTAGGTAGACCGGGGCGCAATCGTCAATGTCGGTGGTGAGCGTAATTTGCTTGCGCTCACAGTAGGTTTGAAATGCTTCGACCACTTCGATCGTAAATTGAGCCAGATTGCAGGGTCTAAAGGTGGGCTGCATTTTGCCTGCATCTAGCCTTTGCAAATCGAGCAGTTGATTGACGAGCCGCAGCAGCCGCCGAGAATTGCGCAGCGATATGACTGACTGAGCGGCATCCAAGCCTTCGCCGCGCTCTACGGCAGATTCTAAAGGGCCGATGGTCAGGGTCAGGGGCGTGCGGAATTCGTGAGAGATGTTTTGAAAAAAGGCTGTTTTTTGTTTGTCTAGCTCTAGGAGCTGTTCGGCCTGCTGGCGGCTTTTTTGGTACAAGTTGGCCTGACGCACGGCGATCGCAGCCTGATTCGCCACGGCTTGCGTTAACGCAATTTCATCGGGCTGCCACTGGCGATTACCGTGTGTCAAGACGATGCAGCCCGTAATCTTGGCATCGGCTAGGAGCGGCACGGCCATCAGGGCAGCAGCGGTAAAGCCTGAGCCAGCATCCTGGCCAGGATCTGGGCAAGTATGGACAGTTACCGGCGCTTTTGTCGTCTGCAATTTGGCAAAAAGATCGTTTTCAGCGATCGCAATATCGGCTTCCGGCACGACCGGCAGTTGCTCAGCGCCTGCCTCATACCAGCCCACACACTGAGAATGCGTCCTTGTCCATAGCGAGAGCTTGCAGCTATCTACCATTAGGGCTTGCCCTAGCTTTTGGGTAATCGCGGCAAAAATTTCAGCCGGGTCTAAGCTGGCGTGCAGCGCCTGAGTAATGGTATTAATCAGCACCTCGCGCTGCGCTAGTGACTGCACCCGCTCATAAGTCCAAGTTTGCGATAGGGCCAAAGCGGCCTGATCCGCTAAGGTCGTCAGCAGCTTAATTTCGCTCTCGTGCCACAGCTTTTGAGCACTGCACTTGTGCAGCGCTAGCACCGCTAATACATCTTGCTTGCAGGTGAGCGGCAGCAGCAGGCTAGTTTGAATCGCTAACGCCTGATAGGCTTGGGCGCAGTGGGGTGTAGGAGCGGCAGCGGCAATATCTTCTGGGACTTCTAAATGTTGGATTGACGGGGTTTGCCAAACGGTTTGATCCAATAGAGCCAGGGTCTGAGGCGATCGCCAATCTTCTGGCACTGCCGTCCCCATGTAATAAAAAGCAGGCGAATTAAGGTCAGCGATCGCCAGCGGTTTGACCACGCCGTAATCCAGCTCAAAGGCGGTTCCCAGCGTTTCAACAATGGTCTTCAGCATCTCTTGCGAGGTCTGAGCGCTGCGAATGGTGTTGGTAATCGCATTCAGCAGCGTTTCTTGACGCAGAACTCGATTCAGCTCCTGAGTACGGGCATTCAGCACGCTGTGAGTATCGACCGCTTGATTCACCACCGTGCGCAAGTCGTCCTCTTCCCAGGGCTTAGTCACGTATTTAAACACTTTGCCTTCGTTGATAGCTTCAACCAAATCTTCCACATCGGTATAGCCCGTCAGCATCACCCGAATAGAATTTGGATAGCGATCAGCGGTTAGACGCAGCAGTTCAGTGCCGCTCATTCCCGGCATTCGCTGATCGGAGATGATCACGGCAATGTCGCCTTCGCTAGCCAACATTTCTAGTGCGTCTTGGCCACTTTGGGCCTTGATCACTTTGAAATCTCGGTAGAATGTGCGATAAAGCAAATCTAAATTATCCGGCTCATCATCGACTACCAAGATGGTGTGCTTGGCGGTTTTCTGCCTTCGACTACGCTCTCTAACTGCCATGCATCAATCTCTCGTTTTGGCCAAAGCTGTGCAACGTCTTACATAAAGTGCCCACCCTCTTTAGAGTTTTTACTATGTCGCAAGCTAATGCCGAACCCGCTTTGCCGCCCGCTGCACCGCCCGCCGTACTGGCTGAGCAATTCGCCAAAGGCGAGGCTTTGCCAACGCCCTTCCGCGTTCGCTCAGCTCAACCCAAAGATCTGCTGGCCATTGTGCATGTGCTGCTAGCGAGCTTCTACACCCCCATCTTGACCATTCAGCCCCCTGCCCAGTGGCTCTACTGGCTAATGCGCATCGGCATTCAAGAAGACATCAAAACCCGTCTCAAACTGCCCGTCAGTCAGTACGCTTGCTTGGTTGCCACCCAAGTTCATCCTGATTCTGCTCTTGCGGGTGCCGTGATTGGCACCGCCGAAATCTCGCAGCGCCCCTGTGAGCGGTGGCAGCTTTTCCCCCCTAAGCGCGCCTATCTCTCTAACCTTGCAATCAAGCCCGAATACCGGCGGCAAGGCGCAGCGCAGCAGCTGCTAAAAACCTGCGACAGCATCGCTTTGGGCTGGGGGTTTCATCGCATTTATTTGCATGTCATGGCCGACAATCTAGCGGCGCAGGCGCTGTATGCGCAGGCTGGCTACGAGCTTTATGAAGTGAGCAATCCAGTTTTGTCGGGCCTGCGGATCAGGCCGCAGCGTCTACTGCTCATGAAACAGATAGATCCCAGCAGATAGATCCCAATCCAATCAGTCGATCCCAACCGAGGTGCCAGCCGATAAATCGTTAAGACTTTTTGTAAGCTGGGCAGTTGCAAACAGCGGTATGTTAAAAATCGGGTAGGTTAGCCTATCTGAATATTCCGAATATACTGAGGCACAAAGCGCATTTTTCACGTATCTAAATGCTTACGACGGCTGCCTGCAAGAACCTTTATGTTTTATGTGTAAAGCATGACCCGCTCTGCCATAAAGAATGAATAAAAACTATTTGTTCTGTAGCGATCTACCCAGGATTCGTATCACATTTAGAGTAGTCGCACATTGATATCGTTAGATACGTTGAGTGAATGCTTCGAGATATTGATTCTAGTTCCGCTGAAGAAGCTGCCATTGAAGCGTCTTCAACTGTCACTGTTCCTGCTAAACGATCAGATTTGCAGCCTGCATATGTAAAATTATCTGGGAAAGTATTAGGGAGTGCTAATAGTTGCCGTGATCAGGGTCAGTGGCTGCACGCCAAGCAGGGATCATTTCCGTTGCGATCGCGCTCACCCGGCTCTCTGCCCAAAGCGGGAGATTGGACGTTCTTCGGCGCATCTGTGAATCACAATCTGAAAGTTGATGAATTAGAGCAAAAGCTAGAAGGCCCTCAGTTATGGGTAGTCAATAGCCGTCGCCGCAATGGCCTGATTGTGGTGCGAGAGTTTCATGCCGAATTTGCTGGCCCAGGGGCAGCGGTCGGTGGCGATCTTGATGGCGACATTGTGAAAGTCATTCCCATTGGCAAGCTTTCTTTGCTAGAGCCCGACTCGCATGAATCTCAGCAGAATGCGATTAAAATTCGCTTGCAGTGGATTCGGCTGACGCAAAACTTTACCGATCAGGCGAATCCAGATGACCGCGCTCGGATGATTTTGGAGCAGTTTAAAACGTACTTTGATCAAGAAACAGTAGATTCGGTGCCGACTGAAGCGTTCGCACTGCTAGTCGGCGTGCTGCCGCAGACGATTCACCGCGTTCGTTCAGGGTTTGTTTGGTGATCTAGGGGGCTTAGATCACTCCCTTATCCAAGAATCTTCTGTAAGTTAATCAAGGTGCGCTGATTTTCGGCGGCGGTGCCGATGCTGATGCGCAGTCCGCCGCCAGTGTGGCGAACCAGGGTGCCCCTGGCTTTGAGCTGCTCGGATAGCTGCATGAGGCCGTTTGCCTGATCTTTGTCGGGTAAGGCGGTGAGGGCGCGTTGGCGAAGCCTCGCCGTTGGCGAATCGCTCAACCGAACATACACAAAGTTGCCCTGGCTGGGCCACACCTGCAAGCTCGAATTATTGGCCAAGGCTGCTAGAAGCTTGCGCCTTTCGGTGAGGATCGTCGGGATTTGAGCGAGTAGCTGATCGGCGTGAGCGAGGGCGGTAAGGGCAGCGGCTTGAGAATGACTCGGTAAATTGTAGGGCAG
>QBMP01000109.1 GCA_003242115.1 Phormidesmis priestleyi
GAGATTCCGTCAGATGTTTGCGAAAGATGGTTTGGTATACTGGAGGCAACATATATTTTGGGAAGGGACGAAATTCCCTTCCTATTCTTTTGCCCTTTTATTCTCTCAACTCCTCGCTATATATGATATTGAAGTTCCTTGTCACCCGGTAAGACCGTCATCACATAAAACACGATTAAATTCCTCAAATGTATTAATCATTTGGAAAAGAGAGCTATATTCAAGCAGAACAAAGCTTTGAAAAATGACATCAAAGCTTTGTTCTAAGAAGGGAATTTCTTTTGAGTCAAGCCAACAGTAATCTCCTTGATCCACCTGCTGTGCTTGCCTTAACATATCCTGACTAATATCAACACCAATGGCCTCAAATCCTAGTGTTTTCAAAAAACGAGTTGATCGTCCTGTTCCACAACCAAAATCCAGTAGTTTGTTCCCAATATTACGGTGTTTTTCAAGCAGCTCGGCTGCTGCTCTAAAAGCTAAAAAGTAGCTATTCTCAATTTTCAACTGTGAGTACTGTGAGGAAAACCGACGATAGTTGTGTGGATATAAAGATCGCTGCATTTGACCTGCTCTTAACCTGCTTTTAACGAAAAACTCCGAAACAGTATTTTTTTACTGGTACATATTAATAGCACAGTAATACCACGGTGAAGAAAAGGCTTGGTTAAGTAACCAAGGATATTTTAGACCTAACAGCTAGTCTATTCGTAGTTTACGTAAAGTTCAATCGTATAAACCCCGTCCAGCTTGGAACCAGTAGTTTTAAAAATACGTCACTAGCCGTATCAATGGGCTGAAATAGCAAGGAATTACGATGCTAATGGTGGATGTGGAGAAATGGGATAAAAGCGCAGAACAGTTGAGGCAGCTAGCGTTGAGAGCCGAGCATCCGCGTAGCCGGGAACGGCTGATGGCGCTGTATGAAATCTGTGATGGCAAGAATGCGAGCCAAGTCGGACGCGACACTCAGCGCAATCCCCAAACGGTGATGGAATGGGTACATCGCTATAACGATGAAGGCCCAGAAGCGATGCTTTATCGTCGCAGCGGCGGCCACCCCCCCCTTTGCCCGCAAACGTCCAGCAAGCGTTAGATACGGTTATTCGTGACAGTTTGAGAACCGCCGCTACTGCACCACAGGAGCGTCTACCTGAGGCGGTTATTCAGCCGCGCTGGACGCTGAAGCGATTGGTAGAGTGGGTGAAGACGACGTTTGGGATTGACTGCTGCCGAGATACGTTGCGTAAAACCCTCAAAGACTTGGGCTTTTCCTGGAAGAAGGCCCGCAAGCTTCTCAACAAAGCCAACCCTGCCAAGCGCGCCGTGTTTTTAGAACAGCTTCAAGGGCTGCTGGATAATGCCCTTCACCAGCAGTGTCTGCTGGTCTACATCGATGAAGCCCATATTCATCTCGATACCGATGAGGGCTATGGCTGGTCGGTCAAAGGCGAGCGGTTTTGGGTTTCGTCCAGTTCTCCAGGCTTGAAGAAGGTTTCCTTCTACGGCCTCTACATCTACGATGAGGCCCAAGTCAGAACCTGGCCTTACGAGGTGGCCAATCAAACCACCTCAATCGATGTGCTCGAACGCTTACGCGCGGAATTTCCTACTCTCCCGATCAAGCTGGTTTGGGATGGTGCGCCCTATCATCGGGCGCTCTCAGTGCACGATACTGCCCAAACCCTCGATATTGACCTGTGCCCTCTACCCGCCTACAGTCCTGATTTCATGCCGGTCGAACATCTTTGGCACTGGCTGCGTGAAGACCTCACTTATCACACCTGCTATAACCGCCCAGATGACTTAATCGCTCAAGTGGAACTCTTTCAGGCTCGACTCAATCAAGCTCCCTTAGCCCTCTCTCAGCGTTTGTGGGTGACCACCCAGCTTGATCCTGAAATCGAGAAACTCCGGTTTTCAACTTAGACGGGGTTTAAATCAACCGGAGGTGCTTTTTCAATAAAGGCTTTTGGGCAGACTATTACTATATTGCCTAGACCTGTAGCATACATTTGAGACGGCTCTCATTTTTGTCACTTTTCGAGACTTTGTAATTTTTTGAAATTGATTGGGATTGATCAAGATTAATTTATGGCTTCTTCCAATTCTCTAGCAGCAAGTAGACATCTTTATTCTGATTTAAACGCAGTCATAGCTAGCTTTCTTAGTAGGAAAATACTGGTTTTCAATGGATTGATGATCGTAATCCTTCATGTGGTTGGCTTGCTGGCATTTCAGTTTGCTACGGTTAATAATGTCACTCCCCTTTGGCCACTTTCTGGGATTTCTCTCGCGGCGCTGTTGCTCAGTCGGTTTCGAGTTTGGCCAGGGGTTTTGTTAGGTTACTGGCTGCTTGACACTACTTTCTACGGAAGTCTGCCTATTGGCTTGACTATGGGATGTGGTGAGTTTGTGGAGGCAATGCTCGCAGCGATATTAGTGCTTAGATGGAATGGTAATCAGGCTTTCCTGAGTACCGTCCGCTACACGCTTGTGTTTGCGATCGCAGCTAGTTTAGCTTCTCTATTAAACGCTACATTAGGGACTACACTACTTTATCTCAAGGAATCGCTTTCTGTCACAGATTACGTTACCGTATGGCGTACGTGGTGGACTGCTGATACCGTTGGTTTCTTAGTATTTGCACCCTTTGTTTTGGCTTGGAAACGGGGCGTTAGAGGCTTGAAGATCACGCCTCAGAAAATAGGTGAACTGGCTCTGCTGATAGGACTGACCACTTTTATTCTATGGCAAACCTTTGATCGAGCTAACCCTTTAGAGTACATGTTCTTGCTTCCTCTCGTGTGGGCGGCATTTCGATTTGGCATGCGAGGGGGAACATTTTTAGTAGTTAGCCTATCACTAATTTCTGTCGCGGCAACAGCCCAAGGAAAGGGCATTTTTGCAGCAATAGATTCCGCTCATTCCTTGATACTCTTGCAGTCATTTATAGGAGTTGTGAGCCTGACAATATTAATTTTGTCTGCCACTATCAATCAGCAAAAAACGGCAGAATATCAACTCAAGGAAGCCAACAATTTGTTGGAGAATCGGGTTGCGGAACGAACAGCTAAGCTAGCGCAAACCCTAGATGAGCTGAGTAAAACACAATCTCAGCTGGTTCAAACAGAAAAAATGTCTAGTTTAGGACAAATGGTAGCTGGTATTGCCCACGAAATTAATAATCCAGTCAACTTTATCCACGGCAATCTAAGACATATTGAAAACTACATTAATGATCTTATAGAATTTCTGGGGCTTTATGAGACGCATTACCCTAATCCCGGTTCTGAGATCCAGCTCCGTGCGGAAGGGCTGGAAATTGAATTTATCAAAGAAGATCTAGGTAAGACTCTTGCTTCGATGAAAATGGGTACTGAGCGTATCCGAAAAATTGTATTATCCCTGCGTAACTTTTCTAGAATGGATGAGGCAGAGTTTAAGACCGTTGATATTCACGAAGGGTTAGAAAGTACCCTGATGATTTTGCAACATCGACTCAAAGCTCAGCATGAACGCCCCGCAATCGAAGTTGTCCGAGATTTTAACAAATTACCGTTAATTGAATGCTATGCCGGTCAGCTCAACCAGGTCTTTATGAACATTTTAGCGAATGCTATTGATGCCCTAGAAACTGACTTCAAGGATAGCTTTAGCAGCAGCAAAACTCCACAGATTAAACTCCGTACTGAAACACGGCCTGATAGCGTCCTCATCAGTATTTCTGATAATGGGACGGGTATTCCCCCGGAGATTAAAAATCGTATTTTTGATCCGTTTTTCACCACTAAAGATGTGGGCAAAGGCACTGGCATGGGCATGGCAATTAGCTATCAACTTGTCACCGAGAAGCACAACGGCAAAATCGAGTGCTTCTCGGATGAAGGCGCTGGGACAGAGTTCATAATTGAATTGCCGACACGATTAGCGCCCTCAGTCAAACAAACGTCTAGATCCTAAAGTGTTGGCTAGGCGAGTCATCTCGCAACGACCCGCCCGCCTTCAAATTGGCACTTTCTGAAAATTTAGGTGATTAAAGTTCCATCAGAGTGCCTTCATAACAGTCGCTTGTGCTGTCGATGAATGCCGGTTTTGCTGAAACTAGCGGCTCTCGATGGCGGCTTGAATATTTTGAGGGACTGCTGAAAGGAGGTCGTAGCCGGTCGCAATTTCGATGCGATCTACTGTAGTGCGATAGGCTTGCCAGTCGGCTTGGATGCGATCGCTGTTCGGCATGTCCACCGCAATTACCTCCGTCTGCGGGTTCACGCGATCATCTTCAGGCGTCAGCACGACGATTACTTTCCACACCCGTCCCGGCGCTGTGACTCGCCCAACTTTGCCCTGATTGCCATAAATGCCGCCCATTACATACAGCGATTTACCCTGCTGCATCACCAAATCGCGGCCATACTGCTCTAGCTCACGCCACGGGCCTCGGTTATTGTCAGCCGCCTGCGGAAAGATATTGCTCATCAAAAAAGTGATGGAGTTGTCTTGATCGGTGTCAGTGCGATCGCCTGACGGTACCATATGACCTCGATCATAGCCGCTGCGCCGATACTCCCCCGGCGTCGCTTGATAAAAGCCTTGGGGCAAGCCGCCATCGGGCCGAAAATTGTCCTGTCGATCCACAGACCCCAGCCAGCCACTGTCTACCCACCAGCTTGCCCAGTTTAAAACATTGCGATCGCGGCTATAAGACAGCGCATACTGCTCCCGCTCAATCAGCCAATTGTTAGGATTATCTTGCCCTGCATTGCTCGGATTCCCCAGCGCCAAGTGCTCACTGCTAGAAAAATAAGTCGGCGGATCTAGCGTCACTGGCCCCGGCGGCAGCGCTTCGCAGGCCACTCCATTGCCATCTCGATCCAGACCGTATTCATCCGATTTATACGCGTCCAGAACCTCTTGGGCCAAAGCCTGCGTCACAAAATCGCTACAGTCACAGTAGCTATCTACACAGGGCGGTAGGCTAGCAGTGATATCGCCGCCCGTCACCCCACAGCCTTCCGCTACCACAGTCATGACCACAGCCATAAACACAGCGACGTATCTGCGCCGATTTAGCTGGCCCAACATCTGGCCCAACATCTGGCTCAACATCTGGCCTGACATCAATGCTTCGAGCAGTCCAAACGCTTTAAAAAATCCGATGATTGGCCGATAAACTTGCCGAAACCTGTGCATATAAAAAATAAATAAATAGGAGAAATAGGGTACGTTCGTTCTATAACCTACCCCAGGCTTGGCTCAGTGAACAGCCTCTCTGACAGATTCGCCACCTAAAAGGCATACGGTATACTAAGAGCCGTACCCCTTTGAAGCGCCCTCCATATTTTTGGCCTTCAAAGAAATCATGTTCACGCTACAACCCCATATTGATACTTATGTTTAGCACCCTCATTTCCACGCTCAAGACTTGGTTTCCTGCCCCTGAAGTTTTGGCTCACTGCGATGGCCCCTGTGGCGTATACGATCCGTCTTCTGCTCGAATTGCCGCTGAAGCCGTTGTTTCCATGACCAAAAAAATTCTCGATCTTCAGCATCCTGACGATAGCGACACCCAGGCGATGGCCGCTTACCAAAACACGATGTCTCGCTTTGTCGCAATTAAAGAAGAGCAAGCACAAATCACCAAAGACGAGCTGTTGATCCTCTGGACTGACTACTTCAAGCCCGTTCATTTAGAAAAGTATCCTGACCTGCACGATACCTTTTGGAAAGCCGCTAAACTCTGCTCAGCCTGTAAAGTAGAAGTCAGCACACAGCACTGCCAAGAACTCATGGAAGCCGTGCAAAAAATTCACAACATCTTCTGGGAAAGCAAGAGCCGTGATGTTTCTTGGTATGTCGCTAGCTAAAGGATTTTAGGCGCTCGTAATAGTCTAGAGATTGCACCAACAATTCCTAGTTACGAGCCTAGTCAATGGTTGTAATCATCAGGGCGTAGTATTGCTGCTATGCCCTATTTTTATGGCAAGATACATAGCAATGAAATTAAACCGCAACTGGAAAGAAATTGGCCTTTGGGTATTAGGCAAGCGCTGGCGATTTCGCGTGAGGGAGAATTCTATGCTGCCTACCTTACGATCAGGTGAAGATATTTTGGTCGTACCTGTTAGCCAAACTACTAAATTCTTCCCTGGTGATGTTGTTGTCTGCCTGCATCCACTAACGCCTAATTTACGTTTGGTGAAGCGAATCAGTGAAACTTTTTTTGACGGTAGCTGCTATGTACTCAGCGACAATCCAGTTGAGGGCAGCGACAGCCGCTCTTTTGGAGTGGTAGGTCGGGAGTTAATTGTTGGCAGAGTCACTAGCCGACTGATTTAGAGAATTCATTTGTTGAGAAAATACACCAGACAGTAGTACCAGGTAAATACAATAGAAATTCAGCATGAAAAGAAACTCTTCACATAATGAAGGTTAGGCACCCTACAAAACCAGTTTTATTAAGTCAACATAAAGCATGGCAGGCGTATGTGGCAGTTATTGATGAAGTTTAGATGAAGGATTCTGCTTACTGTGCTTATTGTAAAAACAACTACATTATTTTCATTGAAATGCCTCGAAGATAAACACAAGCTTTGTAAAACACAAGTAAAGTCTGATAAATAAGTTCTTCTACTAGCTCTTTACTGATATGAAAAGCGATCTGTAGTCAGATCTCATCAGACTTCTAGTAGCCGACTTCTAGTACCAGATTTCTGCTACTAGAGCTTTGCGGCCAAATTAACCGAATTCAGTTAAACATTTATCACTTCTAGGATGGGTTTGATGTCAAGTAAGTTCAAAAAGGTGGCAGTTGCAACCTTGATTGCGCCGGTAACGTTCTTTTCTGTGATGGTGGAATCCGCCGCTGCCGCTGTTTTCAAGCTAGAAGAGGCGACCATCCAGAGTATTAATGAAGCCTTTAGTGCTAATGCGCTTAGCTCCGAAACATTAGTCCAGCTTTATCTCAATCGGATTGCTACCTACGACGACGCTGGCCCGGTGATTAATTCTGTTCTTTCGATCAATCCTAATGCTTTAGAAACGGCCAAAGCGCTCGATCTTGAAAGACAGCTATATGGCCCTCGTAGCCCACTTCACGGCATCCCAATTTTACTCAAAGACAATCATGACACTTTTGATATTCCAACTACTGGCGGCTCCGATGCGCTGGCGGGCTCATTGCCACCCAACGATGCCTATGTTGTTCAAAAGTTTCGCGATGCGGGCGCAATTATTCTAGGTAAAACAGAACTGGACGAATTCGCCATTTCTGGTTCGGGCTATAGCTCTATTGGCGGTGCAACGCTCAATCCCTACAACTTTAGCCGCTCTACTGGGGGATCTAGTGGCGGCAGCGGGGCTGCGATCGCAGCCAACTTCGCCGTCTTCGGTACCGGCAGCGACACTGGTGGTTCCATCCGCACTCCCTGTTCTTTTCAAGCATTGGCCTGCATTCGCCCCACCCGCGGACTAGTCAGCCTCGATGGCATCATTCCCTTTGTGCTATCGAGAGACATGATTGGGCCAATGGCTAGAAACCTCACTGATGCAGCCACTGCCCTGGGAGTTATGGCAGAATTTGATCCCAACAATCCTAGCTTTCAAACCCCTATTGCCGCGCCAGAAGTGCAGTTCAATAAGTTCTATACGGACTACACACAGTTTTTAAACAAAGATGCGCTAAATGGATCACGCATCGGCGTTTTGCGCAATTATATTGGTCTCGAAAATGGCATAGATCCTGAAATCACCCAAATCACAGAAGATTCGCTGGCAATCATGCGCGGTTTGGGTGCCACCACCGTAGACGTCGCCTTTGAAAATGACTTTTTAGCACTGACCAACAGCCTTTATGGCACAGCCATTCCAGTTGAGCAAGAAAAGTATTTAGAAGAGTATTTAGCCACGCTGGATGCTCAATATCCGAAAACGATTGAAGAGCTGATAGCTGTTCTAAAGTCACCCAAAATTGCCAACTCTGCTACCCCCTCCATTGTGTTAGGAACTTTAGAGCGATCAGCGACGACCCAGGGCATCACCGATTCTAACTATATCGATGTGGCGAATATTCTGACACCATTTGTGAGAAATAGCCTATTAGACACCCTAGATTCTTTAAATCTAGATGCTTTCGTCTTCCCTACGCTCAATACGTTTGCAAGACCGCTGAGGGGCACTACTGATCCTACCTTCCAAAGTTTTCCAGGGTCTGCGCCTGCTCGCCCTGTAGAACTCTCTAGCGCCACAGGACTGCCAGATATTACCATTCCCGCCGGGTTTGGCTCGACTAATCTGCCAGTAACACTCTCATTTACCGGACGCCCTTACGATGAATCGACCCTGTTGGGCCTCGCCTATGCCTTTGAGCAAGCGACCATGGCTCGACGTTCGTCGGTTTTACTCTCAGCCCTCTCAGGCGAGGTGATTGAGTATGAGTCAGTGCCCGAGCCCGGAATGTTGCCTGCCTTTATCCTGATGGGAAGCAGCCTAATTGGCTTCGGCGTTTTCAGACGGCGCAAAGCTAAAACTCAAGTTGAAATCATGCTGGATGAGCTAACAGCAGAAACATCGCTAGAAAACGTTGTTATAGAGCCCCTTGACTGTTTTGAACTCAGCCGCTCTGTTGCCACTTAGCCATATTGGTTGAGTCCAGATTTGTTTTATCCGTATCTGTTTAGTCTAGATTTGTCTCGTTTAATTACTGCATCGGGTGCATCTCGCTCGATGAAAGCGTTAGGTCAATAGTTGCTTACTTCCTGTTTTATTTTAGATACAAAAACATGCCCAAAAGAAACACGGTTCAACAGTTCTTCGCAGTGGCCGCCAGTTCAGCAATAGCGGTCACATTGCCCATACTGCTATTTCCGGCAACTGCATTAGCAGCGGTCTTTACGCTAGAAAATGCCTCTGTCAAGAGCATCAATGATGCTTTTAGTGCGGGCGCTTTAAGTTCATCTAGTCTGACCCAGCTTTATCTCAACCGAATTGACGCTTACGAAGGACAGCTCAACAACTTTATTTACGTGAATCCCAATGCGTTGGCAGAAGCAGAAACATTAGATAAAGAAAGACAGCTTTCGGGGCCACGGAGTCCTTTGCACGGTATTCCTGTGCTTTTAAAGGACAATATTGATACCTTTGATATGCCAACAACAGCGGGTTCTGTTGCCCTAGCGGGTTCTGTTTCTCCAGACGATGCGTTTATTACGTCTTTACTTAGAGACGCTGGCGCAGTCATTCTAGGCAAGGGAAGCCTGACGGAATTTGCCAATTTTCTGGCTAATGGTATGCCCGCTGGCTACTCTTCGCTCAACGGTTACACCTTTAATCCCTACAATCCATTCCCGCTGCTTGGTGGCGACGGCAGGCCAATTTTGTCTCCTGGCGGCTCTAGTTCAGGCCCAGCGGCAGCGGTAGCGGCCAGCTTAGTCCCGTTATCTGTCGGTACAGAAACATCAGGTTCTATTCTTAGTCCAGCCAATCAAAACTCTATTGTTGGCATTAAGCCTACGGTTGGGCTGATCAGCCGCGATGGCATTATCCCGATCGCGGCTAGCCAAGATACCGCTGGCCCCTTTGGTAAAACGGTTGAAGATGTTGCTTATCTATTGGGCGCTTTGACAGGCGTTGATCCTAATGATTCAGCGACAGCAACCAGCGCAGGGCTATTTTTTAAAGACTACACCCAGTTCTTAGATAAAAACGCACTGAATGGTGCGAGAATTGGGGTCCCTAAAGAGTTTTTCTGGACGCCCCTTTCACCAGAGCAAATTGCAATTACAGAAGAAGCTTTGGCGACAATTCAAAGCCTCGGCGCAGAACTGGTGTTTGAGGAAGTTTCGACCATAGACGAGCTAACTGGCTTTAGCTCATCTGTTTTGACCTATGAGTTCAAGCGTGATTTAAATGCGTATTTAGCGAGCTTAGGGCCAGATGCACCGGTTAAAACGTTGGCAGAGGTGCTTGCTTTCAATGAAGCGAACGCTGCGATCGCACTCAAATATGGACAAGCACGCGCCGCTGCTGCAGAGGAAAAAGACCTTTCTCCAGGAAGCGCTGACACGCTACAGTACCTAGCGGATAGAGAGACTGATTTACGCTTGGCCAAAGAACAGGGGCTAGATGCTTACATCGACACCTATGATCTCGACGCTGTTTTATTTCCAGCTACAAGAGGCGCTTCTATTGGGGCCAAGGCTGGTTATCCAAGCATTATTGTCCCAGGCGGCTATCTGCCGGATCAAACGCCGTATGGCATCACTTTTCTCGCTAAAGCTTATCAAGAGCCCACATTAATTGGGCTGGGATATGCCTACGAGCAAGCTTCTTTGAAAAGAGTTTCCCCGACGCTATTTCCCGCGCTGGCTGGTGAGACTATTGAATACGAAAGCGTGCCCGAACCTAGCGTTACTGCCGCTTTGGTCGTACTGGGAACGGTGCTGATAGGCGTGAGAATTTCAAAGCGCCAAGCAGTGGTCATTTAATTATTCTCCTAACTAGACGCTAACTATGCCTACCCTGATGATTTTCGTTAGAAAAGCTGTTTTTTACACAACGTTGCCCGTTGCAACGCTCTTTTTTGCAGTCGATTCAGTCTTAGCTATTAGCTTTAACTTGAGGGAAGCTACTGTAGACAGTATTCAAGCTGGATTGAGTTCCGGGGCAACGACCTGCACAGATATTACGCAGAAGTATCTCAACCGTATTCAAGCCTATGATGATCAAGGCCCTTCGCTGAATGCCATTATTGCGACGAACCCTAATGCCCTTAAGATTGCGGCTGAGTTAGATGCGGCCTATGCGGTTTCTGGCCCGGTCGGATCTTTACACTGTGTCCCTGTAGTTTTAAAGGACAACTACGACACCTTTGATATGCCAACGACAGCAGGCGCTTTAGCTTTAAAGGATTTTCAGACGGGTGAAGATGCTTTTCAAGTGGCCGGACTTAGAGAAGAGGGCGCGCTGATTCTGGCGAAGGCGAATCTCTCTGAGTTTGCTTTCTCTTTTACCAGCACAAGCTCTTTGGGCGGCACGACGGTTAACCCTTACGATACGACCCGGAATGCGGGCGGATCTAGCGGCGGGACGGGGGCGGCGATCGCAGCTAATTTTGGCGTTCTCGGCTTTGGTACCGATACGGGCGGCTCTATTCGAGTGCCGTCATCTTTCAATAGCTTAATCGGTGTGCGGCCCACCATCGGCCTTTCTAGCCGCTCAGGGATTGTACCCCTAGCGCTTTCTCAAGATGTTGGTGGACCTATGACCCGTACGGTCAAAGACGCGGCCTTGGCTCTCAATGCCACCGTCGGATTTGATCCAGCCGATCCGATAACGGCAGGCAGCATCGGTCAAATTCCTGATGACTACACGGCTTTTTTGAGTGCTGATGGTCTATCGGGTGCAAAAATTGGCTTAGTCAGCGCCCTATTTGGCTCGGATAGTAATCCTGAAAGCGTTAAAACAACCAGCGTGATCAAAAAAGCAGTCGATGCTTTAGTCTCTTTGGGAGCGACGGTTACTGAAGTCGTGATTCCTAATCTGTCAGAGATTCTGGCCTTTCCTAGCCTCAGCTCATTTGAATTTAAAAGAGATCTCAATGCCTACTTGGCCGAGCGGCCCGTGCCGCCTTCTGGCATCAGAACGCTGGGAGACATTATCGACAGCGGGCTCTATTTAGAAGACTTTGAAAGCGCCTATATTTCGCGCAATGAAAGGCCCGCCCCGGAAACGGATCCTGAGTATATTCGCATTATCACAGAGCGGCCTGTCTTGACTCAATCCTCTTTGTTAAAGGCGCTTACGGGCTTGGATGCGCTGATTTATCCCTCGGTGACGAGCCCTCCTAATATTCTCGGTGAGCCGCTGGCTTCGGGCGCTGGTAATCGCTTGAGCCCTTTTTCAGGATTCCCGGCGATTACGGTTCCGGCTGGGTTTACCGAAGATGGCCTGCCAGTAGGGCTAGAGTTTCTGGGCCGCGCTTACGATGAGCCGACTTTGCTTAAGCTGACCTATGCTTTTGAACAAGGGACACTGGTTCGGCGATCGCCCACCAGCACACCACCACTCGCGGGCGAATCTATTCCTGAACCAGGAACAGCAGTCGCGTTAATTGTGTTTGCTTTTGGCACCCTGCTGATCTGGAAACGGAGTCCTGCCAATGACATGCTGTAGCTGAATCAGAGGGCTTAATCTACTTTTAGGTCGATAGAGCAATAGGCAAAACTGTTTTATGATTGAGCCACATTTGAAAATGCCTCAACATAAAAGCTCCTGACTCAAAATGCCTGATTTGTTAGAGACCTATTCGATTTTACAGAGTCCGATTTTGCAGAGTCCGATTTTACAGAGATAGAAGATGAAAAAGCGCTGCTTCGGAGCTGTTTTCATCACGGTTGCGTTGACGGCACTGTTGCCAGTCGCACCTGCTATGCCTCAAGTAGAGGCTGTACCAGCGATTGCTCCAGAAGTCGCACCTGCTGTCGCAGGTGCGACTCAATTAGATCAGGCAGATCAGGCTGGATCGACAGAGGCTCAAACAACTGCTGCGCCCGGGGACAGCACTTATTTCGCTGAGGTAATGGTGCGGGGCCAAGCAGTTTTTCAAGTGGGTAGTTTGAGTGATCTTTCAGCCAGTGAACGCGCGGCTATTGTCAGTCGTCGGATTGCTAGTTTGCTAGAGCGCACAGATGGCCCGATTGCGGTCACATCCGCACCTGCTGCGAACAAAAACTTGGTCAATATAGAGGCAAATAATCGGGTTTTGATGACGGTTACAGAGCAGGATGCGCAAGATCTGGGCCTACCGCTAGAGGCATTGGCTGAAGATTGGGCTAACCGGCTACAGCAAAGCTTTGAAAAGCCATCGGTTGCGATTGATGTAGTGCAGCGACTGAATGGAACATTGCGTCAACTTTTGAAAAATGCGGTTGACAGCATTCCGGCGCTAATTGGGGTTTTGATTGTGGTTTTGGCAACTTGGCTGGTGGCCAAAGGGGTTCGCTACAGCGCTCTTCGTTGGGCTGAGCAGACTGAGGGCGACCATAGCACCGAAGTTCTGATTGGGCGACTGGGCTATGGGGGCGTTTGGGT
>QBMP01000010.1:0-674 GCA_003242115.1 Phormidesmis priestleyi
TGATTAGTCTGTGGATTCACGAATCTTACAGACTTACTCAATTAATTCGCTACTCTCTTGAAGCGAATGCAGCCGCTGATACAGCCCACCTTTTTGGAGAAGCTGTTCATGGCTGCCGACTTCACTAATCCGGCCTTGATCCAGCACCACAATCTTGTCAGCATCGCGAACCGTGCTGAGGCGGTGGGCAATGATGATCAGCGTACGGGTGCCAAAGAGCGATCGCATCGCTACCTGAATCGCCCGCTCCGACTCATAATCCAAGCTAGAAGTGGCCTCATCAAAAATCAGCACATCCGGGTTTACAATCAGCGCCCGCGCAATTCCAAGACGCTGCCGCTGCCCGCCCGAAAGCCTCACCCCGCGCTCACCTACCGTAGTCAAATACCCGTTGGGAAGCTGTTGAATAAAGTCATCGGCCTGAGCAATTTGACAGGCCGTTTGGATCTCTTCAAAGCTAGCAGTAGGGTTGCCATACAGCAAATTCTCCATCAGCGTCCCATTGAAGACATCCACCTCTTGGTGCACAATCGCTAGGCGTTTGCGATAGCCGGTCACGTTGAGCTGACGAATATCTTTCCCATCGATTAAAATCGCCCCTTGATTGGGTTCAAAATAGCGAAACAACAGCTTGACCAGGGTTGATTTGCCTGAGCCTGAGCGACCGACTAAGG
>QBMP01000010.1:684-11283 GCA_003242115.1 Phormidesmis priestleyi
ACTAAGGCCACTGTCTGGCGGGGCTCAATCAACAGCTCAATGTTGTTGAGCACGGGTTTGTTTGGGCTGTAGCCAAAGCTGAGATGGTGAAAGTGCACCTTGCCCGAAAACTCGTAGGTGAGGCTGTCAGGCAGCAGTGCGCCCGCATCCCGCCCTGGTGGCAGGGCGGTGAATTCTTGAAAGCGGGCCATCGGCGCATAGCGGCGGGCAAACAGCTCGGCGATTTCACAAATAGGGTCGACTTCGGCGTAGGCCATGCTGGCAACCGTCAGCGTTGTGATAAAGTGCCCCACCGATATGTTGCCCTTCACGGTCAGCCACAGCGTACAGATCAGCACGATTAACATGCAGCTTTGCACAATCGTGCGCTGATAAGTGCTCAAAATCGTGTAGCCCTTGTGAATGCGATAGTCCAGCACTTTAAACTCACGGTCTAACCGCTGCGTTTGACGACTCAGTTCGCGCAGTTCGGTGCCAAAGGCTTTAACGGTTTTGATATTGGTGATAATTTCAGACGTGCGGCTGTCGGTGTTTTCAATATATTTCTCTAAGCGTTCTTCACGAATAGAGAGATCTTTGAGCCCCAACAAGCTGTGGAGCAAAATGCCCGACACTGAAAGCAGCACAAGCAGCGCAATTCGCCAGTCAATCAGGCCAATGATGATAAAGATGCCAACAACGCGCACAAGTTTGGGAATGAGCTGCTCGGTAATGCCGGGGTAAGTCCAGGTGAAGTTTGATAGCCCTTTGGCTACCCGCGCTGCAATCCGGCCAGGGTTGTTTTCATCGTAGTATTCTAGCGGCAGGGTCAAGACTTTTTTGAGCGCGGTTTCGGCATGATCGCGGCGGGCTCTAAATGCCGTATCCCAGCTAAACCAACCCCCTAGCCAGGGCTGAATCGGCGCGCGGCCAACGGTTACTAACCCGACTAAAACTACTAGCACCGTTAGTGAAAAGGACTGTGTTACCGGCTGAGAAAGTATTTGAGCGATTTCATCAATCACCTGCTGTAGTTTGGTATCTATTGGCTGTTGCGAAATCAAATTGAGAATTTGACCGGTTGCATAAGGTACAAACAGATCAATTACTTCAAAGAGGCTCATCATTGCGGCGCTAAAGAGCGTGATTCGCCAATAGCGCTGGTAGTAGCTCAAAATCGACAAAAAGTTAGTCATGAGTCGAGAGAAAAGGGAGTAATTAAAAAAACTGTCGAGAAAAAACTGTCGAGAAAAATTTAGAGAGTTCTCAGCTAGAGTCTCAGCGGGCAATAACAAGCCCAATAATCAGCCTAAGGGAATCGCAATTAATAACGTACCGACGTAGGGGCTCAGCATGGCTGTGCCTAGTACAATGAGCATTGCTATTAGCGGTACTTTTATTGAGCGCGTGTCTCTAATACCCTTTACCGAAAGGCATTCGAGTAGTTCAGGGATTGAACAACACAAAGTTATGGCAAAGCCGAGCAGCCGACAAAACTCTCGTGAGTTTGTAGGGCGCTATTCACAGGCTTTAAAGCTGCGATCGCTGTAGCTAAACTCTAATTAGCTGATAATT
The DNA here is from genome assembly GCA_003242115.1 of Phormidesmis priestleyi. Classification (GTDB taxonomy): domain Bacteria; phylum Cyanobacteriota; class Cyanobacteriia; order Phormidesmidales; family Phormidesmidaceae; genus Phormidesmis; species Phormidesmis priestleyi_A. The sequence goes on from QBMP01000010.1 coordinate 2,239, forward strand.
ATTTTGCTGAAGCCACCTTCAAAGCGGCAAACGAGCTTAAGCGCCGATGAATCGTACAGCGCAAAGGGCATCAGGAATAAATGAAATAATGAGAAACATAGTAAGACCTCCCGAACTATGGCTTGAAATCTTGACTGAAATATTTGGCTTGAAATCTTGACCTAAAATCTTGATGGCTTGAAGCGATTACAATTTGCGAATGCGGGAGGAAGGTACCATCGTTTAGCTTTAGCGCTGCTAAAGGAGATTAGTATTGTGTTGGCTTTTCTACCAGTCTTTTTTCCAGACTTTTCTATCAGTTGAGAAATCATAGCGAGAGAAAACTAATAATGCAACCCCTTTAACCGTTTTTTAAGCTAATGGCTGCATTTTTTAAAGGCCGTAGAATAGATCTCATAATAAGCTTAAAAGATTTCTGTGAAATGAGCGATGAAATGAGTGATGAGACGAGCGAAAGCTACTACGACTGGTTTGAGCCGCTGTATGCGCAGGCCAATGGCGATGCGACTCAGGTGCCTTGGTCGCTACCGACAGCGACAGCCTATTTGACTCATTGGCTGTCGAAAAATAAGGTGCAGGGTGCGGGACGCTCGGCTGTAGTCGTGGGCTGTGGGCTGGGTGATGACGCTGAAGCGCTAGCGGCGGCAGGCTTTGTCGTGACGGCGTTTGACGTGTCGCCGAGTGCTGTAGCCTGGGCCCAAGAACGCTTCCCAAAATCTTCAGTTAACTATACGGTCGCCGACGTTTTTCAGCTTCCTGACGATTGGCTAGCCGCGTTTGATCTGGTGTTTGATTTTCGCACCATTCAGGCTTTGCCGCTATCGGTGCGCACTGACGTCATTACGCAGATTGCTTCACTCGTAAAGCCCGGTGGCATCGTTTTGATCGCAACCTATGCTCGAGAGTCTGAAGGGGCTTTCGAGGGGCCACCCTGGCCGCTTTCTGCTCAGGAGCTAGCGCAGTTTGAATCCTACGGGCTAGTCGCTGTGGTCAAAGAGACTCTTCACAATGCTGAGAGTCGATTTGCGGATCGCATTCTCATCCAATACCAAGCGCCGCTTTAGAAATCTGCTTCTTAAACATCTGCTTCACAGCCGGTTCAGCTTCTCTCTTTTCCGCTGATAAAATTGAGAAGCTGCACTCCCAAACCCGTACAAGAGCCCCGCATTGGAGCCTGCACCAACCGCCGCGCCGACTAAAGGAATTAGTTCAACCACGCCTAAACCCGTTTTTACGGCTGTCGAAGCCCCTAGCGAAAGTGCGAAAATAGTCAGCGCTTCACCCTTGCGGGCCGGATCGGCTACGTCAAAGTCATAGCTGGCGGCAATGCGGTACAGCATTTCTGATTGCAGCGCGGCGACAGCGGCCAAATCAATGGCAAATAAGCCTAGTGCCACTGGCGGAATGATATTGGTTGCCAAACCAATGCCGCCCGCTTTCACGGTGTTATCAACGATGATGCGATGGGCTAATGCTTCAGCCGATTCAGTCGGATATTTTGCTTTGAGGGCGTTCACATCTGCCTGAGCTTTCTCCTTATTTACTCGCCCTAAAGCGCTAGTTAGCCAACTTAGTCCCGGAACTCGGGCAACATAGTCCACCGCCGGGTTTTCCGCCAGCGGATTGAGCAGTTGACCCACACTTTCGGTGGTTTCGGATAGTGCGCTGTGGGCTGAGTCAGCGGCAGCTTCAGTCGTTTCAGCCGCAACTTTAGACGCTTGCTCAAACGCTGGCCTGAAGGTTTGATTAAAAATTTGAACGCCTACTGCTGACATCAGGCTACCGGCTTGCTCGGCAGAGGCGATTGCTTGCCCAAAAGCCGTCGCCACATGAGTCGCCATATGATTGGAGTTATCTGCCATTCAGAGTGATTTCCTAACGCTATTGAAACTGCACTAAAGCTAGCGAATTTCTAGCGTTAGAGCCTCTGCTGTTGGGTTGGTTTTGACCGCATCTGCCTTCACTAGCTGTCTAGCTGACGGTATAGCGTCACGTTTGTTTTAGAAATGCGCACGTCATAACCGCTAAAAAAATCTTGACCCAATCGGCTTTCTGCGGTGTCTGGCACGATGCACATGTACATATCGGTAACCATTGCCGCGCCAACAGCCACCGAACGAATATGTGTAAATGGCAGATCTACCGTGCGGCCATCGGCTACCTGGCAGGGGCGATCGCCCAAAGGCATCACGTTTAGCTGGCGGGCCATAGCTTGAGTGATGGCCGAACCGCTGGCGCTAGGATCAAATGCCATGTCAAAGGTGGCGATGCCGTTGAACCGCACTTCGATGACAGGCGATCGCCCCGAAAAATACTTAATGGGCACCACAATTTTGCTGTTGTCTAGCGGCTGAGCTTGCAGCGACCTGAGCCCCGTCACCACCTGCTGATGGGCCTGCCAATTGCCCTGATTTAGCCACAGCGTTGCGGCTTGGCGGTAGTCAGCGATCGCTCCTTCTAATTCGCCCATCGCCTGCTGCACTTCCGCCCGCTGCTGATAAAGCTGCGCGTTTTCCTGTTCCATGCCCAGCGCATTGGCATAGTCTTTAAAGGCTTTTTCTAGCTCATCAATTAGCCGGTACCCCTGAGCCCGCTGCGCAAAGAAACGGGCTTCCGGCCCCACCTCTTTAATCAATTTTGAAAAGTCTTCGACAGCGCCATAGCCATCGGCTAGCACCAGCCGCATTTGCCCGCGCCAAAACGCCACTTTTTGATCGTCAGGAGCCTGCTTGACGGCCAAGGCAAAATCTTCGACGGCCTGCTGCGATCGCCCCAACTGCGCATTCACCAGCCCCCGCAAACACAGCGCTTCTATGCTCTCTGAAACACTCTCTACAGCGCTTTCGGCAACGGCGGTTGACGCCACGCCACACTGCAACAGCCAGTCCACATCTTTAAGGACGCTCTGATACTGTCCCTGCTCGTACTTCTCCCACAGCCGCTGTAAAAAGGCGGCGGGCGTTGCTAACACCGCTTGAGATGTTGCGGGAAAGAGCTTTGATTCACGGGTTAATTGGGCACTGATCGCAGTCTCTTTTGGTAAAGGTGGCAGCGATCGCAAGGGCTCAATTTTCTCTAAGCAACGGGTGGCATTGGCCTTGTCTTTAGCCGCAACATAACAGCGGGCGGCCTGTTTGTAGGCAGCTATAGCCCCCGGCCCATCGCCGAACAATCCCAACGCTTTACCCAGCAATTGATGAGCGCCCGCCAGATCAGGCGTTAGTTGAATAGCTTTTCGGCTGTCGGCGATCGCCCCCTTTATTTGCTCTAAACTCAGCCACACCAATGCCCGCGCCAAATAAATTTCCGCCGTCGGGGCAAGTCGAATGGCTTTGGTATAGTCGGCTATAGCGCCATCACTTTCGCCCAGTCGTCGCCGAATCCGCGCCCGCTGCACAAAGGCTTCTGCGATCGCCGGGTCTTGTTCAATTACCTGATTGAGCAAACGCAGCGCCTCAAACGGCTGATCTTGTCGAACCATCACCAGCGCCTGCCGAAAAGTCTCTGCTATTTCTGCCGCCATCACCCTTCACCCACAGCGATTACTTTCTCTATTAACCTGCTTTTTCTATTAATCTACAGCTAACCTACAGCTTTTTTATCAGCATTCCAGAAATCAGCTAGCTGCCTGAATTATGATCGCTCCAATGGCCGCTCTAATTTGATCGGCCTGCCTCAATTTGCCGCACCGCTGTCATCGCCGAATAGCTCACGCCCGCCGTGCCTTCACCCGGATGCGTGCTGTCACCCACTAGCCACAAATTTTGAATCGGGGTGCGCGTGGCAAAGCCAAAAGGGCCAAAGGTTGACACTCGCTGACCAATACCGCCAACAATGCCTCTTTCCCGTCCGGTAAAGGTTTCAAAGCTTCTAGGAGTGGCCGCTTCTACATGCACTAAGTGCTCAGGTCGCAGATCAAAGTAGTCTTTTAATCGAGAAAGAGCTGTTGCAGTATACTGTGCTTTCATCGCCCGGTAGCCCGCTTCATCGCAGTCATACCAGGGCTTTACGTCGGTGAAAGAAGAGGCAATAATGGTGGCTTTGCCCTCGGGCGCACGGCCATCTCCGGGCCTGCTGACTGAAACAAAGAGAGAATTATTTTCAGCAATCGGGCCATCGTAGTCATACAAGAACTGCAAGTGCGGCGGGCATTGAGCAGGAATGGCGGCTTGTTCTACCCCTAAATAAATCACAAAGGCACCGGCAGAAGGCGGCAGCTTTTTAACTCTTTTTTCATAGCCCTTCATTTTGCTGTCAGCCGCTAATCGAACAAGATTTTGCACGGTCACATTAGCAACAACATGATCGGCAGCTTCTAGCCAAGTGTCTCCTTGTTTGTTGGTGATTTTGACCTGAGTGGGGCGAGCATTTTCAATTTCTATGGCTTCGGCGGTATGGCCCATGTGCAGTTCGCCGCCATCTCGCTTGAGGGCGCTAAGCAGGGAGTCGCTCAGCACCTGCATACTCCCCTGCAAATGAAACAGTCCATGCGGCGCTTGCGATACGCCTAATGCTGTGGCTGCATACAAAGCCGCTGTTTGATCCGCATTCGTCTGTGAATATAGCTTGAGCTGCATATCTAAAAAGGTTCGCAGCCGTTTGTTTTCGTAGAGGCCATAGCCGCGTAGAATATCGCCTACTGTTGCAAAGGTAAATGGCACCGTCAGCAGCGTATTGGGTCGGAGCGCTGCGGCTAGCTGCCCCACATCCCACAAACTGCGCGGCGGCAGCACCGGATTGCGCTGCTGAAACCGCCAGCTATAGTCAAACATCGCCTTCATAAAAGCCCAAAAAGGCGCACTACCCGGAAATTGGCGATCGCGTTCGGCCTGCCATTGCTGCGGATCGCGCCATACATTAATCGGCGTTTGCTCCTGCGGCAAAAACACCGCACAGGCCGGGTCGCACTCACTCGCAGGCGGTAAGTCTATGCCTAATTCTTCAAATATCTGATAGTGAATGCCTCCCGGCTCCAAACCTGCAACCTGTGTGGCCCCCACATCAAACGTAAAGCCCCGCCGTTTGAACGTAGAAGCGCAGCCCCCCGGCACAATCGCTTGGTCAAACACTTTTGCCGCATAGCCCCGGTGCGCCAGTAAGGCCGCTGCACTCAAGCCGCCAATGCCTGCACCGACGACAACTACTTTCCTGGGTGCCCTTTCCTGCGTCTTTTTCTGGGCTTGACTGCTATCCACCATAAGCTCGTTACATTTCTTTAATCTATCTCTAGCTTAGCGCTGTTCTGGGGCTGCATCAGGCCAAAGATCCAAACAAATATAGGGGCAATATTCGTCCAATATCTGTCTGGTGCGATCGCTATCTCCACCGTCAGGCATAGAGAATCCGGCCTGCTAAATCAGTATGCTGCGACTGCCTATAAAATAATCAATAGAGGCCATCATGGCAGATTCCAATAACATTCCAATGGAAGCAAAGCAGCTCTCTGAAGACCTGAAGAGCAGCGACGAAGAAACGAAAAACGATGCCAAAAGCGACGTTGCTAACGCCAATTTTGAAAAGGAATATGAGATCGCCCAGCAAAACGAGAACGGCTCAGGAACTCAGTCTAGCGATTCAAACCCAGTAACTCGCCAATCTGGTAGTATCAGCGGTGGCACACAAGCACAAGCCTCAGGCGTCAGCAAATCAGAGCATAGCCCCGGCGACAGCGATCCAAAAGATTATGTGGATATGGCTAAAGACATCACCAAAAACGTCGAAGCCGCCAAGTAATAGATTGCTTCGCCTACGGCATCACCTATTCTTTGCAGGCATCTTTTGTAAGGATGGGTGACGCTATAGAGAAAACGACAGCAAGAACGATAGAAAGCGTCAATTTCCCGTTGTTACTGCATCAACTTTACGCGTGAACAGATCGGTAAAAAAGGTGATCACTCGGCGCTTGCGCAGCTTGATATTGGCACTCAATGACATCCCTGAGCGAATCGCTAACGGCACGTCATCTACTACAAATTGCTGCTGCTCTAAGGTAATTTCAGCGGGAATATGATAGAAATTATAGAGTTCATTAGGCGGCAAAGCGTCGGTGCTAATGGCCGTAACGGTGCCTTCCATATCGCCAAATTCACTAAATGAATAGGCATCAATGCGCACGTCTACCTTTTGTCCAATTTTAATAAAGCCAACGTCTTTACTCGGAATAAAGACCCGCGCTATCAGATCGTCTTCGGGCACAATTTCCATCATCGGCTCCGTCGAGTTAGCGACATAGCCGGGTTGATTAGCTTTTAAATTAAATACTGTGCCGCTCACGGGTGCTGTAAGCGCTTGATACTTTACGCTCTGCTTGAATTGAGCAAGTTGAGAGCTTAGCTCACTGAGCTGCCGGTCATTTTCTAAAATGCGCTGAGTAATCTGCGAGTCGATTTCAGCAATGTTCTGTTCATTTACTGAAATGCGGTCTTGAAAGGTTTCACGAGATTCAAAAGCAGTTCGAGAAACTTCTTGTTGACCCTGAGAAATTTGGAAATTCAGCCGATCAATGTCTTGTTGAAGAGTGTTGACCTCGGTTTGGCTATTGTTGAGCTGCTCGCGAGTTTTGTTAAGCTGCTCACGATACTGATCGGTTTGTAAGGTGTTGATGCGCTGCTGTGAATTTAGCCGAGACTGGGCGGTTTCTAGTCGATCTACCTGATTGGCATCTAGGTTTTCAGCGTTCCCGCCGATTTGAGCTTGGTATAGCCGATTGGTCGCGACTAGCTCAGTGCGATCGCGCCCCCGCTGAATCAAATCAGCCGCCACCCCAGACGGCGCAACCGCATCCACTACGCCTGAAAGCTGCGCTCGATAGTAATTGTTCTCTGCATTCAGTCGCTGGCTAATCTCCTGATTCGACTCAATCTGCGCTTTGGTTGCAGTTTCATCCAGCATAGCTACTACTTGGCCTTGCTCCACCTGCTCACCCTCTTTAACCAAAACCTTTTCAACTACCCCACCCACCGGAGCCTGTATCACCTGCACCTCACCCTGAGGCTCTAGCTTGCCTGAGGCACTAATGGCTTCATCAACTTTGATCACAAAAGCCGCCACCAGCGCCGCTACCGTAACCCCCATGATGGTCACCGTAATCAGCTGCGCCCATCGCGGCGACTGCTTTAAAATAACCGGCTTATCAAAAGACTGAGGCACATACCCGCTGGGAATGTCGCCATTGCCGCCGTTCCCATTACTGTTGCCGTTGCCATTACCGTTGCCGTTACCGTTGGCGCTGTCAGCCCCATACCCATTACGTTCTACTGGCTGGAGCTGGAATCTATTAGAAGTGGTAGTCATAGCTGGTTATTCTCCCTTTTGCTCAGATAGACAGTAGTAGCGGCCTTTGAGGGCCATCAATTCGTCGTGGGCGCCTAGTTCTACAACCGAGCCCTTGTCCATCACCAGAATGCGATCCGCTCGGCGAATGGTGCTCAAACGATGGGTGATAAAAAACACCGTGCGACCGTTGGCCCAAGCCTGCAAGTTGCGACAAACCTGCGCTTCGGTATCGTAGTCCAGTGCGCTGGTCGCCTCATCCAAAATCAGCAGCCGAGGATTTTGTAAGACGGTGCGAGCGATAGCAATCCTTTGGCGCTGTCCGCCCGATAGTGACGAACCGCGCTCACCGACCCTGGAGTTATAGCCGCTAGACAGCTCCATAATAAAGTCGTGAGCCCCCGCAATTCGAGCCGCCTCAATAATTTCTTCGGTGCTAGCTTGAGGATTCGTCAAGGCAATATTGTCTTGAATGCTGCCTTCAAACAGCAAGCTGTCTTGGGGCACAATGCCTACCTGCTGCCGCAGCGAATACAGCTCAACTTTACTGATGTCGTAGTCATCAATTAAAATGCGACCCGACTCCGCCCGATACAGTCGAGGCAGTAGCTTCATCAGCGTACTTTTACCTGATCCACTCTGGCCGACAATGCCGATAAATTCACCCGCTTCAAACTCTAAATTGACATTGACAAGCTGCAAGGGGCCAGAAGGCGCAAACCGGAAAGACAGATTTTCGTAAGTGACATTACCGACGATTTCGGGCATTGGAATTTGAGCGCGATCTTCTTCGGCCTGCTCTTGAGGGTGGTCGATAATATCGCTCAAACGCTCCAAAGACAAAGCCGTTTCCTGGAAGTTTTGCCATAGCTGGGTGAGGCGTAAAAGCGGCTGCGTGACGTAGCCAGAGATAATCCGAAAGGCAATTAGTCCGCCCAATGTCAGCTTACCGTCTAGCACCAGCGCAGCGCCAAACCACAGCACCAGCAGGCCAGACATTTTGTTTAAAAAGCCGCTGGCCGATCCGGCAGTGGTAGACGTTAAAACAGTCTTAAAGCCGTCACTGACATACCGAGCGTATTTTTCCTGCCATTTCCAGCGCGTTTTAAGCTCCATATTTTGAGCTTTTACGGTTTGGATGCCAGAGAGGGCTTCGACTAAAAATGACTGAGTTTCGGCGTTGCGCTCAGCCTTGGCCCGCAGCTGACGGCGCACAATCGGAGAGACAAAAAACGTCAGCAGCATAAACAAAGGAATTGTGGACAAAGCCACAAAGGTCAGCTTAATGCTGTATACGAACATCACCAGGATATAGACGACTGAAAACAGGGCATCGAGAACAACGGTGAGGGCAGTACCGGTGAGAAACTGACGAATGTTTTCCAGCTCATTGACTCGGCTAGAAAGTTCACCAACCGGGCGACGGTCAAAGTAACGCAGCGGCAGCCTGAGCAGGTGATCGATAATTTCGGCCCCGAGCGCCATGTCAATTCGATTGGTGGTATCGACGAATAGATAGGTGCGCAGACTGGTGAGGATGGCTTCAAAAATAGCGACTGCGACCAAGACAAAACCTAGGGCTTGCAGCGTGTCCAGGCTGTTTTTGAGAATTACTTTATCGATGATGACTTGCACCATCAGCGGGTTGGCCAAGCCAAAAACCTGCACAAATAGGGAGGCCACTAGCACGGTTACTAAAACGCCTCTATAGCGCTTCAGCGAGGGGATAAACCAGCTCAGGCCAAATTTTTGCTGCGGCGTTTGCTCGGTGGT
>QBMP01000010.1:11293-24009 GCA_003242115.1 Phormidesmis priestleyi
CAGCAAAATCTCGCCTTCTGAGCCCCAAATTTCTTCAAAGGCTTGGGGAGAGTGCCGCACAATTTTGTTGTCGGCAGGTACGCCTAAAACGTATTCCTTGGCAGAGGCTTCGTAGATGATGGCAAAGCCGTCGCGCCATTGAATCAGCGCGAGTTTGGGGAGACGGGCGATCGCACTGGCAGGCACCTTTGCTAGCTGCGGCCTGAGCCCGACTAGATCCGCCACTGCCCCGCAGGCCGTCAGTGAAAGCTGACCCAAGCGCTCATATTGATTGGACAGCACCCGCTCCACCACATCGCGCTTAAACGGCATTTCCAAATGCTGGGATACCATTGCAAAGCAAGCCAAAGCTGTATTCACCGGGCCCTGAGCGCGCATGACCGGGTATTTTAGGGCTTTGGCTCTAGCTGAACCTTCTTCGATGATGTGAGATTGCGCATTGAGATCGGGGGCATAGGGAATGTCTGCCGTTGGCGATCGCAGAGCGCCGTTGCCGTTACTTGAGCCATTAGCAGATCCGTTGACAGTGCCATTAGTGCCATTGACTGAACCGTTAGCGGAGTACCCATCGGCAGGTCTCGTTAATGAGCTGCGATCGCTAGAGCCTCCTTGAGTAGCTAGCTGATGCATATCAATGCCGACGAGCCTAGTCGGTTGCTGGCAGACAATCCGGCCATCGAGCATATCGGACGTTAGCCAGCTTCCGGGGGGATAGCTGTCGAGCGTCGGTGAGCTGACGAACCACAGTCGAGCGGTGTCGGGCTGAGTGAGGGTAATTGGCCCTCTGGAAACGGTGGCAGCTAGCCCGCTATCTGTGAGCTTTCGAGCTGTGGTAACCAAATCGCTGACGTTACGAGCCTGCGTTTTGAAGTATTGACTAATGAGATCGAATACCTCAGCCAAATAGCATTGTCGGGCGATGGCTTGGGCAAATTGAGTTTGCTCAAGCATGAGTTGGCGAATGGTATTGATGGGAATGGCTACAGCAGTGACTTCTGAAGAGGCAATCGCACTTTCACAGGGCACCCCTCGCACTAAGCCCGCGAGTCCTAACACCGATCCGGGCTGCAATAGCTCCAGCGTCATCGGCGTTCTCTGGTAGGGATCGTAGCCCAATAATCGGCCTTTGCCAAAATCACGATTAACTGATACGGCATGGACTCTCGCCGCAGCATGGGCTGACCAATCCGGTAGCGGAGCATTTGACTGCCGCTAGCCAGTGTTTCTAAGGCGGTGGCCGGTAGCTGATCGAAGGGAAAAATCCCGCCCAGGCTTTGTTCGACTGAGACTTTAGCGTAGGTCATACAAAATCGGGAAATAGGCACATGCCCAAAAAAGATAGCACTAAGACCAAAAAAAAACGTTAAGACAGGCTTATCATGATGGATTCATCACGACGGACTTATCAAAATAAATTTATCAATAAGGATTCATTAAGACAGATTTATCAGACTATGTATCTAGTGAAAACACTCAATATATTCTTCTCTATACATCGAAAACATCGACTCAACCGGACACTCAATCGGACTAGGTGGGCTGTAGTTCAACTTCTTCGACCGTCGTTTCCTGTATCTGCTGCTGTAGCCATTCCTGAAACTGTTCGCTTAAAAGGCGATCGCGCATGGTGTCATCAAACTGCGCCGGTAAAAACTGCTCTAGCTTAGCGATCACTAGCCATTCGCCAATTTGAGTGGGAGCCCAAAGCTGATTGGGCTTACTCACCATCAGCATTCTCGCCAAAACCGGATGCGGTACGCTAAGCTCTACCGGGCCAATCAGACCACCCGTTTTGGCCTCCTGACCTTCTGAATACTGGCTAGCTAACTCGGCAAAAGACGCGCCATCATCGCTGAGTCGAAAATATATTTCTTGGGCCAAACTCGCGTCTTTAGTGCGAATGAGTGAGTAGCGCACCCGATCTAGCTGCGCTTTTCGCTGCAAAAAGTAAGATTCAATTTCAGTGCCCCACGTTTCTGCTTGAAATTTTGACAATTTATAGTCGCGAATCGCGGCTAACATCATGTGTTCGCGCGTTTGCTGCTGCTGCTGACACCAAGCTTGCTGCTGCTCTTGAGAAAACAGCCCGCGCTTACTGCAAAAAGCCTGTAGGGCGCTCTGTGGATCGCACTCAATGTGAGCTATTGCCCGATCAATTACCACCTCTTGCACCAGTCTCGGCATGAGCTGATACTGCTTAAGCTGCGCGATCAGCGTGGGTGCATCTAGCACCGTCTGACCAATTTTAAGAACGCCTACCATATCCTTAGCTATCTAAAATACGTCGTTTTCTGAAATCTCTGACGCTGCCATTGACCTTTCTCGCTTGACAGTCTTAACTTTCTTGACAGCGCCATCAAGCGCTCAGCCGCACTCAGCTCAGCTCAGCTCAATCAAACCCATCAAACCAATCTGATTAATGGCATAATCTCACACTGACTCTACCTCAGCCTATTGGCACATGCATTTGTACAGAAGCTTTACTAGAGCCGTTAAAGGTACCGAGATTGCGTAAAGCTTACGCTCAAAATGGATGAAGAATAGATTAAGTGACGCTTTCTGTTGAGTCAATATAGCCGCAGCACAAAAGCATTGGCGTCAGGCCAACAGCATGAGCCCTCAAGATGAGTAGATAATGGTCAAAGTTCTTGATCCACTCCCAATAGTTGTCTTTATCATGAACTCAGTAACGTCCTATTTCTAGCTTGACCTGACAAAATCAGCAAAATTTAGCATAGCTGGTCATCTCTGCTGATCGCTGGGGAATCATTTTTATGAAGCAGATTTTTGTAGATATGTTGGGGTTTTATCTCTCTATCTAGCCTTATATTTAGCCTCAGTATTTAGACCCTAAACTAACCTTGTGATTAAGCAAATTCTACGATGGCTGCGATCGCATAAGCTGGCTCAAAAGCGCTATCAGCAAACCCGCCACAGCTTAAAAAATCGGTCGTTTAATCGACCAGTCAATCAGCCGATTTCTAGGGGATCAGCTCATGCTTTTGCGGCTAAAGTTCCAGATCTGCCCGCTGCCATGATCCCAGATGATTCTTCAAAGATTATTTACGCAGTATCGAGAGTAGAAGCCATAGCAGCGCTCAATCAGTCTTTGCATCAAGCTTTGCCGCCATCATTCACGCCAGTCTCTGTAGATCCAGCAGATCCAGCTTTTACAGGGTCGAGCGTAGCCCAGCCCAGATCACTTAGGCCATTGAAACCGGCACTTAGACCCATCAATGCAGCAGCCCCAATCGCCCCAATCGCTATAGAGCCAGACAGCGGTGAACCTCATTTAGACATTACAGCTTCAGTTATAGATGCGGCCTACTTGTGCGAGTGCCAAGGCCGCTACGCTGAGGCCGAGCATCTGTATCAGCGGGCTTTGACGGCCATTCGGCGACAGTTAGCGCTGAGCCAAGCAATTCCCAATTCTACGGATAGAGAGTTTTCGGTTTTAGCGCTGGAGATTACCTTAGAAAGCCGCTACGCTGCGCTCATCAGTGGGTTAGAAGATTTAGCAGGGCTTTACTACCGGCTGAAGCGCTATCCAAATGTTTTACCGCTGCTGGAAGAATCTTTGGCCATTCGCCAGCAGCAGCAGCTTACTCACTCTGCCGACTTGGGTGAGAAACTCTATCAGCTTGCGGACGCCTATCGCCATCAGGCAATGCATGGCAAAGCTGAATTAATGTTTCAGCGATCGCTCGACCTTTTACGTGAGCAGCTTGGCTTACAGCATCCGCGCACCCAGGCGGTTTACGGCGAATTTATGCAGATGCTCGCCACTGTTATTGAGTGCGGTCAGTTCGATGAACTCGGCTCAGAGCTGCCGCCGCTTGATTTGGATCATTTGAGCGATCGCTATAGCTGGGCAAAGCCAGCTTGGCAGCAGCTATAGCTTTATGGAATACGGCTTTACGAAATATGGCTTTGCGAAATTAGCCTCACGAAATATGTCGCGCCAGCAAGCCCCCAATATCAGCGGGCTGCACATGGTAGTACTTGACGTTAGCAGGCATGATCCGAATATTGGGGCCATGTTTACAGCCGCCCAAACATCCGGCTGCTTTTAGCTTGAAGGGTCGAGCCGCCTCTGGTGTAGCTGATCCGTCTGAGCGCTGCTCAGTTGCTGTTTGCTCGTGGGCTTTTTGCTCGAACGCTTGCCAAAGCTCATCGCCACCGCGTTTGCAGCAGTTTTTCTTTTGACAGAGTTGGACGGTGAGCTGATCTGAGCGCGGGGCAGATTTCTTTGAGCTGTCAGCGTCTGCATCAGCTTCTGGATCAACCGCCAGATCAACCGCCAGATCAGCCGTCAAATCAGCGATACGAGATTTGGGCGAAAGCGGCACAATGGCCACAGCCTTCAGCTTTTCAGTCTGAGATAGCTGAGAAGATAGCTTTGATTGCTTGCCTTTTATTTTTTTGGTATCAGCTACTGCCCAGATGCGGATGGGCTCATTTAAAACCAGCTCTTGCTGAGCAATTTCGCCCAGTGATTTCGATAGCCGAATGGTTTGCTCTCCCTGATCGGTTTCTAGGCGAACGGCTTTGAGCGCGCCTTTGCTGCCACCTTTGCGATTAGTCGCCTCAATCCCGGCGATATAACGACCCTGTAAAATTTTCATCCTGTTCAAAGTGAAGCTGAGTGAGTCTAGTCTAGCTTACTCATTCGGGCTATTATCTGAGCGCACCGGCATTAATCGGCTCCCCTGTTTGCACTCGCCAAAGTCCGGCATAGAGTCCGTTGCGTGCTAGCAACTGCTCATGCGTACCGCTTTCAACGAGTTCGCCTTGCTCCATCACATAGATGCAGTGAGCGTTGCGGACGGTGGAAAGGCGATGGGCAATCGCCACGACAGTCCGATCTTGAGTAATGCGCTCTAAAGACTTTTGAATGGCGGCTTCGGTTTCATTGTCTACTGCTGAAGTGGCTTCATCGAGAATGAGAATGGGTGGATTTTTGAGCAGGGCGCGAGCTATTGCCAATCTTTGCCGCTGCCCGCCCGACAGTTTTTGGCCGCGCTCACCGACGATGGTGTTATACCCTTGGGGCAACCTGTCAATAAATTCATCTGCTTCAGCAATTTTTGCCGCTGTTGCAATTTCTGCCATCGTTGCTGTAAAGCTGCCGTAGGCAATATTTTCAGCGATTGAGCCATGAAACAAGAAGACATCTTGACTCACCAACCCAATTGAGCGGCGTAAGTCTTCTAGCGCTAGTGACCGAAGATCTATCCCGTCGAGCGTAATCCGGCCTGAGTTGATCTCATAAAAGCGCAGCAGCAGCTTGACCAGCGTACTTTTCCCAGAGCCGGTCGCGCCGACAATGGCGGTTGTTTTTCCGGCTGGAATTTTAAGAGAGAGATTTTTTAAGATCGGCTGGTGGCGATCTTGATCGCTGTGTTGATTGGCTTGTTGACCGTTCTGTTGATTGGCTTGTTGACCGTTCTGTTGATTGGCCTGTTGACCGTTCTGTCGATTGGCTTGTTGACCGTTCTGTCGATTGGCTTGTTGACCGTTCTGTTGATTGGCCTGTTGATAGCTGAAGGTGACGTTTTCAAACACAATTTCGCCACTCACATCAGCGGTCGGTAGCGCCGTATTGCCGGGGCGAATTGCAACTGGTGTATCGAGCAAATTGAGGACGCGCTGAGTTGAAGCCATCGCCCGCTGATATTGATCGAGGGTTTCACCGAGGCGGGTGAGCGGCCAAAGCAACCGCTGAGTTAAAAACACCAGCACAGTGTAGGTACCGGCTTCTAGCTGACCGGCAGCGGTGGCCATGCCGCCATAAAAGAGAATGCCGGTAAAGCCAATGAGAATGATGATGCGAATCAGCGGAATGAAGGCAGCGCTAAGGGCGATCGCCCGTTTGTTGCTGATTCGATAAGCCTGACTCTCTTGCCCAAGCTGAGCGAGTTCGTAGTCTTCAGCGGTAAAGCTTTTAATCGTGGCGATGCCGGTGAGGTTGTTGGCAAGGCGGGCGTTGATCAAGCTAGCGCGTTCTCGAACGTTGGCATAGCGCGGGGCGAGATATTTTTGAAAGGCAATCGCGCCGAACACAATGAAAGGCATCGGCGCGACCGCCATCCAGGCCAGCCGAGGAGCCAGCACAAAAAAGGTGGTGCCAATAATCACGATGGTGGTCAGCATTTGTAAAATACTGTTTGCCCCCCTATCTAAAAAGCGCTCTAGCTGATTGATATCGTCGTTTAAAGTAGCCATCAGATCACCTGTGCTACGCGCTTCAAAATAAGCTAGCTCTAGGCTTTGCACATGGCGGTAGGCATCGAGCCGTAAATCGTGCTCGATAGACTGCGCTAAGTTTCGCCACAGCCACTCATAGGCGTACTGAAAGGCCGATTCGAGC
Source organism: Phormidesmis priestleyi (assembly GCA_003242115.1). Taxonomy (GTDB): domain Bacteria; phylum Cyanobacteriota; class Cyanobacteriia; order Phormidesmidales; family Phormidesmidaceae; genus Phormidesmis; species Phormidesmis priestleyi_A. The sequence goes on from QBMP01000010.1 coordinate 17,664, forward strand.
AGCCAAACCACAAAGGTGAGCGCAGAGAGCACCATGAACTGCGATCGCAGCTCTGTTACGCCCCATTTAGCCAAAATGGAATTTTGCTGATCGACTACAATGTCAATCGCGATGCCGATGAGCGCGGGCGGGGCTAGATCAAAAACGGTGTTGAGTACTGAGCATGAGCTAGCTAGCCATGCTTGAGAGCGATAGCGATGACTGTAGGCCAATAAACGCTGAAACGGGCTCTGAAAACTAGATCGAGGTGAAGGGGCCGTTGTCATGCCGATATAGATGCCTCGTGCTAAAAGATTCTTCAATAGAAACTATAGCAAAGCCGTTATGAGACGTGATTGAGCCATAATTTCTCAAGCGGTGCTCAAGTCGCCATCAGTCCGTTCATCAGTCCGCCAGAAATCTATACAAGGCATAGCTCAAATCGCCTTAATTTATGGTGACTACGCAGCCTGCCAAGCCTCATCGGTATCAGCGGTCATTGTTTCTGCCTCAGTATCTATTTCCGCTGGCGGGTTAGCTTCATTCAATATCCACAGGAGGGCTTGCTCTGCAAAGCGATCCACTTCTTCAATGGGCAGACGTAATGGGGTGGGGTCGCTGCTGCCAGAAGCGGTGCCAGAATTTGAATGGAATACATCATTAGTCGTGACCTGCTCGACCCACTCCGCTAGTTCGTTGGCCATCAGCTCAAGCGTGAGGGTTTCATCGGCGGCTGTCGAGACGGTGGCTTTAGAGGCGCTCGTTTCGAGCAAGCGGTGCTCTTCAGGCAAAGCGTCCGGCTGGTTGATGTCAGCAGAATGTTCGTTAGCAGCGTGTTCTGAGATTGAGCGTCCGGTGATGTCCCACAGCTCACTGATCCAGTCATTTTCTAGCTGAGCTAACGTTCGTTTGGGGGTTCGCTGGGGCGCATTTGAGCTGGCAATGCGCTCAGAATGGCCAGCGTTCTGGTTAGGACTGATCGGGCTGACAGTAGGTTTGGCCGCATTTTGCATGGGCAAGTAGGTCTCAAAGTCATGGGCAAAATCATGGGACTGCAAGGTGTTGGCCTGCTGTTTAGCGATCGCTGTTGCGGTCGCGATTGCCCCTGCCGCTACCACTATACTCAGAATTGCTTTCGGTAAGCTGCCGTCTGGAAAATCAGCCATCATGATCTGGGCGCGGGCGATCGCGGAATCACCCCGTTCACCGTTTTGGCCAGAATACTGGTCGTTTCTGGGCGTAGCACTAGCTGTTAGCCCTGCTGCTTGCTGCCGGTTATAGTCATTCACACGAGCTGCTAGCTGCTGCTGAATTTGCTCGATTGATTGCTCAATGGAGGCGCGGCGCAATTGCTGTCCCTGTACCTGATCAGTCGCCACGATGAGATCCTGCATGGCGTTGAGAGCGACGGGCGATTTCTCCAGCGCTTCGGCCTCGCCTGATTGCGTTTGCAAATAGCGATCCAGCGTTTCAGTCGCAATTTGGCCTAGCCACTGCTGATGGTACTGATAGTCTTTAGAGAGCGATTCGAGCACAGCGCTGCTGCTAGGCGCATTCTCGTAGGTTTCTGTCCACTTTTGATCTACCTGCTGCAAGCGCTGCCACACTGCCTGATAGGTCAGATCTTGAGAGAGAATTCTGACGGCTAAGTTACGGTCAACAGCCACTGATTGCAGCAGATTTTGCTGACGGCTAATAGTCTGCTCGGTTTGGGCGATGCGCTCAAGCAGCTCATGCTTTTGTTGAGTTAGGGGGGTGAGGCGATCGCGCAATCGCTGACAGTCACGCGCGGTGCAATCGGGGCTAGCTAATGCGGTATTTTGGACGATTTGGATCAAGGCGGCTTGGCCACGGCTCTCAGGCTCACTCGCAGGTGTAGCAGCCGCTGAGGCACTGGCTGAAATACTGGTTGAGGCACTGGCCGAAGGACTGATCGCTGCGACAACACGAGAGGCCAACTGCCAGCTGCCGTCATCGGCTCGTGCAATCAGCAAATTAGGATTCGTCAGGGTGCTGGCAGTCGCTAGTTGATTTGCGCTCGGTTGAAATGCAATGGCTGAGGCGGTAAGCTCAGGGGCAGGCCGAGCTGTGGCCACTGGGCTATGGGCATAGGCCGTGACAGGAACCGCCAGACTGGTGGAGGCGATCGCAGCCGCCCGAGCAAAAGCAGTTAGTGGTAAGAACTTGGCATCCTGACGGGGTTGCATAGAAATACTCCGACGATAAAAAAGGGTGCTCAGGCAGAGAAGGGGCGGTCGCTATCTACTATTTATATGTACATAGGCTTGATCGAACTTTCCGGGGACTAGCGTGGAGTCCGCCTCAGGATATCATCCCTTGCCGAATTGTCTTTGCCGAATTGCTGATAACAACTAAGTCTGTAGCCAATTTTAGACCTGTAAAATTTGGATGCCAGTAGACCTACTATGCCCAAAAAAATGAAACAATTGAACCTGTTTTGTATTTTATTGACTTTTTCTACGTCTTTTACAGGCTAATCCTATGGTTTTAGACTCCGTATGCCTAAATTCTTCGATTTTGGCCAAACAATATAAAAACGTTCTTTTAGAAAACATTATTCCCTTTTGGGAGCGCCACTCGCTTGATCATGATTGTGGCGGCTATTTTACCTGTTTTACTCGTACAGGTGCGGTGTACGACACCGATAAGTTTATTTGGCTGCAAAACCGGCAGGTGTGGACGTTTTCGATGCTGTGCAATCAGCTAGATAATTTGCCAAGCGACAAGCGGCAGCGCTGGCTGAAGGTGGCGAAACAAGGGGCTGACTTTTTGGCTCGGCATGGGCGCGACGATCAGGGCAACTGGTATTTTTCGCTGGATCGCACGGGTCAGCCGCTGGTGCAGCCGTACAGTATTTTTTCAGATTGCTTTGCGGCGATGGCATTTAGTCAATATGCGCTGGCGTTAGAAGCAGGCGAAGAGCAAGCGCAGGCCAAAGAAATTGCTTTGCAGGCTTACCACAATGTACTGCGCCGTCAAAATAATCCTAAGGGGCAGTATGACAAAGCCTATCCGGGAACGCGATCGCTCAAGTCTTTAGCCGTCCCGATGATTTTGGCCAATTTATCCTTAGAAATGGACTGGCTGCTGCCGGAAGATCGGCTAGATGCCGTGCTAGCTGCGACTGTGAAAGAAGTGATGGGTGATTTTTTGAATCGCGATCGCACCCTGATGTTTGAGCACGTCGCCCCCGATGGTACGCCTGTAGACTGTCATGAGAGCCGCTTAATTAACCCCGGTCACGGCATTGAAGCAATGTGGTTCATGATGGCCATTGGCGAACGGCAGCGCCATCCTGATTTGATTACTCAAGCCATTGAGGTGGTGCTCAGCACATTGGCCTTTGCTTGGGACGAGCAGTACGGCGGCCTCTACTATTTTTTAGATGCTAAGGGCCATCCGCCTCAGCAGCTCGAGTGGGATCAAAAGCTGTGGTGGGTGCATTTAGAAACGTTGGTCGCCTTGGCAATGGCTTACCGGCTAACGGGTCGAGCCGACTGCTGGGCCTGGTATGAAAAAGTGCACAACTACACCTGGGGGCACTTCAGCGATTTAGACTATGACGAGTGGTATGGCTATCTCAATCGCCGAGGCGAAGTGCTGCTGCCTTTAAAGGGCGGCAAGTGGAAAGGCTGCTTTCATGTTCCACGGGCGATGTATTTGTGCTGGCAACAGTTTGAGCAAATTGTGCAAATTGAGAAAATTGAGCAGATGAAGCCCCGATAGCAAGCCCGATAGCAAGTCCGATAGAAAATTGAGCAAAACAATCCGAAAAGCCGCTCGCTGCTGGTTTGACGGTATCTTAAAGAAGTTGTCATCAAAGTTAGAGATTGGGTTTGGCGTTAGAAATCTCTCATGCGGTTTCAATTCCAGAGAGTGAAATTGAAATGAGTGCCATCCGGGCGCAGGGCGCGGGCGGGCAAAATGTGAATAAAGTAGCGTCAGCGGTGCATTTGCGCTTTGATGTGGCGGCTTCGTCGCTACCGGATTTTTATAAGCGGCGGCTGTTGGCTTTATCGGATAAGCGCCTGACCAAAGACGGAGTGGTTGTGATCAAATCGCAGCAGCATCGCTCTCAAGAGCGCAATCGCGATGAGGCGCTCAGCAGACTGCAAGCAATGGTGAAAGCGGTTGCTGTGCTGCCAAAAAAACGACGGGTGACTAATCCCACTAAAGGATCGCAGCGGCGGCGGATAGAGTCTAAGGTGAAGCGATCGCAGCTAAAATCTCTGCGTAAAAAAGTGGATATGGATTAACCCAGCGCTGCACCGAGCCCCCGATAACACCTAATAGCACCCGATAACTATCGTGCTCATCGCTTAAAAATACTTAACTATGTCCGTTGATTACTTAAAGAATGGAAACAGTTTTGTAACTATGTGCTGTCATCTCATAGTCTGGAATGACTAGCGATAGAGCGTTGCAGAGCGTTACAGCCGATGTTAACCAGTCAAAGAGATTCCATCCAAAAAAACGGCGAGCCGGAAGCCTACGAACAGTCTTTTGGGCGTGAATCTTTTGGGCATGAATCTTTTTGGCATGAAATTATCGAAAGCCGACCGCTGACCGCTTCTCGTCAGACCCGGCTGGCAAAGGTGATGGCCTGTATGGCCGAGCATCCGGCAGCGGGCTGCATTTTGGCAATGCACGGGCGCAAGGGAGTCGGAATTGCCACGCGCCAGGATTTGATGGCTGTAATCGTGCGATCGCCCGATAGCTGGCCCAATCTGACCCTGGCCGATGCCATGACCAGTCCTGTGATCACCCTCACCAAGCCCGCAGTAACGGCACTAGCACCCCTGTTAAAACAGTTCGCGCATCACCGCATTAGTCACCTGCCAGTGGTCGATACGCAGAATCAGTTGCTGGGCCTGATCGACCAAACCCGTCTATTGCAGGCGATGCACATGAGCAGCAGTCAAGAGGCTTCGCCGCTCCAGCGCGCCCAGATCTTTTCAGAAATCACGCTAAAAATTCGTCAGTCGCTTCAGCTCAAAGACATTTTGCAAACCACCGTTAATGAGATTCAACGCTTGCTCGAAGCGGATCGGGTGCTGATTTATCAGGTGTTGCCGGATGGCACAGGACAAACCATTAGCGAGGCGGTGGTGCCGCCTTATTCGTCGATTATCGGTATGCCGTTTCCTGAAGAGGTGTTTCCTGAAGAGTATCAGGGACTGTATGCTCAGGGGCGGGTGCGGGCGATCGCCGATGTTCACGATCCGGCCTCGGGGATTTCAGCCTGCTTAATCGAATTTATTGAGCAGTGGGATATTCAGGCAAAAATGATTGTGCCGATTGTGCATCCGCTTAAACCCTCGCTGTACGGTGACTCTGGCAATGACCCTGGCAAGCATTTGTGGGGGCTGTTGATTGTGCATCAATGCCATAGCCCTCGGCAGTGGTCTGACTTTGAATTGGACTTAATGCAGCAGCTAGCGGGGCAAATTAGCTTAGCGCTCTCGCAAGGCCAGCTATTGGAGTATTTGGAAGATCGCGTCAAGCTCAGAACCAGCGAGCTAACCCAGGCGAATTTGGCGCTAAAGCAGGAGATTCAAGAGCGTCAGCAGGTGGATCTGGCGCTGCGTCAAAGTGAAGCGCAGCTGCGGCTGATTACCAACAACTTGCCCGTATTAATTGCCTATGTGGATTGCGCTGGGCGCTACCGATTTAATAATCAGGTGTATCAGCACTGGCTGGGAAAACCGCCCGCTCAGATTAACGGAAAATCAATCAAAAGCGTGATGGGCAAAGCCTACTATGAAAAAATCCGCCCCTATGTAGAAGCAGCTCTAGCCGGTGAGCAGGTGACCTATGAAAGTGAGTTGGCCTTTAAAGGTGAGCAGGTACGATCGGTGAGTGTGACCTACATTCCGCACTTAAAAGGAGACAACGACAGCAGAGGGTTGCCTTTGATTAAGGGCTTTTTTGCGCTGACGACCGATATTAGCGATCGCAAAGCCATTGAACGCATGAAAGATGAGTTTATTGCAGTGGTCAGCCATGAACTGCGAACCCCTCTCACGTCAATTCATACCTCACTTAAACTGTTGGCCACAGGCCGTTTGGGCCAGCTTAGCGAAGACGGCCAGCAAATGCTAGAAGTCGCCGATGAAAATACAGATCGACTGGTGCGTCTCGTGAACAATGTGCTGGATTTGCAGCGAATAGAATCGGGCGAAGTCACGATGGATGCCCATGAGTGCGATGTTGCCAGCCTGATTGCTGAGGCCGCTGAAGCGATGCAGTCCACCGCCCAGCAGCACGATATTGAAATTCAAACGCAATCTTTATCTTTACCTTTACCTTTATCTTTATCCATCTGGGCCGACCCTGACTACATTGT
>QBMP01000010.1:24019-26343 GCA_003242115.1 Phormidesmis priestleyi
ATTGTTCAAACCCTGACCAATCTGTTAGGAAACGCCATTAAGTTTTCAGCCCCGGGGAGTACTATTCATCTGAGCGTTCGCCCCCAAATTAAGTCTGCAATGGCTCTATTTTTTGTTCAAGACTACGGGCAGGGAATTCCAGCCAACAAGCTCAACAGCATTTTTGAGCGGTTTCAGCAGGTGGATTCGTCGGATTCTCGTAAAAAGGGGGGCACGGGACTGGGGCTAACGATTTGCCACAAAATTGTAGAGCAGCACAGCGGTAAAATTTGGGCAGAAAGTCAACTGGGGATAGGGAGCTGTTTTTATTTTACGATTCCGCTCTCGCCTAATCAGACGCTTGCCTAATTAGCCCAGCTAGCGATCGTTACTTCGTTTCCATTATGTTGGCATCACGACATCACGACTATGCAGAAACCAAAATGTATTTTAATTGTGGATGATGAAGAGTCTATTCAAAAAGTAGTTAGGCTCAGTCTGAGGCTAGAAGCGAGTTGGGAAAGCATCACGGCATCTTCTGGTAAAGAAGGCATTGCCCAAGCGGAAAAGCATCATCCCGACGCTATTTTATTAGATGTGATGATGCCCGATCTAGACGGCATTTCTACCTTTGAAGCTTTAGATAACAATCCTAAGACCTGCTCAATTCCGGTGATTTTGCTCACGGCCAAAACCCGAGCCGCTGAAAAGCGATTGTTTCAAACAATGGGGGTGGCCGGGGTCATTATTAAGCCGTTTACCCCGCTGACTCTAGCGAGCCAAATTGCCAAATTGTTAAATTGGACTCTGTAAACCAAACTTGCAGATCACACGGTAGATCAAACAACCTGTAGATTAAACAATCTGTAGATCAAACAGCCTGTGGATGAATGCGCGTTTTATTAATTGATGATGACAGTGCCCTAACGACCTTGCTGAGTCAGCAACTGACTCAGCAGAACTACGTTGTCGATTGTGTTGCCGATGGTGAAACCGGCTGGGCCTACGCCTCTACTTTCGATTATGACCTCATCGTGTTGGACTGGATGCTGCCCCAGCTTGACGGTGTGCGGCTGTGCCAGCGGTTGCGCCAGCAAGGGTATGGGATGCCCATTTTATTGCTGACCTCTAAAGACACGCAACTGGACAAAAATGCGGGTCTGAAGGCGGGCGCAGATGACTATTTGGTGAAGCCTTTTGATATGGCCGAACTGCTGCTGCGGATGCGGGGACTGTTAAGGCGATCGCTTGACGAATCTACGCCACTTTTGAGCTGGGGTAAGCTGTGTTTGGATCCGGCGAGCTGCCAGGTGACCTATCAGGGTAAGCCCGTATCCCTGACGGCGAAGGAATATTCGTTACTGGAGCTGTTTTTACGACACACTCAGCAGGTGTTTAGCGCGACGACGCTGCTGGATCGAATTTGGTCTTCGGAAGAGTTTCCCAGTGAGGCGACCGTGCGATCGCACATTCGCGGCCTGCGACAAAAGCTTAAAGGGGTGGGTGCAGCGGCTGATTTGGTAGAAACTGTGCATGGGTTAGGATACCGCTTAAAAGCGCCTGTGGTACCCGGAGATCGCCCGATCGCCCCCTCCTTTTCCAGCCAAGACGAGCGACAGGCGCAGTATTTAGAGGGTCTTATTCAAGCTTGGCAAGCTCACAAAGGAGAAAGCCTAGAGCGCTGGCATCAGCTACTGCAAATTTCCCAAACGATTAAAATACTTGGACTGAACGAGCAGCAAAAAAGTCAGACGCAACAAATTGCCCATAGTCTAGCCGGGACGCTCGGCACCTTTGGTCTGATGGAAGGCTATCGGTTGGCTCTCCAAATAGAACAGCTATTGCTTCAGTTTGGCACAGCCCTTTCATCGGGTCAGCTGGCGCAGTTTCACACGCTGATAACTACGCTGGGGCATGCCCTCGATGAATCACCTAAGCTGGTATGTCCTTCTGAAGACGCGTCGCGATCGCCCAAAATCCTGCTGGTGGATGTCAATGACACGCCTTCCATTCAACAGCTCATGGCGTTGTCAGTAGCCCAGGGCTTTAACACGGTGCTGGCGGCTTCCATTGAGTCGGCCATCGAGACCCTCACCCTGGCTTCACCCTTCGAGGTTCCCCCTTTAAGCAGGCCGTCTGAATCGTCGCCTGATTTGGTACTGGTTAACTTAGGCGTAGGCGAGACCAGCTCAGTGCTAGATGAACCGATCTTAAAAAGGCTGTTGCAGTTGATGGAACGACTGCGACAGCAATGGCCCCAGATACCCGTTGTGGTGATTACGCCACAAGCTGATTTTGGCAATCGGTTAGATTTAGTGCGTCGAGGCGGCGCGATGATCTTGGAG
>QBMP01000010.1:26353-36952 GCA_003242115.1 Phormidesmis priestleyi
AGCGCTGATAACGCGCTCTATTGACGCGAGCTACCGCCTCAGCAAAATCATGATTGTAGATGACGACGCTCACTACTTAAAGCAAGTAATTCAGCTTTTGCATCCCTGGGATTTTCAAATTACGCCGCTTGCCAACCCCCAACGCTTTTGGTCGTTGTTTAACCAAGTGACCCCTGATCTGATCATTCTGGATATTGAAATGCCCCATATTAACGGCTTTGAACTTTGCCAGGTGCTGCGTAGCCATGCCCAGTGGCAACATTTACCCATCGTCTTTTTGAGCATTCATGCAGATCCTGCCAAACAGGCACAAGCCTTTGCACTAGGAGCCGACGACTACATTATTAAGCCCATTCAAGGGAAAGATCTGGCGTCTCGATTACTCAATCGCTTAAAACGCTGTCAATCGGGGGCTCGCCTGCACGATGACTGCACGCCCTACAGGCCACAGTAAGCATTGAAATATCCTTACCGAGGCTCGGCTGCGATTCATGATTCAATCTTCTCGTCATATGCTCTCAAAACAACAGCATCCTGCCATTGGCCTGCTAGCTGAGAACATTAAAAGCCTGTGGCAAAGCCAGCTTAGAGTTTTTCCCTACGACATCCCGACAGACTTAGGCTATGTAGAAGGTAGCCTTGAAGGTGAACAGCTCACCATTGAGAATACCTGCTACCAAACGTTACAGTTTCGCAAGCTGCATTTAGAACTCGCGCAAGTCGGTAACACGCTAGATATTTTGCACTGTGTGATGTTTCCCCATCCTTGCTTTGACCTGCCAATTTTTGGGGTAGATATTGTAGCGGCGCGGGGAAGCATTTGCGCTGCGATTGTAGATTTGTCGCCGGTTGCAGCTGATCGTCAGCTGCCAGCTAAGTATACTGAAGCCTTAGCTCAACTACCCGTTATGCAGTTTGCCCATCCTCGTGAACTACCCGCTTGGGGTGATATTTTCTCGGACGCTTGTTTATTTATTCGCCCGGACAATGCTGAAGAGGAAAGGGCTTTTATTAACCAAGTGATGCACTACTTGTCCATTCACTGTCAGATTGCTTGTGAAACAACTGCGGTGGGCTTTAGAGAAGCCCGCGCAGCCGTGGTAGCAGGTCAACGTCGTTACTGCTTACAGCAACAAAAAAACGATAAAACCCGACGCATTTTGGAGCGGGCTTTTGGAGCGGCTTGGGCACAGCGATACCTAGAAACGATGCTGTTTGATGTTTCGGCTGATGAGGTGGTGTCTGACTCTTCTTATCTTGAGGTAACAGCATAGTAAGTTGCAATTGCAACGCAACAATGTGTAATGAAATATGAACTTTCCTGAGTTTAATGATAGACCTTCATTGCATCTTAAAAACCTTGTCAGCAAAGCATTTAAGCGATTGTAAACGATTGGATACATACTTGTGCACAGGATCTGCACAAGCGAATTGATTAAATGAAATCACTGGTTCGCAGCCACTGAGCCTTTTGATAGCGGCTATAGATTTTGAGTCAACCCTCTCGCAACAGGCGCTATTGTTCGATCCAGGATATAGCAGGATATAGATAGTTTTATCTATCTATAAAAGTTCTACTTTAGGAGATTGGTTTCCCATGTTTGATGCTTTTACCAAGGTTATTTCTCAAGCGGATGCTCGGGGCGAATATATTAACGATGACAAAATTAATGCACTCAATGCGCTGGTTGCAGATGGCAATAAGCGCATTGATGTCGTTAACCGGATTACCAGCAATTCTTCTGCGATTGTAGCGAATGCGGCTCGTTCGTTGTTTGCTGATCAGCCTCAGCTTATTGCCCCCGGCGGTAATGCTTACACGAGCCGCCGCATGGCCGCTTGCTTGCGCGATATGGAAATTATTTTGCGCTATGTCACCTACGCTATTTTTTCGGGTGATGGCAGCGTCCTAGATGATCGCTGCTTGAATGGATTGCGCGAAACGTACACGGCGCTCGGTGTTCCGGGTGGGTCTGTCGCAAACGGCGTAGATAAAATGAAGGAGGCTGCGATCGCTATGGCGAACGACCGCGATGGTGTGACGTCTGGTGACTGTAGCTCTTTGATTTCCGAGCTAGGCGGCTATTTTGACCGGGCATCAGCGGCGGTTAGTTAATCTATCAGCCCAGTTCATTAGCTCATTTTTATAGACATGGCTGATTTTTTAGCTCTTGTTCTATCTAAATTGCTTCTTCTTTTCGGTTTCCCTTTCCCTTTTTTATAATCTAGAGAGATCTTCCACAATGAAAACTCCCATGACTGAAGCGGTTGCAGCCGCTGATTCTCAAGGTCGCTTCCTGAGCAGCTCGGAAATGCAGGTGGCTTTCGGTCGCTTTCGTCAGGCTCAAGCTGGTTTATCTGCCGCTCAAGCCCTGGCTAAAGACGCTGATAAATTGGTCGATGGCGCGGCTCAAGCGGTTTACCAGAAATTTCCGTACACCACTCAAATGCAGGGCAACAACTACGCCTCTACTCCCGGTGGCAAAGCTAAGTGCGCTCGTGATATTGGCTACTATCTGCGGATGGTCACCTACTGCCTCATTGCTGGCGGCACCGGCCCGATGGATGAGTACCTAATTTCAGGTATTCGCGATATCAACAGCACGTTTGATTTGTCTCCTAGCTGGTATGTAGAAGCCCTCAAGCATATCAAAGCTAACCACGGTTTGAGCGGTGATTCTGCGGTCGAAGCGAATACCTACCTTGACTACGCTATCAACACTTTGAGCTAAGTAGCGTCGTCATTCCCGATGCCTACTGGTGCTTTAGCTGCGTTCTGCGGCGATGCCCTGAGATCACTCTCTATGGCTGCTTTATTTAGCTAACTGTCTAGTGGGCATCGGGTTTGTGTACGTTTTTTTGTTGTTAATATATGCTCCGGCTTTGAGGATTCTAGCTATGACCAGTGAGGCTTCAGCAAGACTTTTAGGGTTTGAAACGGTTCAATTATCCCCGCTTGAACTTCGTGATAACGCTTCTGATACAGATATTGAGAGTGTTATTTGGGCGGCGTATCGACAAGTGTTTGGCAATGACCATCTGATGAGCAACGAGCGTCTGGTCAGTGTTGAATCTTTGCTGACCCAAGGCTATATCAGAGTTTGTGATTTTGTACGGGCGCTAGCACTTTCAGAACTGTATAAGGAAAAGTTCTTTTACAGCACGCCCCATGTGCGTTTTATTGAGCTTAATTTCAAGCATTTGCTAGGTCGTGCGCCTTACGATGAAGCGGAAATTTCTGAGCATGTGAATCGCTATGTTGACGAAGGCTATGAGGCCGATATTAATAGCTACATTGACTCGTTAGAGTACCAAGAAAATTTTGGAATGAATGTGGTGCCTTTTTACCGAGGGTTTTCGACCCAAAGAAGCCAAAAAACGGTCGGCTTTGGTCGGATGTTTCAGCTATACCGGGGAGCTGCGAGCAGCGATCGCGCCCGTGTAAACCATAAAAAAGGCCGTCTGACTGAAGAACTCGCGCAAAATAGCGCCCGCCCGGTAAGAGCTTCGACCTTAGGCAAGGAGCTTCAGGGTGTGACTGGCGGCGATCGCGAAAAGCTATACCGGGTGAGGGTCTCGCAGTCGGCGAGTGGACGTACTCCGCAAGTTCGCTTTGGCGTCCAGGAATATGTGGTGACCTATGAACAGCTCACACCTACCTTGCAGCGCCTCAACAAAAGAGGGAGTCGCATAGTGGGTGTGACTTCTGCTTAGATGCGCACCTTTAAAGTCGCACAGTTTAGAAGAAGAAGAAGAAGAAGCGCACATTAAAAACATCCATTACCCCGTTACATCCATTACAGCGTTATTTAGGAGAAAAAACTCGTGGCTATTACAACTGCGTCGGCGCGCTTAGGCACCACCCCCTTTACCGACCAAACGCCTGTCGAACTTCGTCCGGATGACTCTGCTGAGTCAGTGCAAGCGGTGATTAATGCCGTTTACCGACAGGTTTTGGGCAACGATTACCTGATGCTCTCAGAGCGGTTGGTCGGCTTGGAGTCTCTACTGACTAGCGGAGCGCTGAGTGTCAGAGACTTTGTTCGAGCCGTCGCTAAGTCAGAGCTGTATAAGGTCAAATTCCTATACCCCAATTTTCAAACGCGGGTAATTGAGCTTAACTTTAAGCATTTTCTGGGTCGTGCGCCCTATGACGAATCGGAAGTTGTTGAGCATCTTGATTGCTATCAAAATCAGGGCTTTGATGCAGACATAGATTCCTACATTGATTCCGCAGAATATGAGCGTCATTTTGGCGACAGCACCGTGCCTTACTGCCGTGGCTTTAGCACTCAAACCGGACAAAAAATGGCGGGATTTCCTCGCATGTTTCGCCTGTATCGAGGGTATGCCAATAGCGATCGCTCTCAAGTTGCAGGCAGCGCCTCTCGGTTAGCCCAAGATCTGGCTCAAAATGCGGTGTCTGCAATAGTGCCACCCTCCGGCGCAGACAACAACAATGGCTGGGCCTATCAGGCAGGTAAAGGCGCAGGTGTTTCTTCTCGCGTGTTTGGTCGACCTGGATCGACGAGCGATCGCGGCAGTCTGTACCGGATTGAAGTCGCAGGCAGACGGCGACCCGGCTATCCTAGCATCCGCCGCAGCAACCGAATTCTAGTTGTTTCCTACGAAGCTCTCTCGACAACCTTGCAGCAAATCAACAAGTCTGGGGGCCGCGTGGCTAACATTACGCCTGCATAACGCAGCTTGATCTGACTTGAGAAGCATCCATCCCTATCTACTGCCCTTATCTATCGTGAGGTCTTCAAACATGCTAGGACAATCTGCCACTGGTGGCGTCGCCGGGTTAGATAATCGTATTTTTCTCTATGAGATCGAGGGACTCAGCCAAAATGAGACTGTTAATCGCTCACGATTGCCGGTTCGCCCTGATCAGAACCAACTGTTTCAAGTTCCGTTTCACCGGATGAATGAAGAGATGCAGAGAATTTTGTTGCTGGGCGGAAAGATCGTCAATATTCGCCCTTTAGGATCTGCACAATCAAAGGAACTAAAAGAATCAAAGGAATCAACCGAGAAAGCACAAGAGAGTTAGTCGGAAAGTGCAACTAACCGGCGTGGTTCGCCCTAGCTTGAGCCATGCTTTATAGCCTAATGAAGGATATCTCACCAACGTTGCTTGTAGACCATAAGCAATTTAAATCATGCAGTATCCCCGCTTTCGAGGGGGAAACTAGGTAAGATATCCCATAAGAAATCATTAAAATTGGCTATGAATACTGCACCCAGCGGACAATCTCCTTCTGGTCTATCCAATGGCACTCTCTCGAATGGTCTAGCGAATGGCCTCACCCAGCGCAGCCCAGGGCGTTTACGCCAAGCCATTCAGGCCAAAGAATTTATTGTTACCGCTGAGGTGATGCCGCCTAAGGGCGGTGACCCTAGCCACATGCTAGCGATGGCCGCGCATCTGCAAAACTGGGTGCACGCTGTCAATGTCACCGATGGCAGTCGGGCGGTGCTGCGGATGTCTTCTTTAGCTTGCTCGGTGCTGCTCAAGCAGGCCGGAATTGAGCCGATTTGCCAAATGACTGGGCGCGATCGCAACGCCATTGCCCTTCAAGCCGATCTGATGGGCGCACATGCTCTGGGCATTCGCAATGTGCTAGCGCTCACAGGCGATCCGCTCAAAGCCGGTGACCATCCCAAATCCAAGCCGGTGCATGAGCTAGAATCCATTCGCCTGTTGCAGGTGATTCGTCAGCTCAACAGCGGCACTGACTACAACGATAGCGCCATGACCGATGGTTGCCTGGATATTTTCCCTGGCGCAGCGATTGATCCGCAATCGCCAAGCTGGTCAGGCTTACAGAGCCGCTTTGAGAAAAAGCTAGCTGCCGGAGCACAGTTTTTTCAAAGCCAGCTCATTTCTGATTTTGACAAGCTCGAAAAGTTTATGGATAACTTGGCTGTGGGGTGCGATCGCCCCATCCTCGCCGGTATTTTCTTACTAAAGTCCGCTAAAAACGCCGCCTTCATCAATCGCTGTGTCCCCGGCGTCACCATTCCGCAGCACATCATTGAGCGCCTAGATAAAGCACCCGATCCGCTGCAAGAAGGCATCAAAATCGCCGCTGAACAGGTTCAATCTGCCCGCGATCTCTGTCAGGGCGTGCACATGATGGCCGTTCGGCGCGAAGACCTGATTCCTCAGATTTTGGAACTCGCTGGGGTAGCACCGCAGACAGAGCCAAAAACAAAGCCAAAAACAGAGGTGCTCAGCGCCGTTGGTTGATCGCTTGCACAGCAGTCTAAATAGCTTATGGCTACACAGCTTAGGGCTATACAGCTTGCCCGACTGGCTGAAAAGGCTCCATCAAAATCCCTAGAATCTTTTCAGGCTGATTGATAAAGTACTCTACTTTGTCAATAGAAACGGTTTTCGCCTGAATCTGCAAAAACTTCCAGTTTGTGCCGGTTGTCACCGCCCCATAGATAATTTCAACGGCTTTCCCCGCCTGCTGATTAAATATTTGAGCGGCTACCATTGCCGCAATACACTGACCCAATCCGCCTAAGATATTTTCGCGTTTGGCTTCTACGATAGTCATTACAGGCGCTGTAATCAACAACTGCTCAGGCGAATCGCTCATAATGTAGTCACAAAAGCCGTGCAGTCCTTGAGTGAGATCAACGGGAAATTCGTTGCCAGAAAACAGTGAAATTCGATTGTGAAATTGCCTACGCACTTCTGCTAGTAAAGGCGCAATCAAAAACTCAGAGCGGGCTTTTTCCGTGGCGATCGCGGTTGCCAGTGGAATATAGTCATCCAGAATGATTTTGAGCGTTTCAGAGGGTGCAACAGGACTGACTTGGGCAAACAGATCTTTGCTTTCATCTAGCGTCAGCTCAAAGCGATCGCGCACAGTTGCCAAACTAAAATCGCTGTAAGCCATCATTCATCCAAAGTGAGTGTCAATTCAGCCAAACTCAAAGGCAAGCTCAACTCTATTGTAAGCTTGCCTTTCATCGTTCTTTTGATCGAATGTGGTTAATGGCCTGTAGTCAATGGACTGTAGCTGAAACTAGATCAATTAGAGGTCAGCACAATCGGATCTTTAGAGCCAATTACCACTACTGAAGGTGCGGTCGTGTTCCCAATTACAACACCTGCCGCAGCCCCACCGAGCACTTCCAGCAAGTCAGGGCGGCCAAACACCTCACCCAGCACATAGCCACCTGCTGCGCCGATAGCTGCATCGGTTAAAATGGCTCCTGCCGACGTTTCACGCGGATCTTTAACATCGCGAAAGAGCTGAGAAACCGCATTAATTTGATAGATGCGATCAGCAATTTCAACCGAGTTAGCGACATACACCAGCCCACCGTCCGCCGGTTCAAACTGACCTCTCACAACGGTGCCAACGGGTAAGCGCTGATTCCCAATCGCAGAGTCTTGGCGGATCACTAAGTCGTAACGATAGGTGCCGGACTTGTCGAGATAGAGCGTTTCTTCTTTTTCCAGCGTCGTTTGCAGCTCAGCGCGACCTTGACTCACTGGCGTCGAATTAGGAGCGCCATTTTGAGCGCCGTTTTGGTTCCTTTGAGATGAAAATACCTGAGCCTGTGCGCTTGTCGCCAGCGGCCCTAAGCTGATTGCTAAAAGCGCTGACAGAGTGCCTAATACCAAAGGTTTCATAGCAGTTTTCCTGAGAAATAACGTTTTGGCAGTTCGCCTATAACCGTTGGCCTGTGATCGAAATTTTGTTCGCAACTTCAATCAGTGTTCAATCAGTGATTTACTAAGCAACATAGCCTATGCCTGCTATCAATCAGTGCGGGTAAGGGTGCACTTAACGCAACTGTCACTGCATCTGCCCGCACATTGCATCTGCCCGCACATTGCATCTGCCCGCACATTGCATCTGCCCGCACATTTAGAGCTGCGTAAGATCGCTAAGGCTGTATGAGATTATTAATCGCTGTTCCTAACATTGTCAAAAACTCAGGATAGACGCCAGCCACAATGCCGCCCACAAAGCCAAATAAATGCCCTTCCCAAGAAATTCTTTCTTCACTGGCGCTAGGTATCATTCCCCATAGCTGAGAGCCGTAGAGCATAAAAACGATCAGCGCTAGGCCAAGGGTTAGCGCCGTCGGCCCCACATAGCCTTGAGCGAGTAAAAAGCCAATGTAGCCAAAAATGAGGCCACTAGCGCCTATATGAATCGCGTCTCGACCGAGCAGCCAAGTACCGAACCCGCCGATCAGCACGATGATCGCCGTAATGACATAAAAGTCACCGCCATTCTCAAATCTGCTTTGCAGCAAAACTAGCCATCCCAATACTAAAAAGGGCACTGTGTTCGCAATCAAGTGACCGATATCTCGATGCAGCAGCGGCGAAAAGACGATGCCCAAAAGTCCTATTAGACTACGGGGGCGAATGCCGAGCAGCCGCCCTAGCCCATTGTTCAAAATCAGGATGTTAACCAAGCTCACCAGCCAAGTCAAAATGATGCTATCGCGTAGCACTTCCACATCGATTTTCGAAGTCAGATTGCCAGAAAAAAACGATACCAGGACGCCCACTATTAGCAGCGTCAGCAGCAAGCTTTGTGGTTTTATATTGATCACGCGATCGCTCCCATCCTGTCCGCAAAAAAACACAGTAGCGCAAACATCCTAAGGCATTGACGATAGAAATGAGATCCGAAAAGTGATCAGGATTAATTCGGCTAGATATCTTCGCTGGTTTACGAATTATTTACGAACTGTTTACGAAGAAATGATCAGATGCATCACCAAGTGAATCAGTATTAAACCAATCTATATTTTATTCACTTGCACACTATATGCCTATTCGGCTGCCAGTTCATTGGTTTAAGAACGAGGCAGCTTACTCAATCGATGATGAATTCTCCTTTAAGGTCAGCAGTTATTTTTGGTTTGGTCTGTTGCTTAGGCTTAGGCATCAGCTTTAGATTTGTCAATCTTGATCTGAAGGCTTATTCCTACGACGAGGCCATTACTTCGTTACGAATTTCGGGCTATCGCTGGCAAGCAGCCGTTGCCCAATTTGATGGCCAGTCGGTTTTGAGCGTGGCTCAGCTAATCGAGCGCTATCAGTCGGTTCATGCTGATCGCGGGGTGGGGGCCAGTGTTTTGGGATTGGCCCAAGAAGAATCGCAGCTAACGCCTTTATACTTTGCGCTGGTGCGGGTTTGGGCGCAGCTAGTAGGGGATTCGGTGGCAGCGGTGCGGAGCTTTTCAGCCGTGCTCAGTGTGATCACTCTAGGGTTGCTCTATCGCTTGAGTAAGCGGCTTTTTCAGGACTCGCTGATGACTTTAATGGTGGTCGCGATCGCCTCTGTTTCGCCATTTCTGGTGCTTTACGCGCAAGATGCGCGCCCCTATAGCCTGCTAGCACTCGTCACGGTGCTGTCGGCTGAAGCGTTACTTAATGCCCTGAGTCGCAATACCGGCTTAGCCTGGAGTCTCTATTGCCTAAGCGCAGTGACGGGACTTTATACTCACCTGCTGTTTGCGCCTGTGCTAGTCGGGCATAGCCTTTACGTCATCGGGATCAGCGTAGTCAAAAAAACGAACCGAAGCACGCATCTAGTGCTGCTATGGCGCTTTGGCACCAGTTTAGGCATGGCGATCGCTGCCTTAACGCCCTGGCTATGGCTCATGCAGCGCTACCCGGGCCCTGTCGCCGCTAGAGTGGGCAGTTCACTAGCTAATGGGAAAGACCTGTTAAGCGGTCTGTTTTCGCTCATGCGATTTTCTACGCGATCGCTCTTGGATGCTCACTGGGCTGGCGGTGTTCTTCAAGTCAATCCCTCCTGGCTCAAAACGTCTGTCCAAGGGATCGCGGCGGTGGTTATCGTATCTCTGATAGCGGCTGCCTGCTATCGGCTGTGGGATCGAACCTCTTTTTCACGGTGGGGAATTATCTTGCTACCAGCACTGATAACGCTACTGGCACTATGGCTAAAAGCAGCGCTGACCGAGCGCTATCTGTTGGTTTACTTTGTCACCCTGCCGATCGCCCTCGGCTACTTTCTCACCCATAATCTTCGCAATGACCCTACCCGCCGTAACCTCTGGCTCGGCGTCATTAGCCTAGTGCTAATTGCTGGTATTTACTCCAATGCCATTAGTGCCCGCGCAATGCTCTGGTCGATAAAATATCCTAGCTCAACCGCTCAAAACGTTGGCGTTGCAGCCTTTCTCAACCAAGCTGAGTCGCCTTGCCTGATTGTCTATCAAGCGCCCAGACAAGCTGCCTTTGGCAAATCAGGTGAAGACAAATTTGGGCGACTGCTCTCTTTAAGCCACTGGCTTGATCCGGCGATCGCCATCGATTTGCTCAACGCTCCTGAGCAGGTCACCTTTGCGCCTAGCTGCCAAAATCACTACGTCTATCTGCCCAGCCCATTTCTTGATAAAGCGGTTCGAGCCCAAGGGTACGAACTCAAGCCCATCGACAACATTGCGCCAATCGATCTACAGCAGATGATTCGCAAAAATTCCAGCGGCTAGCCCAACAAATAGATTCAGAGCAGATCCAGGGCAAACGCATACTCAAGCAAGAAGAACGCGAACAAGAAAGTCATTGTCCCAGCCTGCTTT
>QBMP01000110.1:0-3095 GCA_003242115.1 Phormidesmis priestleyi
GTTTTAAACAAAAGGGCCTTTGCCTGCACTGTTTGGATGGCCCTAGTTAAAGGGCCGATATTAAAGGAATTCGGCAAAGCCTTTAATAGTACCATTAAATCTATTATGCAAGAGGTCTAATGTACAAGGTAATTTGCCAAATAATTCACCGATTGAAAGTAAAGAATCTGCCACCCCATCTAGCGCCTCACCGCAAAAAATCAAGCTCACCTTTTTGGGCCATAGTATGGGCAGCTTGGTGATTACCAATACGGTGCGCGTGCTATCGGATGTGTTTGACTGGCGCTCAATTGCTCAACAGCCGGGGCCTGATATTGGCCGCACGTTAAGTTTGTCGCGCCTAGTGCTGGCTTCGCCCGATATTCCGGTGCTCTCAATTGTCTCTAGCAGGGCAAATGGCTTGGCATCTTCGCTACGGCGATTTGATGAGGCTTATTTATTTAGTAATGAAGGCGATTTGGCGCTGCGCCTTGCTTCGATGACCGCCAACTATATCTTTTTCCCGAGTGCTCAAGAGCATCACGGCCACCGGCTCGGCAGCATTGCTTTGGCGAATGGGCGCTATATCAACCCGCTAGGTGCTAAAAAAACGGGTGTTATTAACCTAAGAACTTTGCAGGGGCCGACCTATCGCAAAGAGATACCTTTAGGAGATGCGATCGCTCAAGACGAGCTAGATATTCTCCAATGCCTTTTTATCACGCGGAGTATTCCTAACCTGAAAGAATGGCTGCACAGTCTTTTCTCGCGAAAAAGGTCTCAGAAAAAAGATTATGTGTCACTAAAAAGTCTGTTTGATAGAGATGAAGACGAGGTAGCGACCATTGCTGATTTTTTCACCTTTTTTGACTGCACCGATTACAAAGATACGCGCATAAAAATGGAGCCTTGCGGTCAGTACCGACGCTCCAAAAAAGAATCCGGTATGCTGACCTTGGCTAAAAACAAGGAGAATCTTCTTTTCTTCGACTATTTACTGCTGATGATTGCTTGGATGCGCGGCAAATGCGATGTTCATGGCGGTTACTTTTAAGGAGAGTATAGCCGGGAGCTGATTTATCGGATTGCTTTTTTAGGATTTGATGGAACTTTGAAGGCGATCGCTACTGAAACCAGCAGCGAATTACCCGCAAGCGCTTCGCCAGTCAGCTCTCCACCACAGTGCTCTCTCAATCCAGAAGATTCACTCACGGCGCTGTCTAAACGCTGCTTAGACAAAGGCATTCAGGTATATCTTTCACCGCTGCGCTACCGAGTAGATGTACAGCGCGAAAACCTAGCCAAGGCCAAACAAGAAATGCTAAAAAGTGTGAAGTCTAATCCCTTGTCGGTAGATGCTTGAGCCTACGTCAAATGTCACAGCTAGCAATAGACAATTGAAAAGAGATCATTGAAGAGATTCAGGAAAGCCATGCTCTATTCATCCAGTAATTCATTGATTTCAACCTGCGATCGCGGGCACGACGACAGATACCTTGGCAACCCTGCCAGCGGCTCTCATCAGTCCGCTGCCGTAATGCGTTGGGCAGCGGACAACAGCCTAAGATTTTATTTACCTATAAAGCTTTAAGGGGTGACAATTTACCCTTTTTATTACAGGCAAATTTACCCTTTAAACTCGTAAATGCTGATGTTGGATCTAAGGAATCTAAATTCAATTGTCCAAAATCTTGCCTCGAAGTCCTTATGTGTAGAGAAGTAATATTCTCAGAGTGCCCGTTAGATGGGTTTACTTGTTCAGTTAAACCATGAAGTTCTACAGTATCTACAGAGTGGATCACTCTGAACGTTTCATAAATTAGACGCAAAGTTAAACCAGTACAAATATCAGAGTACAACTTAAATCTGTCTTTCTGAACCATTTTTCTGGCAGACAACTTACCAGTTTTGGTTAAATTGATCTTCTCTTCAGGAACTACATCTAACTCTGGAATCTCCATGAAAATAGCAACTAAGTTTACATTCATGAACTCAATGTCAAAAACAAGAGGAACCGGCAAATCTTCATTAGAAAGCTCGATTTCGAGCAGTTCTGCAAGCGGCTCTGGATCTTGTAAATTTATAGAATTTCTTAATCGTTCCCGATGTTGTTCCTCGCCATCCCAAGTTTGCTTCTTCCCTCTCTCGGCCTTCTCATGTTCTGCCTTCTCTAGCTCAATTTTAGCCGTGTAATCTTTATAAGCTCTCTGCCTGTTACGATTAAATTTATCATTTTCTTCTTGCAGTCTAGCTTGCAAGCGTCGATTACATAGTTTATCTAATCTATTTCGCTCGAAAACATAACTTACTGTTGCTAAAACTAATACTGCAAGCGCAGCCCAAAAGCTTTGGAGCAGGAGTATAAAACCTAGTCCTACCAAGAAATATGTAATATAAAATCCGGAGTTTTTATTCCTTATTTCCTGCCTCAGCGTTTCTTTTAAGAGGGTGTTTTCTGGCTCTGAAAAGCTCGACAGCTTATAAGCTTCAGGCTTATATTCTCCTCTCGGAATAATTAAATTCTCCCAATCGAAAGACTGCTTCTCTCTATTCTTTAATATATTTGCTAATGAATCTATTTTTTCTTGAAAAAGATGATAGCCTTCTTCTGCTTCCCGGAGTAAGCTCTGCTTCTCCTCTTCCTTCTGCTGTCTCAGCAATTCCTTGTAAGCTGACCTGTTGCTTGAATAAGAAGAGCTAGATCTTGTGTTCCTGTCAGAAGACGTTTGAGTGACATAACTGATTCCTGTGCCGGGAAGGCTGTATGTAGAGCGAACTCCTCTATTGCTTATATTAACTGTTGCCCCCCGACCTCCAAGAGATAGGCTGCCTCCGCTCTTACTCAGATTAAGCTTGACTCCTGGCGCTATTTTTACCGATTTCCTAAATCTGAATCCCATATAGCCACCACCTAGCACAAATTAATTTCAGTCTGCCCAGTACACACTGAAAAACCTTCCTGAAGCACTAACTCGATCAATTGCTCCAATTTCAAGCTATTGCAATGATTTTTGCAATAGCTTGACTTGCCTTCTTACAGATAACCTCTAAACCACTATTCTCACTGACAACCCGATACTGCCCAGCGACCAAGCTTACCCGCCGCCGGAAGCGGA
>QBMP01000110.1:3105-6924 GCA_003242115.1 Phormidesmis priestleyi
GAGCTTGATCGTTGTGTGGATGTCGATGCCTTTGACGGGGGTCTTTACGGCTTGCAGTGACAACAAGGCGTAACCTTAAAATTGTTTGCTTTGGCCCATTGCTCAAGTTCTTCGCGGTTGTCCGAACCTACCTTGAACATCTCAAATCATATAGGCATGAGTTTGATAGCCATTTATCATCAGACTCGGCATTTGCCAATGATTGCTATTCATCTGTTACTACTGCCTGAGGATCTGCTTGAGTTTCACTAACTAGCTCTTTTAACAAATCAGAAACCGCCTGAGCTTGATTCATCACCATGAGGTGACCGCAGTGCTCAAGCGCATAGTCTGGTGAAACAAGGCGAAAAGGAAAGATGCGATCGCACTTCCCATGAATTTGCACCAGATTACCCGGCACTTCTTGATTTTCCCAAACAACAACTTTGTGCAGCGCCCACTTTAAAAAATGCGGATCGGTTTCTAGCAAAACTGTTTTAAGCAGTTGCTTTTGTTCTATCCCTTCTGGTGAAAACAGCCAGTAAGCTAGCCAGTAAAATGCCCATAACGCACTTTTAAAGGGAAGAATTCGATGAATGGGTAAGGCTCGAAAGAGCTTGTAGTAAATCGGGACTTCTGAAGATTGCTTGACGCTGGAGAGCAAAACTACTTTCTGGGCATCAATTTGTTTGGCAATTTCAATGGCGACAATGCCGCCAAAAGAAAGGCCGACAATAATCGGTCGTTTATCCGGAATACTTTCGCACAGACGCTGAGCGTAGTGTTCTATAGATTCTGCTCGTTCAGGCGGCAGCCAATGAACGTGAACAGGCCGGTAGCCATCGTAGCGCAGCCACTGAAAAATTCGCTCATCGGCTCCAAGGCCGCTAATAAAGTAAATGGGCTTGAGCGCAGGCGGCGAATCCGTTGCTGCTGCGTCTTGGGTGGGGCTATTCATGAGGCGGTGGCGCTGCATTCATTGAGCTTAGACAATTTCACTCGCAAGATAGATTTGTTGTGTGCCCGACACTCGCTTTTTAGAGTAATCAACTACCATTACAAGCGTAGCTGCTCAGTGTCTGTAAGCTTAGCGTCTGAAAGGGGTCTTGTTGAAGGGCAAGCGCCATATTTTGGGCCAATTTAGTTAGTGGTGATAGGCCAGCGAAGAAGTGCAGTAAGCCGTTAAGTTAATTTAGGAGCGATCGCCTTGATAGCCTCAATCCAAAAACACTCAACCCCTCAACAACAAATCCCCAGCAATCCTTTATCTAACGAAGAAGTCCGTAAAATGGACGCCTTTTGGCGTGCCTGCAACTATCTGGCGGTCGGCATGATCTATCTCAAAGATAATCCTTTGCTCAAAGCGCCGCTGACACTAGAGCATATCAAACCCAGATTGCTCGGCCATTGGGGCACCAGTCCCGGCCTTAGCTTTATGTACGTTCATCTCAACCGTTTGATCACGAAGTACGATCTAAACGCTATTTTTATTGCGGGGCCGGGGCATGGAGCACCCGGTGTGCTGGCTCCAGTGTATTTGGAAGGAACCTATGCCGAGCTGTATCCCGACAAAAGCGAAGATGAAGTGGGGATGCAGAAGTTTTTCAAGCAATTCTCTTTTCCGGGGCACATTGGCAGCCACTGTACGCCTGAGACGCCGGGCTCAATTCATGAAGGCGGTGAACTAGGCTACAGTTTAGCTCACGCCTATGGCGCTGTATTTGATACGCCCGATTTGATTGCAGCGGTAGCCATCGGCGATGGTGAGGCCGAAACCGGGCCATTGGCGACGGCTTGGCATTCTAATAAGTTTTTGAACCCCAGACGCGATGGGGCGGTGCTGCCAATTTTGCACCTCAATGGATACAAAATTGCCAATCCGACCATTCTGGCGCGAATTTCTCACGAAGAGCTACAGGCGCTGTTTTGGGGCTATGGCTATACGCCTTACTTTGTGGAAGGCGAAGACCCGGCGGAGATGCACCAAAAGATGGCGGGGGTAATGGAAGAGTGCATTAGCCAAATTCGCTCGATTCAGGCAAAGGCGCGAAATGCCAGTGAAAATAATAATGAAGGGCGACCGGAAAGACCGCGCTGGCCGATGATTGTGCTGCGATCGCCTAAAGGCTGGACAGGGCCAAAGGAGCTGAACGGACACAAGGTGGAAGGCATGTGGCGATCGCACCAAGTGCCGATTAGCAACATGCAGACAGAAGGCCACCTGCAAGTGCTGGAAAACTGGATGCGCAGCTACCGACCTGAAGAGCTGTTTGATGACAATGGCACGCTGCTGGCTGACATTAAAGAGATTGCGCCGAAGGGCGATCGCCGCATGAGCGCCAACCCACACACGAATGGCGGACGACTGCGCAAAAATCTCAAGCTGCCCGATTTTCGTCAATATGCCGTGACGCTAGATAAACCCGGCAAGGTAATAGCCGAAAACACTCGCGTGATGGGCAAATTTCTGCGAGATGTGATGGCCAACAACATGAGCCATTTTCGCCTGTTTGGCCCTGACGAAACCGCCTCGAACCGGCTGGATAACGTCTATGAAGTGACCAAAAAGACCTGGATGGCCGATTATCTGCCGGAAGATCTCGACGGCACTCAGCTTTCGCCTGAAGGGCGGGTGATGGAAATGCTCAGTGAGCATACGCTCGAAGGCTGGCTCGAAGGCTATTTACTCACGGGTCGCCACGGCTTGCTAAATACTTACGAAGCCTTTGTACATATTATTGACTCCATGTTCAATCAGCACGCTAAGTGGTTAGACATTTGCAAAAAAAATGTAGCTTGGCGATCGCCCATTTCCTCACTCAACATTTTGCTCTCCTCCACCGTTTGGCGGCAAGACCACAACGGCTTTAGCCACCAAGATCCGGGCTTTATCGATGTGGTCACCAACAAAAGCCCCGACGTCACTCGGATATATTTGCCCCCCGATGCCAACTGTTTGCTATCAGTAACCGATCACTGTCTGCGCAGCAAAAACTACGTGAACGTGATTGTGGCCGATAAACAGAATCATCTGCAATATCTCACAATAGATCAGGCGATTAAACACTGCACCAAGGGCATTGGCATTTGGGACTGGGCCAGTAATGACGATCAGGGCACCGAGCCGGATGTGCCGGATGTTGTCATGACCTGCTGTGGCGATATTCCCACGAAGGAATCACTCGCCGCAACAGCAATATTGCGAGAAGAATTTCCCACCCTCAGAGTTCGCTTTATTAACGTGGTCGATCTCTATAAGCTGATGCACCCCAAAGATCACTCCCACGGCTTATCTGATAGAGACTTTGATACCCTCTTTACCCCCGATATGCCCGTAATCTTTAACTTTCACGGCTACCCTTGGCTGATCCACAAACTCACCTACGCCCGCAGCAATCAAGAGCGCATTCACGTCCGGGGCTACAAGGAAGAAGGCAACATCAATACGCCTTTAGAACTGGCTATTCGCAATCAAATTGATCGCTTTAATTTGGTGATTGATGTAATTGATCGGGTGCCTAAGCTGGGTTCAGCCGCCGCTCACGTCAAAGAGAGAATGAAAGATGCGATTACCGAAAGTCTCAATCATGCCTATGAATATGGTAAAGATAAAGACGAACTGGTGAACTGGAAATGGCCCTATTAATCGGCAATTAGCACACTCATATGACCTTACGACTTTATTTACTGCGTCACGGCGAGACGACCTTTAGCATCAACAGAGGCTACTGCGGCGTGCTAGATGTGGATCTAACCGAGGCGGGGCAGGCAATGGCGCAGGCATTTGCCGATGCATACAAGCGCCTGGACTGGGCGGCGATTTACTGTAGCCCGATGAAG
>QBMP01000110.1:6952-12838 GCA_003242115.1 Phormidesmis priestleyi
CGACGGCTGCGCCGATTTTAGCGGCGAGTGGGCTATCTTTAGAAGTACGAGATGGCCTGCGAGAGTGCAATTACGGCGAATGGGAAGGCAAGACTAAAGAAGAGGTCGATAGCGCTTTTCACGATGATTACGTTCACTGGATGACAGAGCCTGCTTGGAATGCGCCCAAAGGCGGAGAAACTGCCGTGGAGGTGCGCAATCGGGCGATGTCGGTGATTGCAGAAATAGAAGAAAAGTATGTTGATGGCAATGTGCTGGTGGTTTCTCATCGAACGACGCTGCGAATTGTTTTGTGTAGTTTGCTAGGGGTCGATTTGGGGCGCTATCGCGATCGCCTCGACTACCCAGCCGCTTCTTTGAGCGTGGTGAAATTTGGCAAATACGGGCCACTGCTAGAGCGGATGGGCGATCGCGCCTACATGCCGCCAGCACTCCGCGCCAGAGAAAACTAGAGAAGGCTAATAACCAGAGCTATGAACATTCTTGTGCTCAATGCAGGCTCTAGCAGCCACAAAAGCCATCTGTATCAGCTAGGCGATTCGCAGCAGGGGGCGAACCAGACCTCACCGCAAGCCCCTTTATGGGAAGCGAAAATTGACTGGCAACAGTCTCCTCCTTTGCTAACAGCAAAGGGAAAGGGTAAGACGGTGAAGCTTGAGCTGCCAGAAAGCGAACCGGAGAGAGAACTAGGGAGCGATTCAAAGAGCGATCGCGCTGAGGCAATTGCTCAAATGCTGCATACGCTTCACCAGGGCGAAACGGCTGTGCTTAGCGAACTCAAAGAGATTGATGCGGTAGGGCACCGAGTTGTTCACGGCGGGCGAGACTATCAGCAAAGTGTGTGGATAGATGAGGCGGTCAGAAAGGCAATTGCTGATCTTATTCCCCTAGCGCCCTCGCACAATCCCGCTAATCTTGAAGGCATCCAAGCGATTGACAAACTCTTAGGAGACATCCCTCAATACGCAGTCTTCGACACCGCCTTTCACAGCCAAATTCCAGAAGTTGCCGCGCTTTATCCAATTCCTCAAACTTGGACAGATTTGGGCATTCGTCGCTACGGCTTCCACGGCATTAGCCATCAATACTGCGCCCATCGCACGGCGCAGTTACTGAATCGTCCGCTACCAGATCTGCGCTTAGTGATTGCTCACTTGGGCAATGGCTGTTCTCTGTCAGCGGTGCGCGATGGGCGCAGCATAGATACCAGCATGGGCTTTACGCCAATGGAAGGCTTAATGATGGGCACTCGCTCAGGCAGCATCGATCCGGGCATTTTGCTTTATTTAATGAGAGAGCAAGGCTATACCTGCGAACAGCTTGATCATCAGCTTAATAAAGCTTCTGGATTAAAAGGCGTTTCGGAAATATCTGGCGATATGCGACAGCTTCAGCCTGCTATTGGGCAAGGCAACGCCAACGCTAAGCTGGCCGTAGATATGTTCATTTATCGGTTAACGGCGGGCATTGCGGCGATGACGGCTAGCCTGAATGGGCTAGATGCACTGGTATTTTCAGGTGGAATGGGTGAGAATGCGCCGCTGATTCGTCAGAGTGTTTGTAAATCGCTGGCTTTTTTAGGCATTGAAATCTTAGAAGAGAGAGATTTGGAGAATCAGGGCGATCGCATCATCTCTATCCCTGGTTCCAATATTTCCGTACTGGTAATTCATACCCAGGAAGAATGGCAGATTGCCCAAGAATACTGGTCGCTAAACTCATCTCGGTAGCGCCAAACGGGGTGTCTCACGGTCTGTTGCTTTACGAATCTTCGCGTTTCACTGAATTGCTATTTTATCGAAGATAATAGCTGTTTTAACCCTAGCTATCGGCTAGAAAGCCCTAATTATGCTGAATTTTCGCTTGGTTGAGACGGTGTTGGTTTGTGCGATCGCCACAACTTCAGCCATTATAGTTCCTAAAGCCGCTCAGGCCGCAGCCCTTGCGCCCGCTTTTGACTCGCTAGCCAATGAACTAGCCAATGCACCGACCTATGAGCTGCCCAATGAACTGGCGAGTGAGCGATCGCTGCAACTCGCCCAATTCGCTCCGCTTAGTGCAAGGCAACTCTCCGTCACCGGCAACGGCACTGCCTCAACGCCTGCCGACAAAGCCGCCATCATTTTATCCTATGTGCTCAACTACTATCCTGAAGCTCCAAGCACTCCTAATACGCCCCCCCCTTTACCGCCCACTATCAAGGAAGCTGACTTACAACCCGTCAGAGATGCGCTAATTGCTGCTGGCGTTTCGGCTAGTGACATTAGTTTTGCGCCTGAAGCTTACAACACCCAATCATTACGCATGATTATCCGCATCAATCGACCCACGCGTGAGCGTATCAATACCCTGATAGACGTAGCAAGTGCCGTTTCTGCTAAGGATAATCGGTTTTTCTTTAGTCCCGGCGGCGTAGTTTTTAGCGTGCAAGGCTGCGAGGCCGCCGCAGCAACTGCTCGTCAGGCCGCCATGACCAATGCTCGCGAACAGGCTACAGCACTTGCCAGCACTGCTAACGTTCAATTCGGTGACATTCTCGCCGTCAGTGGCAGCACGACATGGCGAGCTACCTCACCCTATGCTTCGGTTTGCCCCACTAGCCTGGATGATTCTATCCGCAACGTGTCCCTATACGGCTCACAGCCTTACGATCCCTCGCAGCCCACTGAAGTTTTTGTAGAGAGCAGTATTTCGGTATCTTACGAAATTCAATAAAACAGGACGGCATTGAACAGCTATTTCTAAAGCAGAAAAGCCTTAAAAATAGCACTCAGAAATAGCAGTATTGTTTTGTCTAGAGAGTTGTTTTTAATACCCGTAAGACCAGCGGGCGTAGTAGCCCCGCGAATCAATATGGGTAAAGATAGAAGAACTCGCGAGTCCGCCGCGTGAACCCCACCAGCGGTTGAGTTCGGCATATACGTTGTAGGCATGAATGCCCACAACAACAAAATCAACGGCATCGCCTGCCATGTGACGAGAATAGATGGCTCCGCCTGCGGCCTTATTAGAAGCCGGATCGCGGTACCAAGAGTTGATACGGATGGGGCGGTTTCCCATCCGCGATCGCACTTCTTCCATCACCCGCGCTACCCGAATAATGCCATAGACAATATCGCGGCTTTCGGGAATACGGCTACCGGAACAGGCTGTGGCTGAGCTGAAGAGCCTTGTCCAGGATTGTTGCCAGCGGGGTTGCCTTCAACCACAATATCAGGGGCATAGGCATACCACTCTTTAATATTGCCAGGGCCAAGTCCTGTATTGGCTAGCACCACGCGCA
Organism: Phormidesmis priestleyi; assembly: GCA_003242115.1. Lineage (GTDB taxonomy): Bacteria > Cyanobacteriota > Cyanobacteriia > Phormidesmidales > Phormidesmidaceae > Phormidesmis > Phormidesmis priestleyi_A. The sequence goes on from QBMP01000110.1 coordinate 10,236, forward strand.
CATGATTGCCCGCTACTTTCTCATTTTCTGATAGCTCGAATGCAGTCCCGGTTTTCACAAATATCTTTTCGCTGCTCGAAAGCTGAGACGACAGTACTGGCCTGAGCTTGAATAGAGTATCGCTGATTACTCTGAGCGTCACCGCAGAGCCAGTAATTTCGACATCAGGCTGATAGGCGTACCAGGTGTTGCGATTGTAGGGGCCTAAGAATTTGTTTGCTAAAGCTACTTTGACGTGGTTGCTAGCAGCCGGTAAATAAGACTGCAAATCAAACTCAGTGCCGTTTTGGACAAAGGCTTTATCTGAGTCCGCTAGCTGCGAAGACAAAATCGGCTGTTGCTTAAACAGCGTGTCGCTAATCACCGTGAGCTGCACAGGCGAGGTTTGAATCTCAATATCGGGACTGTAGGCGTACCAAATTCGCTGATTGTTACCCAGGGTTTGATTCGCCAATACCAGGCGCGTGTGGTTCCCGTCAGCTTCTGTGTAAGAGATAATTTCAAACTCAGTTTGATTTTTGACAAAAACCTTTTCTGAATTAGAAAGCTCACTAGACAGCTTGGGGCTGAGCTTAAACAGCGTGTCGCTAATTACCTTTACTTTCACTGTAAGTTCGGCTCCCTAATATACAGATGCGCAATTTTCAATAGCTGCCAGCAGGATAACCCGCTTACCGCTGATCTAAACCTTCAAGATTCAATCGCAAAGTTTGACTGCAATGTCACTGCAATGTGTCTTAGTTAAAATAGCAAACCTTGCTCTATTTATAAACTTTGCCCATAAAATTACCAGTGAAATTGCTGGTAAAATCTGAGATTTGTCATCAGCCAGCGGCAAATAGGACAATCGCTACTCACGCCATTGTCCAAAAGAAGGCTCTGCGATCGCTGCCAATAATTCAGGTACGATTGCAGCAGGCCAAGCCCCCTCACCGCGCCGTCCGCTGCGCAATATAAACCGTAAGCTATAAGCCGCCGGAAAGCCTTCAGCTTCTAGCCACAGAGCGGCGGTTTCTTGTTCGCAGCTCAGGCGCTCTTCATCCATTAGCTCACTGGCCATCGCTGCCATCGTCGCTTGCAGCTTTTGCACCCCTCGGCAGAAGTCAGCAAATTCAGCCGCCGTCAGCTCTATCGACCAGCTTTCGCCGGACAGCAGACCGCAAAATTCACTATTAGCAGGATTCCAGCCAATCCGCCAGCCTTCGCCCGATTTGATCTGACGGATCATAACGTTATGAACTTACAGGTGCTGTAAAAGCTTCGTAGAGCCGGTTAACAAGGCGATCGCGCAACTCCCGACTCAGCCCTCGCACTGCCGTAATATCACCCTCTACCGGGTTTTGCCTCAGCCCGTAATCAGGGTAATCTTCCACTGAAATTGATTCAAACGCACCTAAATAATCCGCCAGCGTCAGCTTCCACTCAAACCGCAGATTGGTCAGCCGCTCTTTGGTATAAACGTGGTAGCGGACGAATCTGGACACCAGCGTATTGTCAGCCGCTGGTGAACCCGTTTCGTTGCTGATGTACTGGTTTTCGAGCGACAGCTCTGGAATCTGCGTATAGATTTGGGCGGCGATCGCAGCCGGATTTACCCGCCGCAATGGCGCAGGCTGAGCCTGTGCATTAAAAGCGCTGCCATTGACGCTTCCGAACGCGACTAACGCGATCGTCGTCATCACCGCCAAAATCAAGCTCAGCCAACGGTAACGAGTCGCCAATAGCTTCATGAGTTTGCGTGCATTACTCGGCTTACATTACTCGCCAATAATCTCAGGCTGAGTCAGCTCATCAGACATTTCCATAATCGCTCTGAGCACCGGCTTCATTTTGGACTCATCAAGGCTATCAAATTCTTCAAACCGACGACGCTGAGCCCGACTAGCCACCTGCACCGTAATCCGATAGCGGTTAGAAGCAGCGCCGATAAGCTCTTCAGTGCGGCGCATTACTTGCTGATTATCAAAAGGAAGGCGCTTCATAAATGTTCGTTTAGGAGGTTCGTTTAGGTTCGTTGCGAATACAAGCGACCAGTCTAGCAAACTTTGAGTCAGCTTTTGAGCTGAATGCCTTGGCTCGAAAACTCGGCGGCGTGAAGCTGCAAGTCAGGATCATTCACGGTTTGGCGAATTTCAGTGAGGAGGCGCTGGGCTTGCTCTAGGGTTTGGGTGAGCGAAAATACGGTAGGGCCAGAACCGGACATGAGGGTGCCAATGCCGTTTTGGCGATGGGTGGCGTCGGTCATGATGGCTTTGAGATTAGCGACTTTGGGATGGGCAGGTAAGACTACTTTTTCGAGGTCATTGTATAGATGGTTGCCGATGTCATCCTGGTTTTGATGGCTGAGGGCTTGGACGATGGGGCCGGAGTGGACGCGCGATCGCCGCTCTGCCAAACTCGCCGTTTTGCTCAAGGGCAAATAGGTGTGCTCAAACTGCTGACGGTAGCTGCCGTAGGCCCAAGGCGTTGAAACCGAAAGGCTGGTGTATTTGGCGAGAACGGCGCAAAGCTTGGCCGAATTAGGAATCGGGTTAATTTCTTCGCCTCTGCCGGTAGCAATAGCACAGCCCCCCGCTAAGCAAAACGGCACATCCGAACCCAGT
>QBMP01000111.1:0-4672 GCA_003242115.1 Phormidesmis priestleyi
CTTTGAGCGCTTGAGTTTGCTTCGGAATGCGCCCTTTATCCACTTCGCTGGCATACACCTCAGCCGCTGGAAAGCGCTGAATTAACTCAGCATTGCCGCCCACATGATCCCCGTGATGATGAGTATTGAAAATAGCCACTAGCGTAGCGCCTAGCTCATTGAGCTTTGCTAAAACTGGCGGCGCGTCAGCCGGATCGACGACTGCGGCAGTATTATCTGCCGGGTTGTGCAATATAAAGATGTAATTGTCGGTGCGAACGGGCAGACGATAGATTTCCATAGATGCTTTAAGCTTTAGAAAATGGAGCTGTGAAAAAGGGTAATCAGACTCAATCAATAGACTTAGCAAAAGCAGAGGGATCTACTTAGCGTTTGCTTTTGCCTCGCTTTTTTTACCTTGCTTTCGAGTCTGTGACTCTTTTTATCTGCTGATTATCTGCTGATACTTATCAGGATGTCGCTATGGTACAGTTCAAGCCAGTCAAAACCTTATCCTACAAAGGCACGCCGGTAGATCAATGGCCGAGCGAACTAGATTTACCAGATACCGACAATCAGCCTGTGGATAATGAACTGCAAATTTTGCTGCCTGCGCTGCTGCGCTCCATTTTAGCGCTGGTGTGGGCTGAGCGCAGCGATTGGTTTTTGGGCGTTAATATTGGATTCTATTACGACCCTGATCGACCAGCGGTTGGGCCCGATGCTTTTTTGAGCTTGGGCGTACCGACTTACCGCCCCGATAAAGACCTGCGGCTGAGCTACGTGCTGTGGCATGAGGGCGTTGTACCGCAGTGGGTGCTAGAAGTCGTTTCTCAAAAGCCGGGTAAAGAATACACCCGCAAAATGGAACTCTACGCTGATTTGGGCGTGAAGTACTACACGATTTACAACCCTAAGCACTACCGGCGCGGTAATCACGATCCCTTTGAGGTCTATCAGTTAGTCGATGGGGCTTACGAGCGCTTGCAGGGCAATCCGGTGTGGATGCCGGAAATTGGGTTGGGCATTGGTGTAAATCAGGGCAGGCACTCTGCGTTGCCGACTAGAAACTGGCTCTATTGGTATGACGCTGCGGGCAATCAGTATCCTTCCCCTGATCGGATAATTGAAAATATGACACAGGAAGCTCAGCAGGCACAGCAGAAAATTCAACAGGCACAGCAGGAAATTCAACAGGCACAGCAAGAAGCCCAGCAGGCACAGCAGCAACTTGAAGCAGAGCGGCTGCAAAGGGAGGCGCTGTTTCAGAAGTTGCGCGATCGCGGCATCGACCCAGACACACTGTAGGTCACATAAGGTCACATCCGTCTCATACCGCTTTAGACGTTTAGCAGCAACATCTCTTAGCAATTCTACCCGTTGTAAATAGATCAAAGCCGATAAACTGCGGGAAGCTTATAGCCGATGGGCGGCTAGCTTGTGATAGCTAGAGCAGTTCTTTATGGATATCTCAAAATGACTGAAGCTGCGGTGATTGCGACGGATCAACTGACCAAGCAGTTCGATGATTATGTCGCTGTTGATCGGGTGAATTTGGAGGTGCGGCCCGGTGAGGTGTACGGTCTCATTGGCCCCAACGGTGCGGGCAAAACTACGCTGATTCGGCTGTTGGCAATGGCGTCGTCACCAACGGTGGGCGACATTTATATTGATGGTCAGCCGCTGCTTCGCAATCAGCCCAATGCCGATATCAAGCGCCGAATTGGCTACTTACCCGATGACTTTCCGCTCTATGACGATTTGAGTGTGCAAGACTATTTGGAGTATTTTGGTCAGCTTTATTACCTGAAGCCAGCGCAGCTTAATGTGCGGGTGACGGAAGTGCTGGCGCTAGTCAGCTTAGAAAATAAGCGTCATAGCGTCATTAGCGCGCTGTCGCGAGGGATGAAGCAGCGGCTGAGCTTGGCTAGAACGGTGATTCATCAGCCTCGGCTGTTGCTTTTAGATGAGCCGGTTTCAGGGCTCGATCCAATCGCTCGCATTGAGTACTGCGAAACCATTAAGCTGCTGCAAAAGCAGGGCATGACGATTTTAATCTCGTCGCATATTCTCAGCGATTTGGAAGACTTCTGTACGACGATTGGCATTATGGAGCAGGGCCGACTGGTAGAGAGCACTCGGTTGCAGTCGCTGTATCGGCGAGAAGGGCAGCAGCTATTGATTGCCGTTCTGGATAATAATGCTGCGTCGCTGGAAATATATTTGCAGGAGCATCCTTTGGTCAGTGGCTATGAGCGCCTTGAGAAGTCGCGTTCTGGCCAAGCGGGTAAGCTGAGCGTGACTTTTACGGGCACTGAAGCTGAGGCGGCAGATCTGCTGCGAATATTGGTGACAGAAGGGATTCGAGTGAGTGAGTTTCACTATACGCAAGAGACGTTGGAAGATATCTTTGTGCGGTTAGGATATCGGCGCACGTCTTAAAAAAGTTTTCTGATGTTCTGAATAGAATGCTCCTTTACTAAACTCTTTTTGTAATGCTATGGCTAATTGGATTGAACAACTCGGAGATCGCAACCCTCAGTTTTTACGAGAATGTCGAGGGCGGCTTAAGCCTCGTAGCGTGATGGCAGCCGTGGGACTGTCTCTAATTTTTCAATTTCTGCTGTATATTTCAACGGCAGAAATTGGTACAGCTATTAGGGTTTCCGATCAGCTTAATATCTGTCGAACCCTGACTTTTGTCATTCCCTATGGCCTGTTTGTCTTGGGTGGCTACTATTTAGTGGATGATTTAGCCAAAGAAGAAAAAAGCGGTACGCTGAACTTTATTCGGCTCAGTCCGCGTCCGGCCTTTGAAATTTTGCTCGGCAAGCTGCTGGGAGTGCCTTTGCTGCCGGTGATTTTGATTGTGATCGCGACCCCTCTACACATTATTTCTGGCTTGCTAGGCGGCGTTTCACCGCAGTGGTTTCTGAGCTATTACCTGTTGGTTGCGGCTGGCAGTGCGTTTGTTTTTTCGCTAGCGCTGTTGTTTGGCATTGTCGGTAGCCGTTCTGCTTTGGGTAAGCAGCAGGCGCTCAGCGCTGTCGGGTTTGCGGGGCTGGCACTGATTGTAATTGCGCCCGCTTTTATGACCTGGAACTCTTTTGTGACTTGGCGCGCTTTTGGGGCTGCTTCACCGCTGTTCGACGAATTCAATGCTGCTGCACCGATAGAGTGGCTTTATTTGCCGGTCGCTGCCAATAGCTTAGTAGCGCATCTGTTTACGATTGGCAACTTGGTGATAGCGACGCTGCTGGTGTGGCGAATTTTGCTGCGGAAGTTTCGGGTGCCTCAAGCCACGCTGGTGAGTAAGCGCTTGAGCTATATTGGCGTATTTTATGTGAATGTATTGGCCTGGGGCTTTTCCCAAAGTGGTGCGCTGTCGGCTGAGATGAGCTTAGCAGGCGCAGTATTTTTGCTGGTACTGAATGCCTTTGTGTTTTTGGGACTGATATTTGCACTAGCCCCGTCGCGCCAAATGCTGCTCGACTGGCTGCGCTACCGGCAGCACACTCTATTTGACTGGATCTGGAATGACAGCAGTCCATCGGTATTGGCAATGGCGATTAATGTGATCATCGCCGCTGGGCTGATCGTGCCCTGGCTGCTGATTTCAGATTGGCCGATTTCAGATAGGGGCAGCACTAATCTGCTGTCGCCAGTGCCGATTTTATTAGCGACGCTGAGCATTGTCACGAATGTGCTGATTTACACGACGCTGGTGCAGATTATTTTCAGTATGCGGCTGCGATCGCCATTGATTTGGGCTGTAGGCATCGTCGCTACTTTTGCGTTTGTGCCGCTGACCATTATCGCTATCCTTACCAATGGCAGTAGCGATAGATCGGGGTTAATGATTGCAGTTTGGACATTTTTGGGCCTACCGTTTTGGCAGGCTTCTGAATTAGGCAATGTCTCTATCGGCATCTCCATCGGCTGGCTAATGCAGTTCGTTGTGCTGCTGCTGTTGCTGACTCGCTTGGCCCGCAATCTCAAGCAACTTGCATCGCATAAGCAGACAGTATCAACGCCCTAAGCTAATTTGAGAAATGGTTTGAGAGATAATCTATGTCACTCAAGCCCTGAAGATATCTAGCTGTTCTTCAGGGTTTGCTTCCGTCTGGGCTTGTTCTTCAAGCGAAAAGTCCTCTGTTGATTTCTGTTTTTCGCTGGCGCGATCAACGCCGCTTTTTTTGCTGGTTTTGCTACTGATTTTGCCATGACTGCTGATTTTGCTATGTGGCTCTCTTAAGCCGACGGCAATCGTGCTATTTTGCTCAATTTGGCTCATCACCTGCTTGGCACGGCTGATCACCGAAGGCGGCAATCCGGCTAATCGTCCGGCCTCAATGCCGTAAGACTTGTCGGCTCCACCGGGTCGCACCTGATGTAAGAAGATAATCTGATCGGGCAGTTCTTTGACGGTGACCTGATAGTTTTCTACATTCGAGAGAATGGAGGCCAGTTCATTCAGCTCATGATAGTGCGTCGCAAAAATGGTGCGGGCGCGAATTTCGGTGGCTAAATGTTCAGCGACGGCCCAGGCAATCGAGAGGCCGTCAAAGGTGGCGGTGCCTCGGCCAATTTCATCGAGTAGGACTAATGATTGAGGAGTGGCGTGGTTGAGAATGTTGGCGGTTTCGTTCATTTCAACCATGAATGTAGATTGGCCAGTGGCCAGATCATCGAC
>QBMP01000111.1:4682-6418 GCA_003242115.1 Phormidesmis priestleyi
GCGCCGACGCGGGTGAAGATGCGATCGCCCACCCCCAACGTCGCTGATTTACACGGCACAAAGCTCCCCACCTGTGCCATCAGTTGAATTAGCCCCACTTGGCGTAAATAGCAGCTTTTGCCACTCGCATTCGGCCCGGTAAGAATAATCAAATCGGGCGTAACGCGCTCTAGTTCTGATGTAGAGTCAGCGCTGACGCTGCCTAGCCCGGTGTCATTGGGCACAAAAAAGCCTGCCGGTAAAGACTGCTCCACCACCGGATGACGGCCATCTTCGATGAAAACGGGCCGACCGCTGACCATTTTTGGGCGGCTGTAGCCCTGGTAAATAGCGACTTCTGCCAGCGCGGCCAGCACATCGGCAGCGGCCACGGCAGCAGCGACCTGGCGAATGAGGTTGACCTGCTCACTGACCTGCTCGCGCAGGCGCACAAAAATCGCATATTCAAGATCTTGAATTTCGCCCTGAGTCGTCATTAGGCGGGCTTCGCATTGCTTGAGATCGTCGGTGATGTAGCGTTCTTCATTGGTGAGGGTTTGTTTGCGGGTGTAGTCAGCCGGGGCTTGGGCCGACTTGCTGCGAGAAATGCTGATGTAGTAGCCAAAGGCTTTGGTGTAGCCGACTTTGAGCGTAGAGATACCGGTGCTAATGCGCTCACTCGTCTCCAAATTAGCGATCCACTGCTGATCGGCACTAATTTGAGCCCTGAGCTGATCGAGCTGCGGGTTGACGCCATCGCGAATCAGGTTGCCTTCGTTTAAATATAGCGGCGGACTTTCGACGAGGTGCGATCGCAGCACAGCCCCCAATTCTTCTAGCTCAGGTGGCACCCATTGTAGCTTCACCAAATAGGGCGATGTGGCATGATCCATCAGGGCGGCTAGCTCCGGCAGCTTGGCAAATGAATCAGCAATCGCCACCAGATCTCGACCATTCGCTGTACCCGATCCGGCCCGACCTGCCAAGCGCTCTAAGTCATAAATCTGTTTTAGCAGCTGCTGCAACTGCTGCCGCAAGCTGCCATTTGTCACCAATTCGGCCACCGTGTCTTGCCGCGCTTCAATGCCGGGTAAGCTCAACAGCGGCTGCAACAGCCAGCGACGCAGGGCCCGCCCACCCATCGCGGTCACGGTTTTATCGAGTGCCCAGAGTAAAGAACCGTGATAAATGCCGTCTCGACAAGTTTGGGTAATCTCTAAGTTTCTCCGAGTTTGGTGATCGATCACCAAAAATTCGCTGAGTGAGTAGGTCGCGAGTGACTGGAGCGGGGCGATCGCTTCCTTTTGCGTATCTTCTAAATATTCCAACAAACCGCCTGCTGCTCGAATCGCCAAGGGCAACTTGGCGCAGCCAAAGCCTTCGAGCGATCGCACCCGAAAACTCTCCAACAGCCGCTGCTGCGCTTCTGCTTTAATAAACGGCGTCTGCGAACGAAACGTATAGCAAAACTGACTCGGCAAGCAATCAGGCAACTGTGCAGAGCGTTCTCCTGGTCGCAGCAAAGCCCCCAGATCCGGTGCATTGCTTGGCACCAAAATCTCCGCAGGCTGAAGCCGCATCAGCTCTTGCGTCAGCTCTCCTAATCCGCTCGATTGGGTGCTGAGAAACTCTCCTGTCGAAACATCTGCGTAGGCTAAGCCCCAGTGGTCGCCCGCGATCGTGACCGCCGCCAAAAAGTTGTTGCAGCGAGCGCTCAGCATTCCCTCTTCAATTACCGTTCCGGGCGTGATAATGCG
>QBMP01000111.1:6428-10074 GCA_003242115.1 Phormidesmis priestleyi
GCGCATACGGATGCTGATCTTTAATGTCAGCGTAGTGACGCATCATCGGCGTCATGGCCTCGCGGCTGACTTCGCGGTAATCGGCGTAGCGCACCGTATGTTTGGCGAGTCGTTCAGGGATGCCGTAGTTTGGCTCAATTTGACTAGGTTGATTGGGTTGATCAGGTTGAATCAAGGGCAGATCCGCAGCTTGGGAGGCAGTCATAGAGGCTGGTAATGAGGGCACTGCTTACAGTTTAAGGGCTTGTGTATGAAGCGAGTACGCTCAATAGATGCAGTGGCTATCAGTTTCTAAAATAGGCTTAAACTAGGTCATGCCCTCTGTTAGCCAAGCCCTGCGCTGATTGACTTTATATGCTCATCAACCATCGATATCAGGTGATTCGCACGTTAGGCGAAGGTGGCTTTGGCTATGCCTATCTAGCAGAAGATACGCAGATGCCTTCGAGCAGGCGATGTGTGATTAAGCAGCTCAAGCCGGTAGTGACGACGGCTGAAGTGTATCAGGTGGTGCAGGAGCGGTTTCAGCGAGAGGCGGCAATTTTAGAAAAGCTAGGAGAAGATCATCAGCAAATTCCTCGGCTGTTTGCTTACTTCAGTGAGGGTCAACCGCCGGATAGAAAGTTTTCTTTGGTGCAGGAGTGGATTGAGGGCGAAACGCTAGAGGCCATAGTGGCTGCTAATGGCCCTTTGGGTGAAGCTCAGGTGCATTCGATTTTGGGTTCGCTGTTACCGGTGCTGGCGTTTATCCATAGCCAGGGGATTATTCACCGCGATCTGAAGCCAGACAATATTATGCTCAGAGCCGGAACGCAGCAGCCCGTGCTGATTGATTTTGGGGCGGTGCGCGAGACGATGGGAACGGTGTTCAATAGCCGCAATCATCCGACCAGTTCGATTGTGATTGGCACACCGGGCTATATGCCTTCGGAGCAGGCGGCGGGTAGACCGTTGCCTTCGAGCGATCTGTACAGCTTGGGGCTAACGGCGGTGTATTTGCTGACCGGCAAGTCGCCACAGGCACTAAGTTCTGATCCGCAGTCGGGGGAAATTATTTGGCGGCATGAGGTGGCGCATGTGAGCGCAGAACTGGTGGCGGTGATTGATCAGGCGGTGCAGTCTCATCCGCGCGATCGCTACAGCAGCGCCCCTCAAATGCTAGCAGCCCTTTTGGGGGAAGAATCCGCTCAGAGTGCTACATCTGCTGTCAATCAGCCGATTACTTTTCCGCATTCAGCTAGCCATCTGAAAACAATGGCTGTAAGTCCCGGCTTAACACCTTCTACGCAGAGTCAGGTTTCAACATACCAGCAGCCATTAGAGACCGCTGCTAATAGTGAGTTTGGTAACACTGTCGTCGCAGCAGGTACTAATCATAGTTTCGCTCACTCAATCACCCAGTCAATCACCCAGTCAAACGCCCAGGCAAATACCCAGTCAAACACCCAGTCATCTACTCAAAAAAAGCTGCTCTCGTTTACCCCATCTTTTACCCCGGTGACGATGGGGCTAATTGCCGCTGCCGTCGGCGGCACTCTGATTGGGGGCGGGCTACTGATCAGTCGCTCAATGGGCGACAAAACAACGCTTCAGCCGCTGGTTTCTCAGTCGAAAACCGATAAAAAAGACAGCAAAAGCGAGAAAGATCCTAAGGCCGATGACGCTACCTCTGCTGCTACAGATGATGCTAAAAGCATAGATGAGGCTGACTCTGCGCTAGCTAGTGACGACAGTGATCTACCGGCAGATGAACCGACTGCGGCTGATGTAGTGCCGGTAGCTGTTTCTAACACGCCCCAAACGTCAGGTTCACCCGCTAGGCTGCGCCAAGATCTAGGCGCTGAGCGCATTAATGTGTTCCGAAATCCTACCAAGAATCGGCTAGTGCTCCGCCTATCCCCGTAGGGTTAGGGGGTGGTGAAAGCCAGGGGAGATGAGGAGTATCTTTAAGCAATGATGAAATCGAGCGAAAAGATAGCGACGAGACGAGCAATCTTGGTATCATTGAAGGACGCATGAAAATGCGAAAACATAGAAGGTAGGAACACCCACGAGCGGCTCAGAGAACGATTCAGATACTGACAACTCAAAACGTCCAAATTGAAAAACTGAATATTTCGAGTCTGCCGTGGGGCGCATGGTGGACGCTAAATAAAATGCTTGTTGAGACGGTCTGACGGGGGCAGTGGCTTCGGCTGCTGGCTAGTTAAGAGTCTGCGAAACAAGAATCTCCGACTATACCCGTAGGGTTAGGGGGAGAGCGTCAATGCTGAGGAACCACCGCTTCACTATGGACTGCCGGGCGATCGCATTACTACTTTCCAATCCACTCAAGGCAGCGACGGCAATGCTTGGATTCTCGTCCGATTTGAATCCGGAGCCGAAGGTTGGATTGCTCAGTCTTTCGTGACCAGTGCTGAACCGGCTGCCTCATCTGCCAATACCGCTGAAAATAATGCTGCTGACTCCGCTAGTGCCAATGCCAGTGCCAGTGCTACTGCGGGTGAACTGCTTGGCCCTCCCGGCGCTCAAATTGATGTTTATGCCAGCCCTTCCACCTCAGCCAACTCTCCTCACTATGGGATCTCTGGCGATGTTGTTACCATCGTTAGTACCACCCAAGGCAGTGACGGCAACACTTGGTACCGGGTCAAGTTTGACTCCGGTGCCAGCGGCTGGATCAGTGCTAGTTCCCTCTATGCATATTAATTAATAGGCATACGAACGCCTCCTCTGCGCTCTTGCTCCTTTGCCCTTTCCTTTCCTCTCCTCATGACCCAAACTGCTCTGATCACAGGTGCATCCAGCGGCATCGGCCTAGAACTCGCTAAAGTCTTTGCCCGCAATCAGCACAACCTCATCCTCGTTGCTCGTAGCGAAGATAAACTCAAGGCGCTCCAGCAAGAACTCTCTGCGCAATACGCGATCGCTGTGGTTGTTTGCGTTTACGATCTCACTGATAAAGACGCGCCTGCCCAGCTTTTTAGCCAAATTCAAGCGCAAAATCTTACGGTGGATGTGCTGGTCAACAATGCGGGCTATGGCGACTATAGCGAGTTTGTCAGCAGCGACTGGGAGAAAGTGCAGGGCATGATTTTACTCAACATATTGGCAGTTACGCATTTAACTCGACTGTTTTTACCGGCGATGGTCGCTCGCGGTAGCGGCAAAATTCTCAACGTTTCCTCTACCGCCGCATTTCAGCCTGGGCCGATGATGGCGGTTTACTTTGCGAGTAAAGCCTATGGGCTGTCGTTTAGTGAAGCGATCGCGGCTGAAACCGAAGATCAGGGCATTAGCGTCACCGTTCTTTGCCCCGGCCCCACCCAATCGGACTTTATTGACACCGCCAACATGGACAACATGGCGCTAGCTAACAAAGCCTCTACCGACAAAATCCCAACCGCCGCCGCAGTCGCCGAATTTGGCTACAGCGCCCTACAAAGAGGCCAAGTTGTCGCGGTGCATGGTCTGGCGAATCAGCTCCTTACCTTCTCGACTCGGCTAGTGCCCAGAGGGCTATTGCGCAAAGGCGTCAAGCAATTCATGGCCTCAAAATAAAGCCGCTCAGCCAAAACATCTCGATTGGGATTAGCGCCAAGGCCACCGCACCTTGAAAGAAATTGAATCCTGTGAGCGATCAACC
>QBMP01000111.1:10084-10699 GCA_003242115.1 Phormidesmis priestleyi
CAACCGCCGCCGGTTCTGGCGACTTGATTTCTGGCAAGTTTATTTTTGGCGACTTGATCTCTATTGGCTTAATTTCTGGTGTCGCGGCCTTTAAATCTGGCTGCTTATTCGATTCCCCTTTGCCCGAAATCGGTTTCTGCCAACGCCCAGCATTACTCGCTGCTGCTAATCCCATTCCACCCAAAATCAGCCCCATGCCTGATGCCTGGACGCTGCCCAACTGGGCGAACCACTCAAACAGCTCCACCCCTACAAACAGCACAACGAAGCCTGCTAGCCAAACTCTCATGGCGTTTTCCACTCAAATCGTGATCGCTTGTTGATCACGATTTGATCGCCTAGTAATTAACGGTCTTAGCATACACCCTTTGCAAATGAAGCGGCTTCAAAGCGGATGGGGTGCAATGGCGCTAGAGTAGGAAGATATTTCATAGCACAACGATTTTTTTGTGAAAGACTATTCCCCCGAGGCTCCCTTTAGAGGCATTACGCTACTTTCTAATCGAGAAATAGACGCCATGCGCCCTGCCTGCAAGCTATCTTCTCAGCTACTAGATTTTTTGGCCCCGATGGTGCAACCAGGCGTTAGCACCTTAGAACTCAATGACGCTGCTG
>QBMP01000111.1:10712-12823 GCA_003242115.1 Phormidesmis priestleyi
ACTAGCGCCCCGTTGGGATATGCCGGTGCGCCGGGTGCTATCGACTTTCCTAAGTCTATTTGTACCAGCATTAACGAAGTCGTGTGTCACGGCATCCCCCATAAAAAAGACATCCTAAAGGAGGGCGACATTATCAATATAGATGTCACCCCGCTACTCAATGGCTATCACGGCGACAGTTCGCGTACCTTCATGGTTGGTGAGGTTTCGGCGATCGCCCGCAAGCTCGTTGAAGTGACTGAAAAAGCGATGTGGGCGGGCATTAAAGCCGTCAAACCGGGCGGGCGCATTGGCGATATTGGCGCAGCTATTCAAACCTATGCTGAGGGGCAAGGGTTTTCAGTGGTGCGCGATTTTGTGGGGCACGGTGTGCATCGCATTTTTCACGCAGAGCCGCAGGTTCCGCACTATGGCGTTAAGGGCAAAGGTAAAAAAATCCGTCCCGGCATGGTTTTTACGATTGAACCGATGCTGAATGTTGGCACCTACGAGGTCGAATTACTCGATGACCAATGGACGGCCATTACTCAAGATCGATCGCTTTCAGCTCAGTTTGAGCACACCTTGGCCGTCACCAAATCGGGCGTAGAAGTGCTGACGTATTTACCAGTTGCGGTCGTTGCTTAGCGTTCCTATTCAAGCGCCTGATATTCAGACGAAAGAAGCCTCATCTTCACAGCTGATGGCGGTTTTAAGGCGAGCCTGTGTCCGCTGTCTGTTGTCCGCTGTAGGCCGCAGTATTGAGGTTGAGAATAGGGGTTGGTTCGGGCGCTTGGTACTATATTCTCGGATTAGCAAAAACGTTTTGATACATTGCCCGAGTGATATATAGGGTATAGATTTTTACCATAAATTGGCCGTAACGCATCGGTATGGCCAATAATTAGCCGAAACATTGGGCAATGACGGGAGTTGCTTGCGCTAGCACCTGTCATAGAGCCGTTCTTATAGTCCTTATGCCTTACGATATCTGTCTGCCGTTCCGATCCCCGCGCTTGTTTATGTTAGCTGTGCAAGCTATCGCGGCTAGTCTTGTTGAGGCAGGGCTATGTGCTTAGATTCGCGATCGCCCCAGCGACTAGAAAATAAAGTTGCTCTTGTTACTAGCAGCAGCACAGGTATCTGTGCAAGTACGGCTATGCTGCTAGCTGGTGAAGGGGCAAAGGTCATGATCTGCGGTCGTGATGGCGTTCAGGGTATGAACACCGTCAGGCAAATTCGCAATCGTGGCGGCAGCGCGACGTTTGTCTTAGCCGATATTGCGGTGCTGGCCGACGTCCAAGCAGCGGTGGATGAGACGATTGCGACCTATGGCCGGTTGGACATTTTATTTAATGCTGCTAGCAGCAGCTATGGCCAACTGACCCCGGCGGAATCGCTCTCGGAGGTATCGGAAACAGCCTGGGATCAGATGAATGAAGCGGTGCTCAAAGGCACGTTCTTTTGCTGTCAGTGTGCGCTGCCTTTTTTGCAGCAGTCTGACGCTGGCACGATTATCAACTTGATTCAGCCGCTGCCGCAGGCCCAAACGCATCTGATAGCGGCGGTTTGTCAGGGCGGAATTGTGGCGCTGACGAAGGCTGTAGCGCATCAACTGTCAGCGAAGGTGGACAGTTGCTTAGGCGTTATAAAGCTGACTTACTCCGCCACCGCGAATTTGATCTGGGTCGCACCTGATCTCACGGCTAGCGGCCTGAATCCATTGGCAGACAGCAATTCAACCGCCGCGACAGGTTTAGGCGCAGGGCAACTGTTAACGGGGCCAAGAGATGAAGGTGGCGCGATCGCACGTACTTTTGCAGACAGTGCCGAAGCGATTGTGTATTTAGCCGCTCATGGCCGCGATCTCCAAGGCTGCACCTTGTGGGTGAAAGGGTGATTAGACTGGATTCTGCCCTTGAGCTAAGCTTACTCTTCTGACAAATCGTATTCACCGGCCCACACGGTGGTCAGTAAGGCTAGCCCGACCTGGGTGAGCGTTGCTTCAGTGCCCTGCAATTCCACATCTTGCGGGCTCCCGCCAGCTGCCGTGACTAGATCGGCAATCCACAGATAGCAGGGCTGAGTTTGCTGCTGCCTGAGTAATCCTTCCAATCGGGCCTGCTTGCTGA
>QBMP01000112.1:0-886 GCA_003242115.1 Phormidesmis priestleyi
CAGTGTTTTGATAAAGACAGTCTTTTATAGCCGCCTCCATGTCTACTGTCTCTAGGCGACCTCGCATCCCCTTATTTTTTGCGATTGGCATTGGCCTGAGCTTGCTGATGGCCGTGTTTAAGGCGGTAGCTGCGGCGCTCTCTGAAGCCTACCTTTACTCTGTGCCCTGGCTAGGCGGCTTTTTGCGCAGCATCGAGCTAGTCGAAATTTCTAATATTCTGGTCTTTGCCTTCTTGAGTGCAGGCATTGGAGCCGCCACCCTGCTGCTGCCTCGTCATTGGAACCCCTGGGCTAAAGCCGCCTTACTGATTGTTGTCAGCCCGTTTGTGTTTAACGCCAGCTACTGGATGCAGCAGCAGCTGTGGATTCAGCGAGTCGCCAAGCAGGCCAACATCTCTTACGAAGAAGCGCATCAAATCACTGACCGTTTTTTACAGCGAGACACTGGCAGCGGCGGTTTCTGGGGCTTTTATGCCTACAGCACCGAAGTCAGTGAGCTGCCTACCAACCGCGACAGCCTAGAATCCCAAGAAGTCAGCAGCCCAGGGCAGGCATTGGTCAAAGAGCTGAAGAGCTATAACGATCCTAGAGCTAATTTGGCGGCTGCCGTCTTTAGCCGAGTTGGCTGGCTTATTCGGCTGATGTACATCAGCATTGCTGGGCTCACTGGTCTGATTTACTACGTTCAAGGGCGCGACTGGGCTGAGGCTAAGCGCCCCGATGACGACGATGATCTGCCCAAAAAATCGCCTACTAAAAGTCCGCTCAAAAATTCGCCTAAAAATTCATCCGTGCGGCCCCGACCACCCACCTAATGGCAGCCCCTTCACCCTCCCTATCAGCCATTATTTTGGCCGGTGGACACAGCCGCCGAATGGGCCAAGAC
>QBMP01000112.1:896-9360 GCA_003242115.1 Phormidesmis priestleyi
AACGACTCCTGGTGGCCAACCACTGCTGAGTCAAACCGCGCAAATTGCCCAGCAGATGACACCCGATGTCACTGTCGTCACCGCTTGGCCCGATCGCTATCAATCAATCCTGCCGTCAGGAGTACAGCTCATCCGTGAATTTGCCAATGAATCTGCCAATGAATCTGCCAGCAACGCTTTAACAGCTGCGCCCAGCGCTGGCCCGCTCAGCGGCTTTGCCCAAGGATGGAGCCAAGTCCAAGGCGACTGGTGCTTGCTGCTGGCCTGCGATTTGCCTTACCTAAAAGCGGCCCCGCTCAGCCAATGGTGGCGCTGGCTGCTGGCTAACCCATCAACCAATCCCTTAGCGCCTCCACCGGCTAATTCCTTAGCGCCTCCGATTGCGCCGATGGCGTCACTCGCACCGGGCGTCAAAGGGTGGGAACCTCTGTGTGGCTACTACCATCGCCACTGTTTGGCAGCACTTCAGCATTATTTACAGGTACCTGCCAATGCTCATTCCTTTCAGGCTTGGCTGACAACGATATCGGTTGAGCCCTATTTCCACTTACCTTCACAGATGCTGTTCAACTGCAACACCCCGCAGGACTGGGCAACTGTGCGTCAGACACCTTTGAGCTAAAAGGTGCACGATGAAAAAGATGTTGCAAAACATGAGCTTTCGTATCAACGGTCGTCTCAAGCCCTAGCTAACCGGGCTCAAAACTCGCTTTGAAGCTGCTTCAACGGAGGGTAAAGGCTTGAAAACTGGCCATTCTACCCTAATTTGTTAAATGTTAAGGTGTGTAATAATTTCCTCAGACTTCTCAGGTCAAGCGCCGCGCTCCCCTATGATCTAGACATATTATTTGCAGCTGTTTACACAAGTGTTGGAGATTCAAGCGTGGCTCTTCCGTTATTGAGTTATCCCCCAAAAAGCCAGAATACGCGGGTTGAGGGATATACAGTCCAGGGCGACGATCAGCCCAGAATTTATAGCGCTGAGGCTCTCCTTGAGTACAGCGAAATGAGCGAGCTGATTGATGCTGCTTACCGTCAAATGTTTTTCCATTGCTTTGCCGCCGACCGGGAGCCTTTCTTAGAGTCTCAGCTCCGCAATAACCAGATTACCGTGCGTGATTTTATTCGGGGCCTGTTGCTTTCTGAGACTTTCCTCAGCAGCTTTTACGAGAAGAACAGCAACTATCGCTTTGTTGAGCAGTGCATTCAGCGAGTGCTTGGCCGCGACCCCTACAATGAACGGGAAAAAATTGCATGGTCCATCAAAATTGCTACTAAAGGCGTTGCAGGCTTTGCCGATGAGCTGCTAGATAGCGATGAGTACATGGATAACTTCGGTTACGACATTGTGCCTTATCAGCGTCGCCGTAGCCTGCCCGGTCGTGAGACGGGTGAACTGCCGTTCAACATCAAGTCGCCTCGTTACGATGAGTACTATCGCGGCATTTTGGGCTTTCCCAAGATTTCCTGGCAGCAAGAGGTGCGTCGTTTCAAGCCTCAAGAGCAGCAGGCAACCGCAGGCAACCCATCGCTGTATCTCGATATGGCTCGCAGCGTCGCCGCTCGTCCGGCCTCTGCGCCTCAGGTTAATACGGCCACCATCAACATTGGTGCATCGGTACCTTTCCGCAAGCTAAACGTGCCCATCAATGGAAATATGGGCTGATAGCTAGCGTTTGATTTGCTCTTTCCTCAAAAGGTTATTTGCCGGGGTAGCACTGCTGCCTCGGCTTTTTTTATTCGTTTTTTTGGGGTGCGATTCTAGTCGCGCTAAAGCGATACGACTAAAGTCACGCTAAAGCGATCGCAGCTTACTCAGCAGCTTTTCCATCCTTTCGGGCAGCGGCGCTTCGCCAATGACAAGGGTTTGAGTTACCGGATGGCTGATACTTAACCGAAACGCATGGAGCGCTTGCCCTGGTAGCTTAATGCCGAGCGATTTGCCTGAGCCATAGTCTGGATCGCCCACAATCGGATGGCCTTCATAGGTGCTGTGGACTCTAATTTGATGGGTGCGGCCAGTCTCTAGCTGAAACTGCACCAAGCTATAGTTGCCAAGCCGCTCAAGGGTCTGCCAATGGGTAACTGCCGCTCTCCCACCGGCTTCTATCGGGGTGATGGCCATCTTTTTACGGTGCTTTGGGTGCCTGCCGATGGGCTGATTGATGGTGCCTTGCGCGGTTTTAGGTGCACCGTTAATAATGCCCAGGTACTCGCGGCGGGCCGTTTTTGCCTGAATTTGCTGCTGTAGGCTGTGTAATGCTAGCTCTGTTTTGGCGACCACCATGACGCCCGTGGTGTTTTTATCGAGGCGGTGAACAATGCCTGGCCTTTGAACGCCGCCTACGCCCGTGAGCTGATCGCCGCAGTGAAACAGCAGCGCATGGACTAGGGTGCCGGTACTGTGTCCGGGGGCTGGATGCACGACCATACCGGCTGGCTTATTCACCATTAGCAGCTGATCGTCTTCGTAGAGGATGTCGAGCGGAATATTTTCGGGCTTTAGCTCAGTCGCGGTTAGATCAGGGATGGTGAGATGGATGCGATCGCCTGCCGTTACCAAGGCTTTTTTGCGATCGCCTAATGCCCCGTTCACCCGCACCGCCCCCTGCTCAATCAGCTGCTGCGCCCGATTGCGAGAAAGCCCTTCTACCGCCTCTGCTAGCCATCTGTCTAACCTCGTCGGGGCGGTGGATTCGACCACTTTTTCTATCATCAATTCTCCCCCTTCCTGGCGGCGCTAAGATTTCCCTGTCAGCGCTTCCCAATGCTCGCCCCGGATAGGTGAAGCGGCGGCAAAGCGCGATCGCAGATCCACCACTCTACCAATAATCGCCACCGCTGGAGACTCAAACCCACGGGCAGCCACTTTCTCCACAATCGTTGCCAACGTGCCTACTAGCTCTTCCTGCTCAGGCCGAGTGCCCCAGCGAATCAGCGCCACGGGCGTATCAGCCGCTAACTTGGCGGCCATCAGCGCCTGAGTAATATTCGCCAAATTATGCACACCCATGTACACCACAATCGTCTCTGACGCCTGCGCTATGGCCCGCCACTTCACCTCAGGCCGGTACTTACCCGCCGACTCATGCCCCGTCACAAACGTTACCGAAGAGCTGTATCCCCGGTGCGTCACCGGAATTCCAGCATAGGCCGGGGCCGCAATCCCCGCTGTAATTCCAGGCACCACCTCTACCGGCACCCCAGCCGCGATCAAATCGCCCATCTCTTCGCCGCCCCGGCCAAACACAAACGGATCGCCGCCCTTTAGCCGCACAATCACCGCCTGCTGCTGCGCCTTATCCAGCAAAAGCTGCGTGATTTCGGTTTGCGACATAGAGTGCCTGCCCCGCCGCTTACCCGCATGAATACGCTCAGCCTGTGGATTGATTAACGCCAAAATGGGCTCACTCACCAGCGCGTCATGCACCACTACATCTGCGCATTCAACTAAAGTTTTCGCCTTTACCGTCAGTAATCCTGGATCACCGGGCCCTGCACCGACTAAATAAACCTTACCGACGATCTTGCTCAAAGTCTTGGGCGGTGACATCGAAGAATCGGGGGAGTTAGCAGGTCGCGATGAGGGCATAGTTTCAAGTGCGAAAATAATATATAGAGTAGCTGGATTTACTAGGTGTTCATTGAGTCGCCAACTCGACCGCTAGCTGAGCAATTTCATCGGTCGCGCCTAACGTCGGCAGCAGTCGAAAGCTCACGCTCGGAAAGCGTTCAGCCAGTTCCTCAGTGCGGTGAGTAATGGCATCCGTAATCCCCCCAGCAAATAAAAAATAAGGCAAAATTGCCAGCTTTTGACAGCCCTGCTGCATCAAAGCAATTACCTGCGATTCAATATCGGGCGGCGTTGCCCAATAGGCCACCGTGGTGCCAATTCGACTCGCTAAGCTCAAAATAGCCCGATTGCCCTTAGGCCGCCGACTGCCATGAGCGACTAACAGCGATCCTTCAGTCGGGACAGAAGCCAGCCGATTGGCCAACACATCGGGCAGCTTGCGGTGACTGCCCAAGTGCGGACAGAGCGTTAGCTTAAGGGCGTCATCGGTGAGTGAGTCATGGTTAAGCAACTGCTGCGCGGCTTTAACTTCTGCCGGAATATCTTCCATCACATGTACACCCGACATCAAAAATACCGGCAGCAGCTTCAGCTCACTGACGCCCGCTGCTTTCACTCTGAGCCCAAACTTATAGATTTGCTCACTGAGGGGAATGGCCGCTAGCTCTAAGCAGGCCGTGCCCACCAGCACGTTTGAAGGCTGGGTGGGTGCGCCCTGCGGCTGTGGCCTTGTCAATAAAGTCGTCTTGCCAGTCGTCTTGCCAGTCGTCTTGCCAATCGTCTCGCCAGTCGTCTTATCAACGGAGCGATCTACTCGATCCAAATGCGCGTTAACGATTTGCTCAGATTCTGGCGCTTGCCTGCGGCTTGAAAACCCAGTTTCAGCGGTAGAAAGCTGCCGAACTGCGAGTTGGGTATCGCTATCAGCTGCGTTCAGCGCCAAGCGTTGCGGCACTGTTTCCAGATGCTTTCTAACCAGATCTGCTAGCCGGTTCATCGCCTCTTGAGGGCGTGAATCTCGGCTGCCGTGCGAGATGAGTAAGTAAGCAGTTGAAGCAACCACGGGTTTCAAAAGATACCTCTTTGATGTAGGGGTTAGGATGTAAGGATTAGTATAAGGTGTCTGAAAAAGCAGTGCCCGATGGACTAGCCTAATAGTTGGCCTAACTTAATTGATAGCAAACTTAAAAGATTTCGGCTTATCAGGATCTCATTATTCAAGATTTGGTTAAGAAATGGCTGTATCGAAGATTGCACTTTGGCCTAGCTCGACTGTTTTTCTTTTAACCCTACGAAAAGACTAGCGCCGAGTAAAAAAACGGTGGTATACTTTAAGCCCAAACGCGGCGAGCGTGGCCAAGTGGTTAAGGCAGTGGATTGTGATTCCACCATGCGCGGGTTCAAGTCCCGTCGTTCGCCCTTCTTTTAGATTTGCTTTATGCTTATGATGTACTCTTCACGAGTGCGTCGAGCTCGGCCTGCATACAAGTGATCACTTGCTGATAACACTCTTCGACATAGCGCTTATCTTTTGAGGCATCTGCGCCGTAGCGCTGAAATTCAATGGGCTTACAGATGCGAGTGTGGATTTTGATTGGCAATGGAATGTGGGGCAGCGGGCCAACCGCAATCCCCCAAGGGAGGCCCAAGTACACTGGGAAAACTTCTGGATCAACGCCCATTGGCCAAGGCATACCCCACTGATGAAGCTGCTGTACCTGTGGGTAAAGATCGCCTAGCACTATAAGGTTGGAATGCGCCCCGGCAGAAATCATCGGCACAATCGGCACGCCTTTTTTTAGGGCTAGCTTAATAAAGCCCTTGCGATTATAAAAACAGATTTTGTGGCGCAGCGCATAGGGACGAAACACATCTTGCGCTCCGCCTGGATACACCACAATGCTGGCCTTTTGGCTAAGGGCGGCGAGGCCCATGCGGGGGTGCGCCCGCACGGCTCCCATTTGCGTGGCTAGCTGTGCGCCAACCGGAGAGGCTTGCCACGCGCTGGGGTGCATGAGCCCGTACAGCGGTTTCTCGGTGCCAAACCGGCAGCACCAGTCGTATAGCATCATGTGCATGTCGGGCGCTGCTAAGCCGCCGTTGTGAGAGCCTACAAACATCACGGTTTGATCGGCGGGAATGTGCTCCCAGCCGTCGGTGCTGACTCGATAGTAATGATGGTAGGCCCAGCCGATGAGGGGCAGTATTTGCCTGAGTACTTCTGGATCTCTTCCCTGTAGTGACCAGCCGTTTAAATGAGGGTTTGGATGGGTTTGTTGCCACAGTTGCTGAGACAAAGAGCCTAAGGCTCTGAGAGCATTGGAGAGCGAGAGTAAGTTTTCCATTTTTTATAGAGACTGTCTTAAAGGGGATGCTTTTAAGGCATTTTTTAAGAGATTGTTTGAAAGAGAGGATAGGCAGTAGGGGCTAGATGATGACTACCTCAAACGCGGCTATAGCGTCTAGCCACTGAGACAGCGCGTTACGAAATGTGGCTGAAATCACAAGATTAGGTGTTAGAAACGATTGCTGTTGGCTCGTTTGCCGATGCCGAATAGGCTCATGAGTAGTGCGGTGCCAACAATGCCAATGCCAAGGGCAAAAGCGACCCAAATGCCAACTGGTAGCGCGATCGTCGTAAAGCTGAAAAAGGTAAGCGGAATCAATGTGGCATTTTGTACAGAGAGAATGGCAACTGCAACAATCAGTACGGCTGGAATAATCGCAATTAAAAGTTTGATCATGGCTTAAGTTCTCGCTCTAAACGCTCACTATAAAAACAATAAAACAACACAACAGCGCTAGATCGGCTGCACCGACTGACTAACCTCCGACTGGCCAACTTCTGTCTGGCCAGCTTCTAACAGAGGTTTCTCTTTGAGATGCTCTTGCGTGATTTCTAAATAGATGTGCTCTAGACCAATTCGATGGCGCGAGATCGATTCGACCGTGATCCCAGAAAACCGGCTGAGCAGTTCGGGTAGCTCTAGCAGCTCAGGCACCCAGAAGGCGAGTTCGTTGCCGTAGCGGCGTGGGGTGAATCCATGCGATTTGGCAATGGCTATAGCGCCCACTTCATCATCTGTTTCTATCATCACTACTTCTGCTGCTGGAATGCGCGATCGCAACACCTCCAGCGTCCCTTCTGCTAGCAGCTTGCCCTGTTTGATAATGCCAATGCGATCGCACAGCCGCTCAACTTCATCTAGCAAGTGAGTAGTCAGTAACACCGTCACGCCCTGCTGCTTCAGCGAACGAATCAACTCCCACACCTCATAGCGAGCCTCAATATCTAGCCCCGTAGACGGTTCATCTAGCACCACTAGCTTAGGCCGGTGAATAATCGCCGCCGCCAAGCTCAGCCGCCGCTGCATTCCGCCACTGAGATCGCCCACCACGCTATTCGCCCGATCTGCCAAGTTCACAGCGCTAAGACAGCTCTGCACCTGCTTTTGCATATCCTGCTTATTCAGACCGTAAATGCGGGCCAAAAAAGAGAGAGTTTCGGCGCAGGTCAGGCTTTGATAAAGCAAATTTTGCTGCGGCATCACGCCGACTATCCGCTTAGTCGCCTCAGAAACCGGCTGGCCCTGGATCAAAATTTCGCCGCTGTCGGGCTTAATCAGGCCGCAGAGCATATTTAGCGCCGTCGTTTTGCCCGCACCATTAGGCCCCAGCAGGCCGTAAATTTCACCCGGCAATAAACTCAGCGACAGATCGCTAAGCGCCTGCCGCTGGCCAAATCGTTTGGAAAGATGGGAAATTTGAAGCATGACTAAAACTCTACACCCGCTTGCGCCTTCACGCCTTGCTCTTTAAAAGGGTGCTTAATCAGCGTCATTTCAGTCACCAAATCAGCCCGCTCAATCAGCTCAGGAGGCGCTCCTCTACCGGTCAAAATGACATGGCTCAAGCTAGGCTTTTCGGCCAGTCCTGCCAGCACTTGCTCCACAGATAAATAGCCTAACTTCAGGGCGATATTGACTTCATCCAGCAGCACAGTGCGATAGTTCGCATCGCGGATGTAGGTGAGGGCTTTTTTCCAGGCGGCTTGGGCCGTTTGAATATCGCGCTGCCGATCTTGCGTTTCCCAAGTGAAGCCTTCGCCCATCGCATGAAACATGAGCTGATCGGGCCAGTGACTGAGCGCGGCTTTTTCGGCAGGCTCCCAGCCACCTTTAATAAACTGGACAATCGCCACATTAAACCCATGCCCTAAAGCGCGTAGCACAACGCCCAAAGCTGCTGTGGTTTTACCTTTACCGTTGCCTGTATTGACAATGATCAGCCCTTTTTCAATCTTGCGTTCAGATAGGCGCTTTTCCTGAACTGCTTTACGGCGCTCCATTTTTTGCTTGTACTGCGCTTCGCTAAGGCCCTTTTGAGTGGCTTCGTCGTCAAGCTGGGTGGCGGCGTGGTCAAGCGTGGTCTGGTCAAGCGTGGTCAAATCAGGGTGGGTCATAGGGTGAGGCGCAAGGTAGGGATTGGAGCTGATTTTAACGGCTGTGAGAGCCGAGATGCGATAATACGGAAAATTATAAAGTTACCGCAGTACCCACCAGTATGACTCTCAAGCGTATCGTCCTTTCAGTTATGACCCTGCTCGTGTTGGTGGTAATGGGTCAGTCGTTAATTAGCAGCCTATCGCAACCTCAAGTCGGTAATCAATTGCAGCTGTACCAAACTGACTTACTGGTACAGGCGAGTGAATGGGATGGCAGCGGCCTGCCATCGGCTGAGGTGGAGCAGTTTCGCAATGCCGTGTTTGGTAAAGATGCGCTGGAATCGGCGAGTGAGCAGTATTTGGAGGTGCGTCAGGATGCGGCGACAGGGCTGAAGCGATTGCAGCAGCAGGCTGACTCAGCGCAGGGCGATCAAATATCACTGCTC
>QBMP01000112.1:9370-12743 GCA_003242115.1 Phormidesmis priestleyi
TCACTGCTCAGAACAGCCGCCAACTCGCAGCAGCGCCTAATCGATCAAATTGATGTGCGTTTAGGCATGGTGCAGGTTCAGCAAAACGAGGTGCCAAAAGCGCTCAAAACTTGGCAGCGATTGGCCAGTACTGCTGATAATTCTGCTGGCAATTCTGCTGGCAATAGCGCCTCCGGTGTGCTGATGGCGCGTGAGGCTATAGCCGCCCAAACCCTCGTCGATCTGTGGCAGACCCCGCCAGTATTGCGCCCCAATACCGCAGATTTGATCAACTTGAATTTGACCGGCTGGTTTCGCTACAGCGCCTTAGAGCGGCTGTACACCCTCGAAGATAAGTCTGCTCAGCTCAGCGAACTCAGGGCAGATGAGCGGGCGGCGGCTGAGAAAACGTTGATTCAGCTCAGTGCGGTGGGGCTGCTGCCATCTTTCGGCGCTTTATTCGGTACAGCGCTGTTGATTGCGCTCATTGGCCAACGGCTATTGCGCGGTAAGGATTCGCTGTTAGCCATTCCCGAAGGTCAGTGGGATGTGCCCTGGAATTGGGAAGTGATTTGGCAGGTGATAGTCGGCGGCTTTTTGTTTGTTGGGCAGTTTGTGGTGCCGCTAGTGATTGGGGTTTTGCTGGCGACGGTGCAGTCGGCGGGTCAAGTAACCAGTGAAGGGGCGAGTGGTCTGATAGATGGTATGGCACTGGGCGATTTGACGAGCCATGTGGCTGCTAGTTTGATCAGCTTACAGGCGAGTGGATTGGCGATGATTGGCTCGGTTCTGGGCTTGTCGAGTCGGGGTAAGGCGCTGTATTCGTTAGGTAGTTATTTGCTAATGGCGGCGGGCACTCTGACGGTTTTATATTACTCGGTTAGGGCTTATTTGCCGCTCTCGAAGGCTTGGTTTCCGGTTAAGCTCGGTGGTAAATGGCCGCTGTGGGGCTTTGGCAGCTATTTAGTGGCGCTGCCTTTGATGCTCAGCGTGTCACTGCTCAATCAGCAGATTTGGCAAGGGCAAGGGGGCAACAATCCGATTTTACAAATTGTGCTGGATGAGCGCGATCCGCTGGCGCTGGGGATGTTTTTGTTTACAGCGGCGGTGGCGGCTCCGGTGTTTGAGGAGATTTTGTTTCGGGGCTTTTTGCTGCCTTCGCTAACGCGCTATTTGCCGATCTGGGGCGCGATTGGCCTGAGTAGTCTGATCTTTGCAGCGGCGCACCTGAGCTTTTCGGAAGTGCTGCCGCTGACGGTGCTGGGGTCGATTTTGGGGTTTGCTTATGTGCGATCGCGCAACCTACTTTCTTCAATTTTGCTGCACAGCACCTGGAACAGCGTCACCATGATTGGGCTGTTTTTGCTGGGCAGTGGCAGTCGCTAGAGAGATGACGACGGTATTGACCTAATCTTCTTCTGTTGTCTGAGGCCAGCCATCATCGGCCTCTTCTCGGTCGATATCGCTGGGCTGATTAACGCGGACGGGTGCAGCAGGTCTTGACGTTTCAACGCTTGTTTCGGGGCTTGTTGAAGAACCTGTTTCAACACCTGCAACACTGGCGCTAGGCGCTGCCGATGGGGTGACGACAGCCTTTATCACAGGTTCGGATACAGGTTCGGCAACTGGCTGAGAATCGGCCCTAGAGACAGATTGAGCTGGAACTTCGGTAGGCTCAATCCCTAACTGTTCACGCGCTTGGTTGAGCAGATAGATAATGCCTGTGCGGGTCGTTTCGAGCAGGCTTTTGCCGGTTTCGGCCAGCGGCTTTTTCTCGACGGCTGAAGCGGTGCCGCTAGCTTGCGTATCAACCCAGTCGCGGATGCTTTTGCCTGTTTTGACCGTAGTGTCGCTAAACCAAGCACCAAAGACAAAAAAGGAGCAGATAATCAGCCAAATGAGCTGAGCGATTTCTTTTAAAATCGTGCCCGTGAGATTGAGCGTGGTTTGATAAGTAGTGGCGGTGTCTTCTGCAAAAAGCAGATCCCAGAGCTTGGAAGCCTGTAATTGAATGCGATCCATAGGATTTATGCCGATAGAGTTTTGGCAGGTGAGCAGACTGTTAAGGGGCCTAACGGGTAAGGAGCCTAACGGGTCAAATATTGTCAAAGATTATAGAGTAGAGCCTCTCGAAAGATGACGCTCAGATGAGGTATTTGTGCCGTCTAACCTTTGGCTTAGCGGCCTTTAGCTACCGCCCCATACTTTTTTCAAAATGGTTTCTGGGGCAATGTCAGCGACGCTGTTAGTAGGGGAGGGAATGCCGATAAAGCGGGTTTCTTCGCCTTGGGCAAGGGGTAGCATGGCTTCAGGCGATTGGGTGCCAAATAGGCCGAGGGTAAATACTTTGAGGGCGATCGCTAGCTGCATAATGGGGCTGTCGGGGGTCAGCAACAGATCAGCGCCTGCAACCATCGCAGCGCTTTGGCCGAGGTTGTTGGCAGTGGCGATCAAGAGTCCACTGTCACTACTTTTAAGCGCACTGACTTGAGCGACACTCTCTTCAGTTTGCAGTAGGACAACTGGTAGTTCAGGCTGTTTGGCGCGAAAGTCACTAATCAGCGTTTGCCAGCTTTGAATCGGATAAGTGGCTTTCTCCGCTGACGGGCTTTGGTCAGTGGCGGGGCCGGGGTACATAAGGACGTAGCCGTTTTTGAGATTGAGGCGATCGCGCAAGGCGTTGGCCCAGGAAATATCGGCTTCTGGCACATTAATATTTGGCTGGATAGTCGGCGCTGAAGGCGATGGCTCGATGCCAATGGCGCTGAGCAGTTTGCGATAGCTGTCAGCTAGGTAGGTGCTAGCTGGCGGCTCAGGTACGGTGGCTGTGTAGAACCAGGGCGCAGTCGTTGAGCTATAGGCAACGCGAGTCGGTACGCCGCTGAGCCAGAGCAATAGGCCTTGGTTCCACTTTAGATGGGTGGTAATTGCGACTTCGTATTCGCGATCTCGAATAATCCCCAGCAGGTTAGCCCAGTCAGAGGGACTGTTGTTATTGGCTGAGAAGGCAAATGGAATGACGGTATTGACAATTTTTGAAACTCGGTAGGCAGCGATCGCACTAGGTTCAGCTACGACCCCAATTTCAGCTTTGGGGTAGGCTTTTTTGATAGCTTCTAGGGCCGGAAAAAACAAAAGCTGATCGCTGATGCCGCCAGGAATTAGGGCCAGTATGCGCATAGGGATTATATATTTTTATCCGCTCACCATTTTACGGGACGTCGGCGGTTTCGCACGATGCCGTTAGGAATAAAACAGAAATCAGGGGGAAACGGTGTTTTAAGCTACTAGGGATGTGATTTTTGCTTGAGCTATGCATTTATTGATTCCAGCGGCGGGGGCCGGTCGTCGGATGGGGTGCGATCGCAATAAGCTGCTGCTGCCGCTGTTAGAT
>QBMP01000113.1:0-5971 GCA_003242115.1 Phormidesmis priestleyi
CCTGCGCCTCATCATGGGCATTATCCAGCACCACCAAAGCCCGCTGATTCGCCAGCAGCGAACAATAGCACTTCTGCCGCTCATGCAGCGCCACCGGAATTTCCGCCCCGTCCATGCCCAGTGCCCGCAGCCACTCCCCCAGCACATCACCCGGATCTCTAGGCCGCGCATCTACCCCCTGCAAATTCACATACAGTTGCGCATCAGGAAAGTGCTCCACCAGCCGATGCGCCGCACAGTTCGCCAAAGCTGACTTGCCCACCCCAGCCATTCCCGCCACCGCAGAAATTGCCACCGTCCCCATGCCATCAGTCGCCGTCAGCGCCGCCTCAATCAGTGCCAGCTCTTCCACTCGCCCAGTAAAATCAGCCACATTGCGCGGCAACTGAAACGGCGAAGTCACCCGCTTCACCGCCTCTATCGTCACATTGCCGCCAACGTCACCGAAGACAGTGCTATTTTTTACAGAGTCAAAGATCTGATTGTTGTCACCGCTAACCCGCTGCCCATCAAACTTTTCAGGAACGCTCATCTATTTGCATTTGATAATCACAAGGCTTCAATCTTCACGCTGCCACCCTCAATAGTATCGACCTGCAACCGATAACCGTAAAGTAAAGCCATCCCTAGCAGAGGCTCCGTCTCTGATTCTGCGATATAAATTTCGCGGTACTGTCCATCCCAAATCACGTTCGCAGTATACAAATCGAAAAATGATCAACCGCCCGATGTCCGATGCGAATCACCCAAGGTTGAGCGTCGGGATATTGCTCAAACAGCCGATTCGTTGCAGGTACGACATTCTCATCGACCTCAAAAACTCCAGTTTCGATGTCAATCGCCACAATTTTGCCCTCGTTTCCGGCTTCCACTTGCTGCCGAATGCCAGATTCATAGAGTTCTTGCCTACGCCCAGCTATTTCTTCTTTGCTGTAACGTCGTTGACGCACTGCCATAGGGTCGCCCTCATTTTTACCTTGTCACTCATTTTAGTGTACAGAGCCAGTTGACGACCCTAGAGCAGACTGAGATGGCTTAATCAAGGCTTACAGCTGATTGTAAATGACTGCGAAAATTCAGATAAGTAGGTCGAGCTAATTATCTGTAAGGTGCTGTTTATGCCTTAGAAGGCCCCCGTCCCCGAGTTCGGGGCTCTGAGGCAAGATGCTGAAAACCTCTCTGGCAGAGCGATCTATGCATTCTGGATCGGCGATGCTCCCCCGATTTCGGGGGCTGGGGGGCCAATGCAACAATGATATTTCTTGTGAATCTTAATTAGGCTGACCCACTTACATCGTCACATCGCCCGTCACCGAGCCAATCGCCTTAGCATTGCCACCCATCGTCCCAATCACCTGATTGCGATCGCCCGTCACCGACTGCTGAATCCAAGTCCCCTGCCCATCTATCTCAGCCGCCTTTAGCAGCGCCGCCACCTCAGCCGCCAACGCCTGATCGCCTTCTAATATTTTCTTGAGCTGTCCGCGCAGTGCCGCCACCGAATCCGCATCATTCGGATCTTTCGCCACATCTTCTGCCGCCTCTTTCGCCGCTGCTTTTGCCTTCACTTTCGGCCACAGCCGCTGCCAAATCTTCCCCGCCTGCACCGCCGACTGCTCACCGACTTTTTCTGCCGCCGTTTCTGCCGCCGTCTCCACCGCCTTTTTACCCACCGCTTTTCCTAGCCCCATCAGCCCCGGCAAACAAGGCGCAAGCAAACTCACCAGCAAAGAAATATCCATCCAAGCTTTTCCTCAATGGGTAGGCTTATTTAAGTAGTCATGCACAATTAATTACAAAAGACTCTGCCTGAATCGTCTAGTTTTAGAATTTTTACTAAATCTTATTCTGTAATTAACTTTGCACAGGTACTTATAACATCATTCAGCCGTACCCATATTAGGGTGCGATGAGTTGTAATTTATTTGGGAATGGGTGGCAGCGGTGCGTTTCCACTGATCTGCCGAACACAGCTTAACAGATGTCGCTGATAGGCTTTGAGGGCGCTGACTTGAGTTGCGATCGCTCTAATCCAAAGCCCATTGCACCCCGGCAACGGCGAGTCACACACCTGCAAGGCGATCGCGGGTACAGCATGGCGCTCAAGCTCACGGGCTAGGTGAGCTAGCTTAATATCAGGCACCACGGCAATGAAATTGGCAATGATCGGAAAATCAGTAAGCCACGAGCTGCACTTAAAAAGATTGTTGCGTCCTAGTACATTCAAATTATCAACAAAAAGTAAATCTCCCTCAGGGTTCTGTATCCGCAGCCGACTTTGAAACTGTTCAAAATCATAAAACTCTCCCCTAGCCATCCGCCCCGGCACAACAATTTCACTCAGCACCATCTGCGCTTGAGAATGCAGAGTGATCTCCATCCGCTGCGTCAGCGCCGCCGACTTGAACAGAATTATCGGCTCTGGCATAAATTCAAAATAACCGCCACAGCCAACTTTTATCTTCCAATTTATTTCAGCAGATGCGCCACTCTCTTGCTGAACCGCAGACTGACTGTGCACTTTAGTCGCCGATTGATCGGTGAGATAAAGGCTAGCTTCAGCGCCCACCTCAACGCTCAGATGCAGATTGTCTCCCGATAAAATCCCCGGTGAGGCATTCATAATATAGGCATAAACCCGACGAAGATCGGTCGGATCTAAGCGTAGATTGTTTGATAGCCGAAAGGGATAGCGGGCGTACTGATAGGCCATAAAAGAACAATGGTCTGTAGCCGATCGCGCTACCCGCAGCGATAGATGAGGCGCAGTTTGAATAGTGTTCGTTACCTTGGAAGTAATTGTTCCAGAAACAGCCATATCAGCGAAAAATATATAAGCGCCCTAAAGGCACCTGATCAACCGGATCACAAGTCGCTATATCACCATTAATTCTGACCTGAAACGTATCAGGATCAACTTCAATTTCCGGGCAAGCATCGTTGTGAAGCATATCGGCTTTGCTCAACTCGCGCGTGTTCTTCACAGGCAAAAGTTCTTTTTGTAGCCCTAACCGATCTGCTAGGCCATTTTCTAACGCTAGCTGAGTCACAAAACAAGCAGAAGTCGCCGCTGGTGCGCTGCCAAAGCTGCTCCACTGAGGCCGGTACAAAATTGGCTCACAGGTCATCAGTGAAGCATTCGACTCTCCCATTGGTGACCAAGCAATAAAGCCCTGCTTAATCACCACCTCAGGCTTAATCCCAAAAAAGCCCGGTCGCCAAAGCACAATATCGGCCATTTTTCCCGGTTCAATAGAGCCCACATAATCCGCAACACCGCAGGTGCGGGCGACATTAATCGTGTATTTGGCTAAGTAGCGCAGCACACGGTGGTTGTCATTGCGCGGAGTATCTTCCGGTAAGGTGCCGCGCTGATCTTTCATTTTGGAAGCAAGCTGCCAAGTTCGACAAATCACTTCGCCAATACGGCCCATACCCTGGCTGTCAGATCCCAACATGCTGATTGCGCCCATGTCATGCAGAATGTCTTCAGCGGCAATGGTTTCAGCCCGAATGCGAGATTCTGCAAAGGCCACATCTTCAGGCACTTTTGGGTTGAGATGATGGCACACCATCACCATGTCTAAATGCTCATCAAATGTGTTGATGGTGTAAGGATTCGTGGGATTAGTAGAAGACGGCAGGCAGTGGCTGTATGCGGCAACTTTGATAATATCTGGGGCGTGACCCCCGCCTGCACCTTCGGTGTGATAGGTGTGAATAGTGCGGCCCTTAATGGCGGCTAGCGTATCTTCGACATAGCCAGATTCATTCAGCGTATCGGTATGAATTTTGACCTGAAAATCGTATTGATCGGCAACTTTTAAGCAGGTATCAATGACCGCAGGCATGGCCCCCCAGTCTTCGTGGATTTTTAGCCCCATTGCGCCATTGGCGACTTGTTCTACTAAGCTCTCCGGCAGGCTAGAGCTGCCTTTGCCTAAGAATCCAAAGTTAATGGGAAACGCTTCAGACGCCTTGAGCATAATCCCCAAGTGATGCGCGCCGCTGGTGCAAATGCCGACGGTCACTGGCCCCAGCCCGCCGCCGATCATGGTGGTTAGCCCACTAGAAAGCGCCTCGGCGCAAAGCCCCGCGCTATCAAAATGAACGTGACCATCAAGACCACCGGGTGTCGCAATTAAGCCTTCACCGGCCTTGACATCGGTGTTGGCGCTAATCACCAAATTAGGGCTGACGCCTGCCATAATCCCTGGATTTCCGGCTTTACCGATGCCGACAATTTTGCCATCCTTGATGCCGATATCGGTTTTAACAATGCCCTGCACCGGATCGATTAATAAGACGTTGGTAATGACTAAATCTAGCGCTCCGTCAGCGGCGGTAATGCCAGGAGCCATGCCAAGGCCGTCGCGGAGGGTTTTACCGCCGCCAAAAACGCATTCGTCACCGTAAACGGTGTGATCTTGCTCGACTTCAATAATTAAAGAGGTGTCGGCTAGGCGGACGCGATCGCCCACGGTCGGGCCAAACAGCTCAGCGTAGCGATCGCGGCTAATTTCCATTGATTTCCTCACGCTCGTTAGCGCTACTGTCACCATAGTTTTCAGCCTTAACTTTGGCCAAAGCAGCGGCTCTAATTTGCGGATCGTCTAGCTGTCCATTCACCAGATCGTTTAAGCCTTGAACAATGCGATCGCCCGCCAAAGCCACCAGCGTTACCATCTGACTATCCCCTGGCTCAAACCTCACCGCCGTTCCTGCCGGAATATCTAACCGAAAGCCCAGCGCCTCGGCGCGATCAAAGCTGAGAGCGCGGTTGACTTCAAAAAAGTGAAAATGAGAGCCGATTTGGATAGGGCGATCGCCCCGATTAGTCACGCTCAAAGTCTTGCTTTCTCGGCCTGCATTGATTGCGATCGCCCCCGCCTCACAAATAATTGCCCCCGGCGCTAATGAGTTAATAAAAACGGTATCCATTATGTAATCAAGCTTCCTGAGGTCTGATTGGATGGTGCACGCTCACTAACTTCGTGCCGTCGTTAAAGTGGGCTTCGACTTGAATCAACGGAATCAAATCGGCAACGCCTGCCAGTACATCGGCTGTATTGAGCAAAGTCGCCCCTTCAGCCATCAGCTGCGCCACTGTTTTATCTTCTCTCGCACCTTCAACAATGTAGTCACTGATGTAGGCGATCGCTTCCGGCACATTCAGCTTAATACCGCGATCTCTACGTCTACGCGCAATTTCAGCAGCCGTAAACAGCGTCAGCCGCTCAGACTCTTTAGGCGTCAAATACATCTATCCAAAGCTCACTAAAACTCACCAAAAAATTCATATTACTCGCTACCGCGCCAGCAATTCTTTAACGCTGCCATCAATAAACTCTGTATCCACTGAATTAATGCCCCCGCCCGCAAAATGTCCCCATATCGAAGGGATCCCTCGATATTCAGCATTCGGCATATGTGCGACTTCATATTCATTGTCTTCCGGCGGAAAGTAAAGATCCGTCTGTCCCGGCATCACAATGGCCTTGGCCTTAATCGCCGCTAACGCTTTTTCAAAGTCTCCCTCAAATCCTGGCGTATTGCCAATATTGCCATTTTGCCAAGTCCATAGCATCGCCAACAGATTGTTAGCATCCTTACGCAGAAAAAATCCCTCCCAAAAAGCCACTAAAAAATCTTCCAAAGACGAGTATCCCATCTCTAAATACAGCTTTTCGCGATAGAACGCCTGAGACAATCCCCAACCTGCATACACCCTGCCCACAGCTCTCAGCCCTTTGTTAGGCTGCTCATCGTACCAGCCTTCTTGCCAAGCTACATCCGTTTGAATCGCGACTTTCACCCCTTCCAAAAAAACAATATTGTGCAGGCTAGTTTTAGCAGAGCCGCAAAAAGGAAAAATCCGCTCAACCATTTCTGGATAGCTCACCGCCCACTGATAGGTCTGCCCTGCGCCCATCGACCAGCCAATTACTAACGCAATCTTCTCAATGCCAAA
>QBMP01000113.1:5981-12663 GCA_003242115.1 Phormidesmis priestleyi
AAACTTCTCGGTTACCAGTCGGTGCTGAACCGCAACATTATCGTAGAAAGTAACCTGCGGAAATCGCGCCCGATCATAGGGTGGCGGCATATTGCTAGGCGAAGAGGATAAACCGTTTCCGAGCATATTCGGCACGATAATAAAATAATTCTGAGGATCAAGCGCCATGCCTTCTCCAATCAACCACTCATTATCGTAGTGCTGCCCTGAATACCAAGTCGGATAAACAATCACGTTGCTTTTATCAGCATTCAGCGTGCCATAGGTCTTGTATGCTAGCTTAGCCTCTCGCAGCGTCGCTCCCGACTGAAGCACTACATTCCCAATCTCAAAAATTTCATAATCAACCATTAGCTCTCTCCCATACAAATCAACGGTCAAGCATTAAATCAGCGGTCAACAGTAGAAACAGTCAGCAACCTTTCTCGATTGCTGACCCCCAATCAAGCAGCGTTAAACCCTGTCCAAGTTGAAACTGAACGTACTGCCTCGTAAAGCTATTGCTGCCAGGAAACAGGCTGACTACTTGAACTACTTGCTGAACTACTTGAACTAAGAAACTGGCTGTCTTACCGGAATCGACTCTTGTTGCTTCACGGGTATTGTCGGCGCTGTCGTCTGCTGATTTGGAATCCCCTCAATTGGGCACTCTTCCGTCCCCACCGTATCGCGCGTCAGTGCCTCTACTCTCTCTTTTGCTTTCTGCGGGTCTAGCACCCACTCCCGATAAAAGTCATAAGGGCACTCCATCGCGCCCTCATCGCCCTCACCCGAATTCATCATGCCCGTGTAGCCCCGGTGCAGTAGCTTGAACAGATGATTCTGTGACTGCGAGTGCTTACGAAAATCTCGAATCGAAAACTTCGAGAGCGCCGCATACTGAATACCATTCTCTTCCTCGCCGCACTCGCCCAGCGTCCGCCCGTCAAAGCCGACAATTGCCGAATGGCCAAAGTAGCTGTACACCCCATCAAAACCAGCCGCGTTCGCTACCGCCACATAGGTGTTGTTCATCCAGGCCATCGCCTTCGACACCATAATCTGCTGTTCTTTGGCCGGATACATGTAGCCCTGACAGCGCACTACCAGTTCAGCACCCTTCATCACGCAGTCGCGCCAGATCTCAGGATAGTTGCCGTCATCACAGATGATCAGGCTAATTTTCAGCCCTTTTGGCCCCTCACACACATAGGTGCAGTTGCCCGGATACCAGCCTTCTATCGGCGTCCAGGGCATAATTTTGCGATACTTTTGCACAATCTCGCCGCGATCGTTGATTAAAATGAGGGTGTTGTACGGCACTTTTTCTGGATGCAGCTCATGCCGCTCACCCGTCAATGAAAAAACGCCCCACACTTTGTTGCGGATACAGGCATCGGCAAAAATGTCTGTTTCAGTGCCAGGAATCGATGATGCCGTCTCCATCATCTCTTCAGTGTCGTACATAATCCCGTGAGTCGAATACTCCGGAAAGACTACCAAGTCCATTCCTGGCAGACCCACTTTCATACCGTCGATCATGGTTGCTATTTTGTGGCAGTTTTCAAGGACTTCCGCTTTGGTGTGCAGGCGCGGCATCTTGTAGTTAACAACAGCTACGCCAACAGCATCATTGCTCGAAGAAATATCACCATGAAAAGACATAAATATTACCCTTTGCTTTTAGCGGTCTAAATTGATTATTTCGGAGATGGCTTTAGCAAGAGGTTACTTAAAATTTCTAATCTCTTACGCTTTTAATAAAGCTTAGTTCATCTGTGTGTTTAACTTATTATCATTTGTTTGCAGCTCAAGAATGTCATTGCAGATACAAATTTAAAAAGGAAGACCTATTACTATTTAGGTGAAATGTTTAAGAATCTTAAATATTAAGAATTAAGAATTAAGCGACGTAGCTTAAAAGCGCAAGTGAAAGCAAAGCTCAAACGCTTATGTATAGGGAGAGCAGCGCAATTTTGGGGTCAAATTTATTAGTTGCCAAGATAGTCTGTATTTGTATCAACGGTTACAAAATGCTGTCGTCACACTCTCTAATATAGGGCTCGTGAAATTATTCAGCACAGGCAAGCTCAAGCAAACAGCTCGCTTGCTTTTCAGGGTTCACTTTTAGATTCAGCTTCTTTTATTTGAGCACACTTTCTCTTTCAGATAGTGTGAGTAGGGCTTCAGTTTTGTGTGAGGTCAAGGAAATAACCAGTTATGTCAAAATCTCCCATCTTTTCAAGTGGTTTTAGTCGGCGAAAGTTTCTTCAATATAGTTCTTTGGCCGCAGGAACGAGTGTTTTAGCGGCCTGCACAAGCGGTGGCTCCGGCGGTACTGAATCCGCAGATGTCGGCGAAAACCCCATCAAGGTTGGCGTCATGTACTCCACGACAGGTACCATCGCAATTGTTGAAAAGTCGTTGCAAGATGCCACTTTCTTGGCAATCGAGCAAATCAATACAGGTACCGGCCCTTGGCAAGGTAAAGGCGAAGGCATTGGTGGCCGAAAAATTGAGAAAGTAGTCGTAAACCCTGACTCTAACTGGGATCTTTACAATCAGATGTCGAAACGTCTGATTGATGAAGATAAGGTCGTTTGCGTCTTGGGCTGCTACACATCGGCTAGCCGTAAATCGGTACTGCCTGTTTTTGAAGAGAAAGATTCGCTTCTCTATTATCCGGTTTACTACGAAGGCAATGAGTGTAGTTCTAACGTCTTTTATACAGGCGCAGCACCTAACCAGCAAATTACCGACTCTACTCCCTACTGCAAAGAAAACTTTGGGCCAAAGGGCTTCTTTATTGGCTCTGACTACATTTATCCCAAAGAGAGCAACCGAATTGCCAAGGCTGAGCTTGAGAAAGCCGGTGGGCAGGTTGTTGGAGATGAATACGCCGCTTTGGGAACCACAGAATTTATCACTATCATCAACAAAATTCAGGCCGCCAAGCCAGATTTTGTACTGAGTAATTTAGTCGGTGATAGTATTCCGGCGTTTTACCGGCAGTTTAAGGACGCGGGCATCACTTCGGCCGATATCCCAATTATGGCTTATCCCACAACCGAGGAAGAGATTCAAGCGATGGGGCCTGAGTATTCGGCTGGTCACTACACCAGCTTTAACTACTTCCAAAGCGTAGATACGCCGGAAAACAAGGCGTTTGTTGAACAGTTTCAGGCGATGTTTGGCGATTCTCGGGTGACTAACGGGGTGATGGAAGCGGCTTACCTGCAAACATTCTTCATGGCTCAGGCAATGGATGATGTGTTGAAAGGCGGCAAAGAAATTGGTACCGAATCGCTGCGAGAAGCGACCAGAGGGCAGGAATTTAGCGCGCCCCAAGGTCGGGTGAAGATGGATCCGGATAACTACCACACCTATCTCTATTCCCGAATCGGTAAGTGGAAAGAAGATGGTCAGGCAGAGATTGTGTTCTCAACGGATGCAGCAGTTAAGCCTATTCCTTGGAGCCAAGCGCTCTATAAGGGCAGAACTTGCGTTCACCCAGCGCCGGATGATCGCAGCGATCCGACCAAAGAAACAGGTAAGGACTTAGTGCCTGAATTCTTAAAAAGTTAGACACTCTAGCGCTTTAGATTTGTCTTCGGTTGAGTTTCTCTTCGATTGACTTCTGCACCCGCTAGCTAATGCTAGCTAGCGGGCTAAGACCCTTAAAGAGCTGACAAAGATTGAAAGATTTTTGTCAGCCTTGCTGTAAGCCCCAACCCTAACCATCATGTCCGACTTTGCTTTGCTTTCAATGCTATCGCCGATTTACCTACTGGCCCAAGATGCGGCGGCAGGAGCCGCAAAAGAAGCGTTTGTTTGGTCAACATTGGTTAACCAAGCTGTGAATGGTATTGGAATTGTCGGCATTCTGCTTTTGACCTCAATGGGCTTAGCCATTACCTTTGGGGTAATGCGCATTATTAATCTGGCTCACGGCGAATTCATCATGCTGGGAGCCTATATTACGTTTTGGATGCAGGATGTCTTCAAGATGGATCTGCTGCTGACTATTCCTTTTGCCTTTTTAGGAACGGCAATTGTGGGCGCAATAGTTGAGCTAACCATCATTCGTAGGCTATATGGACGCCCTTTAGAGACTTTGCTGGCGACTTGGGGGCTCAGTATTGTGTTGCAAGGGGTAATTAAGCTGATCTTTACGGCTCAGCTGAAGTACGTAAAGGCACCAGCTTATCTCTCTGGCAGTATCGATTTCTTGAAAGGTGAGGGTGGGGCGACGCTGGTGTCAATTTCTTACTACCGATTTTTTATTATTGCGATCGCCCTGGCCCTACTCGCCATCACCATGTATCTGTTCTACGGCACCTCTTGGGGCCGTCAAATTCGCTCAGTCACTCAAAATCGCAGTATGTCTCAGTGTTTGGGCGTCAATACTAAGCTCGTTGACATGGGCACGTTCGCTTACGGCTGTGGCTTAGCAGGCGTCGCCGGGGCGGTGATTTCAGCGCTCAAAACCGTTTCTCCACCGATGGGTCAAGACTATCTGGTAGATTCTTGGATGGTGGTGGTAACGGGTGGTGTAGATAAGCTTGTGGGTATTTTGGCAGGGTCATTTTTAATTGGAGAATCGAATGCAATTATTGCCTTCATTTTGAATGATCCGACCGCTAGGGTGATTGTGTTAGGCGCTGTGATTGTACTAATTCGTTACCGCCCCGAAGGATTATTCACGGTTCAAAAACGGTCATAGGTGGCCTGGGCCTTTCTTTAAAAACTAGAAAAAACTAGATAAGTAAGCTACTGATTAGTCAAGATAAGCTGTCCATAAGGAGCCTAGGTTTTTATGTCGGATGTCGTCATGGGTTACAAGCAGTCAACGTTTCCCAAGAAACTGGCTGCAATTAGCGGTTTTGCACTGCTAGTGTTGGTTATTCTTCCTTTCTTTGTTGGGAGCTTTCAGCTCTCACTGATATCAAAGCTACTGTTATTTGGAACCTTAGCGGTTTCTCTTGATTTAGTTTGGGGATTTACAGGTATTTTGAGCTTTGCTCATGGCATCTTCTTTACGCTGGGCGGCTATGCGGCAGCTTACTACCTCAAGCTCAATCTCTCAGCAGCAAAAAACACCTATGGCGGAGAACTGCCTGACTTCATGGTCTGGAATGGCTTAACGGAGTTGCCGTGGTTTATTGCACCGCTCAAGTACTTTCCGATAGCCCTCCTTGCCGTTGTCGGTGTGCCAGCGCTGTTTGCCTACATCACGGGCTCTTTTATGTTTCGCTCTAAGGTGAGCGGGGTTTACATCACCATCATTACGCTGGCGCTTTCATCGGCTTTGACAACATTTTTTGTCAGTCAGCAGGCTTACACAGGCGGTACAAACGGCATTACGGATGTCAGCAAGCTCAGCGTTTTTGGCCTTGAGATTCCGCCCATCGGGATTTACTTCTTGATTTTGGCCTACACCGTTTTTGTTTTGGCACTCGGCTGGTGGCTTACCCAGTCTAACTTTGGTCTAATCCTGCGCTCAATTAACGAAAACGAAAACCGCATCGCTTTTTTGGGCTACGATGTCGCTCAATACAAGATCTTTATCTGGACGCTTTCTGCGGCTTTAGCGGGCATTGCCGGTGGGCTTTTCGTGCCGCTCAACCGCTTTATTTCTCCAGTTTATTTGGCGGTAGCTTTTGGCACTCAGGTAGTGATTTGGGTGGCAATTGGCGGACGCGGTACACTAGTTGGCCCGCTGATTGCGGCCATGCTGCTCGGCCAAGTACAAAACTCTGCCGAGAAAGTGACTCAAGACTGGCAGCTGATTGTGGGTGTTTTGCTGTTGGTGGTTGTGCTGTTTATTCCGAATGGATTAATGAGTTTGCTGCCAAAGCAGTTTAGTTTGGCAAACTTGTCTAAGCCAAAGCCTTTGCCCACTCCAGATGCTGCCGTTCCGGTAGCGCCAGAAGCCATGCAGCCTGAACCTGCGCAGCGCAGCTCTTGAGCTTAGCTTTAGTGAGTGTTGCCGGATGGTTTTAATGTCAGCCGCTTGATGTCACGTTTTTATTCCTTCTTCTATCCCTAAAGTGCCTGAGAGGCTTGTGCAATGGACGCGGTTTTATCCGTTAAGGATCTCAATGTTGTTTTTTCAGGATTCAAGGCGCTGACGAACGTTAATTTGAATGTGTATGATGGTGAGATTGTCACGATTATTGGCCCTAACGGGGCGGGCAAAAGCACCCTGTTAGATGCGATTGTGAGTAAGTCTCCGGTGGCTTCTGGCCATGTTTACTATCGCGGTAAAGACATTACGAATAAGCGCCCTTATGAAATTGCCCGAATGGGTATTGGCCGTAAGTTTCAAAACCCGAATGTCTATAATGAGCTGACGGTTTTTGACAACATTTTGCTGGCTTTGAAAGGCAGTCACGGCATTTTTTCTTCGATGACGGCCAAGTTGACTAAGGCCAAAAAAGGTAAGATTTACGACGTGCTAGAGCGCACGGGCCTGATAGATCAGGCATTTAGTGACGTTTCATCGCTCTCTCACGGCCAAAAGCAGTGGGTAGAAATCGCAATGGTGCTGGCGCAAGATCCTTCGATTGTGCTGCTAGATGAGCCCACGGCTGGAATGACCGCCGAAGAAACTCACGCGACGGGTGAGATTATTAAGAGCATCGCCAAAGCCGACTACTCGATTGTGGTGATTGAGCACGATATGGAGTTTGTGAAGCAGATT
>QBMP01000114.1:0-3256 GCA_003242115.1 Phormidesmis priestleyi
CTGGCAAGCATGGTGAGCAGTGGCAAGTGACGGTGGTGAATCCTTAAATGCCAGCACCGCCTAAAAATTCTTGAATGGCGCGATCGCTGATCCGGCAGCACTGATCACGCTCACAGCTTTCGTCCTGCAAGGCCCGCATCAATAACGCCTCTTGGTCGGCTCGGCCCGCGCCTACTGCAACCGTGCTATTGGCCGCGACCCCGACGCGGTACCGCTCAAGCTGCTGCTGTTCAAGCTGTGGTTGCTCAAACTGTGACGGCTCAAACTGTGACGGCTCAAACTGTGACGGCTCAAACCGTGGCAGAGCTTGCCGGTCAGCCTGCTGATCAGCGCGAACCTGCGACAGCTCATTTTCTAGCGCATCAATCCGATCCACCAAAGCTCGAATAGCCATCGCTTCGGAGTCGGGCAAACGGCCATGATCTAAGGGCTCTACGGGCTCGTCCGAACGGTACAAAATCCGCCCCGGCACACCGACAACCGTGCAATCCGAAGGCACCTCACGTAGCACCACTGAGCCCGCTCCCACGCGAACATTATTGCCAATGTGAATGTTGCCCAGCACCTTGGCTCCAGCCCCTACAATTACGCCTGAACCTAAAGTGGGATGGCGTTTGCCGCCTTCTTTGCCAGTACCGCCCAGGGTCACGCCCTGATAGATCAGCGCTAAGTCGCCAATGATCGCCGTTTCACCAATGACCACGCCCATGCCGTGATCGATAAATACGCCTGAGCCTATCTTTGCGCCAGGGTGAATTTCAATGCCAGTGAGCGATCGCCCCACATGAGAAACCAGCCGAGGGACAAACGGAATCCCAACATTCCACAGCCAGTGCGCGATGCGATGCAGCACCAATGCCTGAAAACCAGGATATAGCAAGGCTACTTCTAGCCAGTTGCGCGCCGCTGGGTCACGCTCAAAAATAATC
The DNA here is from genome assembly GCA_003242115.1 of Phormidesmis priestleyi. Classification (GTDB taxonomy): domain Bacteria; phylum Cyanobacteriota; class Cyanobacteriia; order Phormidesmidales; family Phormidesmidaceae; genus Phormidesmis; species Phormidesmis priestleyi_A. Next base: position 930 of record QBMP01000114.1, read on the forward strand.
TGAAAGTCTTTAACTAAGGCTTTGAACACGTTCAGTTCCTATAGACAAAGCAGCCGTGCGGAAAGATTGAGCCTAAAATTAATCGCTCGTTAGCTTCGATCCTTCGATCATTAGACTACGAACAGGCCACAATTATCTTAACGCCTGATTAATTCATCTTGTGACTGACTAAGCGGATAGATTACGTTCAGTCTGATGGCAGATATTAAAGCCCCAGAAAAGACCTAGCAATGCTTAAGGATTAGAAATGCGGAGGGTGTAGTCCAATTGCTCGCCCGAATTAAAGCTCCCAACCCAAACTCGGTAGGTGCCTTCTGACCAATCTTCGCCACTGATGGCCGCATCGCGAGTGCTGCGATCAGCGTTGTCGTTGCAGCTCACGCCTAATGGCCCCTGCACCAGCAAAGTGGTGTCTTGACCGCTGCTATCTAACGCAATTTGCAGTTGGGGCATCGGCTCACTCAGCGTAAACGTATAGTCTGGCTGCTCATCGCCAAAGCCTAAGCACAGTTTGCGATGGCGATCGCGCGCTGCCAGCTGCGTCAAACTGTAGCGGCCCGCCGTTACGCCCGTCACCTGCACACTGCCGCCATTAGTCAGGGCAGTAGTCAGGGTCAGCGGCAGCGTTTCAGCTAGCGCTTTTAGCGGCGTACTTAACACCATCAAAGGCCCGATTGCTATAGCCGCAGCCCCCAACAGCCCTGCTTGCCAGCGAGATTTTTGCCCTTTTTTAAGATCCATATTTCCTATTGATAGCTTGCCTGCTAAAGGTTCGCGCTCTATCAAGCACCTGAGACAACCTACATAAACCACCTTAGCGAAAGATTCACAACCGCTTAGCGCCTATTAGCCACTGCATTGACTGTCTACTGTGGGTCTAATTCGTTGCTTAATTCCCTCAGTTTTTTCTATCCAATCCCTAACCGCATTGCCAAACTCGGCGTCAGCGGCAACAGCACCAACAGCATTAAAAATAGCGTCAGTAAAGCCAATGCGGCCCTAGCATCATCCGGCTCAGTCAGATCATCTTGGCAAGGCCGTTCGGGCTGCCGCTGCAAAAATACAATCAGCACCGCCCAGTATAGTGCCAGTGGGTTAAACAGGCCGACAATCGCTAGCAGCACCAGTGTCACTGCTGAAGTGCGTACCAGCGTTTTACGGCCATAGATCGCCTGCACCATGCGTCCGCCGTCAAGCTGTCCGGCAGGCATCACATTGAGCGCCGTAATAATCAGCCCTAACCAGCCAATGATCATCAGCGGGCTGACATCGACCAAATCGGCTTTAAGCGCATCTCCACCCAGCACCGTGCGCGCCAGCGTGCCAACCAAAATAGAGCCCTGAAAGAACCCAGATGGAAGCTGAAACAAGCTGCCGGGATGCGAGAGAATCAGCCCCAACAGCAGAAACACAAAAGACACGACACCGCCCGCCGCTGGCCCCGCAAAAGAGACATCAAACAGCACCGAACGATTCGGCAAAATCGACTCAAAGCGCATCAGTGAGCCAAACGCACCGAGCTGCCAAGCAGGCAGGAAAAAAGGCGGGCTGAGCTTAACGTTGAGCTGTCGCGCGATCGCCCGATGTCCCAGCTCATGCGCCCCCAGCACCGCCACAATCCCCGTAGTAATCGGCACCACCTCCGGCCACCGTTCCGGCGATTGAAACACATCAAAGCTTTGCAGCACACTCGCTGTCTCTAAGCAGGTCGCTAAGGTCGCCACCGCCAAAGCCACCGCCAGCACCTTCTGGCCAAGTGTCGTGGGCTGCGGCCCATTTTCGGCAGGCAGCACCACCACCACGGGCTTATCTTCCGGATCAGCCAGTAAAAAGCAGCTATACTTACTGCCTAATTTCTCCGCTAGCTTGTCACTCAATATCTGCGCTGTTACATCGGGCTGACCCCGCAAATTTCCCTTAAAAATTGCCCCTTCCTGATAGGGTACGGTTTGCGTTCTAAAAAATGTATCAATCCCAAAAATCGATTCAATGACTGCCAAATCTTCAGTTGGAATCGGTGGCAGGGCTGCTTTTGGTGCCTCAGATGTCTTCGCTTCAGATGTCTTTGCCTCAGATGCCTCTGCTGCCGAAGCTACTGCGGATACGGCCTCAGGCTCTGCCTTGTCTGCATCGGGTTTTTGATCGTCAGCTATCAGTGATGCTGCTCGTTTTGCGCTCAGCTCAGCTTGTCCAACCGAGCGCAATTGCCGACCTAAATAAATATAAATTCCTGCTGAAGACACTACCAGCAGCAGGATCGCCGCCAAATTTAGGTAAATGCCCGCCGCCGATAGCCCAAAAAACAGCAGCCACGGCCCCATTAGTAC
>QBMP01000114.1:3266-6560 GCA_003242115.1 Phormidesmis priestleyi
GCCAAAATGCCTAGCCGCCCAAAAGGCTTGGCACGCAAAAAGCCCCAGACCAAAATCCCAACTGCCGCCAACAAAAGTAAGACTGTAATCATAAAAAAAGCCCTGACTCACGCTCTTTTCCCAAGCTCTATGACTGGTCTAGGATGGTGAGCCACGGAAAAAGCCATATAGTAACCGTATCTTTTTATCTTAAAGGTACACTGGCTTCTAAGCACCGCAATCTCCCTATGGCCAAACCCCCTTCAGCTCCGCCCGCCTCTGCCGCTTTTGAAGGGGAACCTAGCCCCCGGCCCATTAGCTTTAACGAATCTTTTACGGTTGATTACAACCCTGATCCTGACCTGCAAAGCGACAACGGCAGCGGCGACGGCGATTTTGAAACTTCTTGGCCTGCTTACTCAGAAAAAAATGGCTCCCCCAATAACGCTCCTGCTAACGGCCCTGCAAAAGCTTTTCAGAACTTAGCCGAATCGAACCTCAATGCAGCCCTTAGCCGAGTGAGTGAAGAGGCTAGCAATCGAACCCTTAACCGCCCTGAGCGCTATCAGCGTCAGCCTGCGATTAATCCCATTAAAGTTGCCCAAGCGCCGGTGAGTGTTGTTGCGATCGCCAGCGCCCTGATCGTCATCATTGGGTTTACGCTCAGCAGCACCTGGCTCACATTAGGCGGTTCTCTCGTTGCCTTTGTCGTTTCTCTGCGGCTGTTAGCTCCTACCCTACAAGAGGCCTTTGGCGATCTCAACCAGCAGCAGCGAGCCTTCTGTGTCGCCATCCCGACTTTTCTGCTGGGCGTCATCGGCCTAATTTACACGACTGGCATTGCTCGCCCGATTGCTCGGTGGGGCAGCGGCCTACGCTGGGATGTTATCAGCGCGCTGGGTGACTTTTTAGGCGCTATTGGCCAAATATTGATCGCCATCATTGCCGTTTATGTCGCCTGGCGGCAGTACATCATCTCTCGCGATCTCACCGTTCAGCAAAACCTGATCACTCAGCAGCAAACCATTGACGCTTACTTTCAAGGTATTTCAGAACTCGTGCTCGACGACGAAGGCTTACTCGAAGATTGGCCCCAAGAGCGAGTGATTGCCGAAGCGCGTACTGCTGCCATTCTCAGCAGTGTCGATGCCAGCGGCAAGGCCAAAGTCCTGGGCTTTCTCTCGCGCTCCAAGCTGCTGACCCCGCTGGCTCGTGACCAGCGCCTGGGTCGCCCAATCCTAGATGGCGTAGGTGGCTACGCTGAAGATCGCCCCAAAGGCACTAGGGTAATAGATCTAGGCGTGATGTTGGCCGCTAGCAGCCTGATCAACACTGATTTACGGTGGCTAGAGCTCAGTGAAGCCAATCTTATTCGCACCGATCTAACTGACTGCGATTTGGTTCGTACCAATTTCTCGCGGGCTATTCTCTGCGACGCTAACTTCACCAATGCAGACGTGATGGGTGTTCGCCTCTTTTATGGCGATCTGGAAACCGCGACGCCTCGCACTCGCCAGGATTTGCCAAACTATGAAACGGGTGAGTTTACGGGTGCAGTGGTAGAAGGCGCTGACTTTACTAATGCGCAGCGCCTATCAGAAACTCAGCGATGCTATTGCTGCGCTTGGGGCGGTAGCAAAACCCGCAGCACTCTTCCGGGCGGCTGTGACGGTATACCCAATCGGCTAGGCCGCTAACTTTCTTTCTGTAAAGATTATGACAACCCAGTCTTAAAACCCAAGAAGATTTGGTACAGCTAGCGCGATCGTTACCTGCACGAATACAGATTTTCAGACATGATTGGGTAGATTCGATTTAGTCCTTTGACTTTGGCTGCTATGGTTTTACGATCTTCTGGCAAACGTTCTGCTAAATCCACTGGCAAGACTACTGGCAAAACCACTGGCAAACGTTCTGCCAAAACCACTGGTAAAACCACTGGCAAAACCACTGGCAAACGCGCTAAGACTAAAGCCAAACCGGAAAAGAGCCTGCGCCTGAAGCTTAGAGAGAAGCAGTCTGCAAAGTCGGCTGATTTGGATTTGGCTAATTTGGATCTAATCGGCGATGTTGGAGCAGCGGGTAGCGATCAGCCTGAAGCCCTTAGCCCCAGACAGCAGATGGTGATATCAAAAGCCGCTGCTGCTCGCCGCCAAGCCGCTATCATCTTCATCGCTTCAGTCGCCTTAGGCTGTGCTTTTTTAGGCGGGCTGATTGCCCTTCTGGTAGACCCCAAAATAGGGGTATCAGTGGGCGGGGCGCTGATGTGCTTATTGCTTTCATTCAAGTATCAGCGGCTAGCGCTATACGCCTTCATCATCTATATACCGTTTTCGGGCACCGTTACCTATGCCCTTGGGGGCAACGCTGTCTTACAAATAGCTAAAGATATTTTTTACATCCCAGCGCTGATCGGGGTCTATCAGTTTTGCCGTAAAAACCGGCTGCCGTTTATCCTGCCAAAAGCGCTCAAAATTCCGCTGGCTTTTCTGCTCATTATCGTGATCACTAATGTTTTGCTTACCAACTTGCCGGATCAAATCAACGGCATAGGCGGCAAATATCCAATGATGATGGCGCTGCTGGGGTTCAAAAATTTGTTTGGCTATGTGCCTTTGGTGGCCTGCATCTACTATCTCATTCGCAGCAAAGATGATTTGGTGCGGATACTGCGATTGCAGGCTGTTATTGTACTGATTGCCTGCGGCTTAGGGTTTGTGCAGTTTGTTTTTCTCAAAACAGGTATCTGCGAAGGCACGACTGGTAACGGCAATGAGCTTTTTCGAGCCTCTTTAGACGCCAGATGCTTCGTCGGCGGATCGCTGCTTTACTCACCTGCTCAAGACCAAATTCGGCTGCCGGGTACCTTTGTTGCGCCTTGGCAGTGGGGCTGGTTTTTGATCTCTGCGGCTTTCTTTAGCTTTGGCACGACCTTTAGTGATAAATCTCCTTTTTGGCGAGCGGTTGGCTTAGTGTCATTAGTCGCGGTACTCACGATGGCAGTTGTCTCAGGCCAGCGAATCGCGCTTTTGCTCGTGCCGCTGACCGTTGTTGCGCTGACTGCCATCACGGGTCAATTGGCTAACCTTAAGCGCTTTATTCCAATTGGCGTGGCTTTTGGCCTCGTATTGGCTTACTTGATTTTGAGCAACCCAGCCATTGTCCAAACTCGGCTCGATAGCTTGCAGTCGCGCTGGGACGCTGCTCCCCCACAGCAGTTTATTACTGGGCAATTTTCTCAGGTATGGAAAGAGCAAGAGGGCTTGTTTGGTCATGGCGTTGGCCGCGCGACGAATGCTGCTCGTACCTTTGGGA
>QBMP01000114.1:6570-7071 GCA_003242115.1 Phormidesmis priestleyi
CCATCCCAAGCTGATCTATGAAATTGGGCCACTGGGGCTGCTTGCAGCGCTCGCGGTCTATACCACGATGACGATAGCGACCTTCAAGGTGTATCGCAAAACCAAAGATAAAAGCCTGCGCAGCTATGCAGCTTCGATGTGGGTATTTATCTTGTTTATTAGCTATTGCCCGTATTACTATCCACTGGATGTGGATCCGGTCGGTGTCTACTATTGGCTAGCCGCAGGGATTGTGCTCAAAATTCCAGAGCTGGAGCGCCAAGATCGAGATCAAGCCGTACTCGATCCGACTAATGTGACTAAAGCAGGCTCTGCTAGGCTCAGGGCCAAGGCAAATAAGCGTTTAGCACAGCCCACGTTTAATTAGCGTATTTACTGTTTTTGGGTCTTTTTTTGCTGCTATGACTCCTGATTTAGATGATTCTTGGCCTTTGATTTCAGTGGTGATTCCGACCTATGGGCGCGAAGCCGTGCTAGTAGATACGCTCAGCAGCGTTCTAG
>QBMP01000114.1:7081-12450 GCA_003242115.1 Phormidesmis priestleyi
GCATGACGCCGAAACGCAGGCGCTGCTCGATCAGCTGGCTGCTGAGAAAAAAATTCAGCTGCATCAGGTGAGTTGGGCTAGCTTACCAGCCGCTCGCAATTATGCGATTGAGCGGGCGAATGGCAGCATTTTTTTGTTTCTGGATGATGATGTAGAGCTGCCTGAGGGCTTTTTGTTCGCCCATGCGCAAGCCTTTGCAAATAGGCCCGAAGTCGGCGCGATCGCCGGTCGGGTATTTGATCGCATGAAGCTGTCTGAATCTAAAAAGCCAGCCATCGAAATGCTGCCGCCTGAGGCGATGGACCCTGGGATTGCGTGGTATCACATTGATTTGGTGAATACGGTGAAGCCACAGCGGGTGCTGACTGCGAGAGGGTGCAATATGTCTTTTCGGCGCTCGGTGTTTATGGAGCATGGTCTGCGTTTTGATGAGCGCTTTCAGGGCAGTGCGGTGCGTGAGGAGTCGGATTTTTGTCTGCGGGTGCGGCAAACGGGGCTGATGATTTGGTATGAACCAGCGGCGCATTTGGTGCATTTGGGTGAAGAGACGGGCGGCTGTCATGACATCAGTACGCGATCGCTCAAATACCAAACCACCTTTTACCACAATCATTTTTTGATGGCGCTCAAAAACCTCACCCCGACGCAAGTCCTGCGCTTAGCAGCCCGGTTATTTGACTGTCATGTGCTGGGCAATCCGCCCTGCAATAAAAGCGGATCGCCGATTGCAATTGTTAGCCGCTTTGGGTTTTACCTCTTTGGCTTTTTGCAGGCTTGCTGGACGCTGATTAAGCCGCAGGGCCGCGATGGTCGATTGTTTAGCCAGCCACCGTCAGCTTAGTGAGTCCCGTTTTAGTGGGCGTCGTTATCTCTTTGAGCTATCATTCATGAAAATTCTGGTCGCTAGCCACACCTATATTGTCGATCTTAACTGTGAGAAGCTGCGATCGCTCACCCACATCGACCCAAGCGTAGAAGTCACCGTTGTTGTCCCCAAGCGATGGAATCCTGGCGGCGTTCAAACCCGAAAAATTGTCTCTGAGCCCAAGCAAGAAGGCCGGTTTCGAGTCGTGCCGGTTTCTAACTTCAGTCAAAATAACCAGGGGCTGCTGAGCTTTGGCGCAGAAATAATTCCGCTGCTAAGGCAGTTCCGACCCGATATTATTCAAGTCGAGCAAGGCTCAAAAGCGCTGGGCTACGCTCAACTGATTACGCTCAACCGGCTGCTGGGTCTTAAGGCCAAAAATTTGTTTTTCACCTGGTGGAATTTACCCTACGAAGTAAAATTTCCGCTGTCTTGGCTAGAAAGCTACAATTTGCGCCACACTCACGGGCTGATTGCGGGCAATCAGGATGGCGCTGATATTTTGGAAGATCACGGCTACCAGGGGCCCGTTTGTGTGATGCCGCAGCTGGGTGTCGATGATCGTCTTTTTAAGCCAGAACCCAGAAAATCAGACGTTCAGAGCAAGCTCGCAGCCGAGCAGGGAATTAATCCCGATGACTTTGTAATTGGTTTTGTTGGTCGCTTTGTCGAAGAAAAAGGGCTGCTGACGCTGTTTAGGGCGATCGCTCAGCTTCAAACTAGCCAACCTTGGAAGCTGCTGTTGCTAGGGCGTGGGCCGCTAAAAGAACGGCTGCATTCGCTAGCTGATGAGATCGGAATTAGCGCTAATATCATTTGGATAGAAAGCGTTCCCCATGCCGAGGTTGGGCACTACATCAGCCTTATGGACACACTGATATTGCCGTCCGAAACCACTTACCAATTCAAGACGCTTTCTGCTGTGGGTTGGAAAGAGCAGTTTGGCCATGTGCTAATCGAGGCGATGGCCTGCAAAGTGCCTGTGATTGGCTCTGATTCGGGCGAAATTCCGCATGTGATTAAAACCGATGGCCTGATCTTCCCGGAAGGGGATGCGGCTGCCCTCGCTGAAAAAATTACCTTCCTGATGGATCACCGCGATCAGCAAGCGAGCTTAGCTGAGAAAGGCTATCACCGGGCGATGTCTGAGTACACCAACCGAGCTTTAGCTAAGCGGCTGCTTGAGTTTTATCAGAGCTTGTAATAGCGCTTGTGCCAGAATTCGCGCCAGAATTTTAATTTATAATGAAGGCCGATTTGAAGCCTGACATAATGTGGCTGGGTTCAAGGCAAGCTAAGTAACGTGTCAAGATACCGTAATGCAATCATTCTCAGAAGCGCTGTTTTCCTAGCCTGTGAATAATTTGGTCTTAAGCAATCGATTATGGTCGAGAGTTCGCGGTTTTAGAACGCCTTTGGATGCACCTAAAGCGCTGTTGATTTTATTCGCGTTGGCATTGGGTGGCTGTACAGAAGGGATGCAGTCGCCTCAAACGATTGCAGCAGCAGACACTGGCGAAGTAACCGTACAGCCCATTCGGGTTTGCGACGACAGCGGTAATAGCTGCGCTCAGGTCAACTTATTTGCTGACATCACGGCTAAAATTCTGGCTCAAGCAAAGCTAAAGGTTTCTTTTTTACCGATCAATCAGCTCAATGCCACTCGCTTTCTCTCGATTGATAGCGATAATGTCAGCAGGGCTGAATCAGAATTTTATCAGCTCACTCGAACGGGCGGCAGCGGCGCTTTTGGTCGAAATTCTGGCTCAACTAATACGAGCGGCCCGATCAATGTCTGGTTTGTCGATACGCTCGAATCTACGGCTGGCTATACTCAGTTTGGCCTAGCTTGGGTCGGAGCCAATGGCGTGGTGATCAGTAGCGCCACGCTCGATTTTAATAACGGTAGCGGTCGCAGCGACACTTTGGCTCATGAGATTGGGCACAACTTAGGGCTCACCCACGGGAGCGGCGACGGTAACCCCAATAACGTGATGACGGACGGCAGCAATCGCAATATCCCTCGCTCTGTCGATGATATTACGCCTACCGGGGCTGGCCTTGATGTGCTGAGCAATAGCCAAATTAAAGCTATCCGCAGCAGTGGCTTTGTCGTGAAAGTGGCCGGAGATGCTCTAGCCTCAGTGACCCCCGCTGCTGATCGCTCTAGCCTCATAGAGATAGCTGGCCTCAGCCAATCCGCGCTCCGACCAGGGCTCGGATTCAGGGTCGAACCGCCAACTTCTGCTTCAACAGCCCTTTCAACAGCTGACCCGACTGCTGTTCCAGAACCGACCAGCGGCTGGTTTGCCTTATCACTCAGTGGTGGCCTCATGCTGCTGTTGACTCGTCGTTCTGGAGATGCTCGCCGTGTCTAAGCTTTTATTGTCTGCTTTGACGGTGGCAGCGATCGCTCTCATCATCACGGTCTGGCTCCCTCAAAAAACAATTTCTCAAGTAATTAATTCGCCCACACCCGCTGCCGCTGCTGATCGCATGGCTCAGCCACCGCTTCACCAGATCTTTTCTAACAGTCCTTACCGGCTGATAGTCACCGCTACTGATAGCTGGCAAACTCCAGCGGCGACTGGTCAGTTTTATAAAGGCGATACTTTGCTTTGGCAGCGAACCTTACCTCATCAGTACGGCCCCCGCTTTGTTCTTATCAGTCAACAAGGGCACCTTCTATTGCTCGATGAATTCATCAATGTTGCCAGTCCTTACGCGCTCACCCTTTTAGATGCTGACGGTCAAACCCTGGCTCAATATAGCTTTGACGATATTCAAAAGACGCTCGCTATTCCGGCTGCGACCCTAACCCAAAAAGCCACTAACGGCTGGTGGATTTCGGCTGCGCCCACCTTAAGCGAGTCAGAAGGTTTGGCCCTTGTGCCAACAGGCGGCACTATTCTACAAGTGGACTTAGCGACGGGTGAACTGAGGCGCGATCGCTAAGTTGTCTAAGTTGTCTGATCTGTCAAAGACTAACCGAATCTGTGCTAATTCACCTCGCGCCGCCAATGGCTGAACTCGCTCATGAAGCCGCTAAAAATCCTGCAAATCGTCCCGTCTATTTCGTTGGTATACGGTGGCCCCAGCCAAATGGTGCAAGGATTGAGTGCGGCAATTTCTCAACAGCCCAAAACGGCTGTTGCCCAAGTCACCATTATCACCACCGACTCCAATGGCGATGTCGATGAAGCCCCTCTGGACGTGCCGCTAGGTGTCGCTGTGCCGCAAGACGGCTACGAAATTATTCACTTTCGCTGCGCTCCTTTTCGCCGGTATAAATTCTCGGCAGATCTCCTGACTTGGCTGTGGCACCATGCGCCCAACTACGACATTGCCCACATTCACGCTCTGTTTTCCCCAGTGAGTACCGCTGCTGCTACCGTTTGTCGCTGGCGCAAGCTGCCCTACATCATGCGTCCACTCGGCACTCTCGATCCGGCTGATCTGAAAAAAAAGCAGCGGGTCAAGCAGCTATACGCCCAACTCTTAGAGCGGCCTAATTTAGCCGGAGCCGCCGCCATTCACTTTACCAGTGAGCTAGAGGCCAAAGTCTCTGAGCGCTTTGGTGTGAGTACGCTAGAAATGGTGATTCCGCTGGGCGTGGCCCTACCGACCTTGCCAGATCGCACCGCCGCCCAAGCCGCCATTCGCGCTCAGTTTGCCATTCCATCCGAGCGCCCAATCGTGCTGTTTATGTCTCGCATTGATCCGAAAAAGGGCTTTGATTTATTGCTGCCAGCGCTGACGAACCTGCACCAGCGCCAGCAGCCTTTTCACCTATTGCTATGCGGGGCGAATCCTCAAGATAGAGCCTATGAAAACCGGATTCGGGAGCAGATAGAAACCTCTGCCTGGGCTCAGTGGGCAACGTTTATGGGCTTTATTTCTGGGGATCTGAAGGCGCAGGTGCTGAGCGCAGCGGATCTGTTTGTGCTGCCGTCTTACTATGAGAATTTTGGGATTGCGGTGGCCGAAGCAATGGCAGCGGCAATGCCAGTGGTGATTTCTGATCAGGTACATATTTGGCCAGCTATAGCCCAAGCCAATGCAGGCTGGATCGTGCCCACTGCAATAGAGCCCCTCACACAGGCTTTAGCAGAGGCACTAAATCAGCCTGAGATGCTTCACCAACGCGGTCAAAACGCTCAGCGCTGCGCCCAGGAAAACTATAGCTGGCAGGCCATTGGAGAACGGGTAACCGCTCACTACCGGCAACTGCTCGAAACAACGGCTGCATCAGGCGGATTAAGCCTTTAGGCACAAACCGCCAAGTCCAAAGCCACAAAACATCTCTTGCGGTCAGGTTTAGCTTATAAACTAGAATGCAGTGCTCTCTTATACTCAGCAGTTCATGGCCGATCAGATCGATCTTTTCAGCGCTAGCGGCATAGATGTCACCTTGCCCCCCGCAGACTTCGACCCTGCTCAAATTCCGACCAGTGCCAGCGTGCCTATTCCGCCGGGCACCTACGAATCGCTCGAACCCTTAGCA
>QBMP01000115.1:0-5111 GCA_003242115.1 Phormidesmis priestleyi
GCCCTTTGCTGAGCAAATCTGCAAGACCCAAACCTTAAAGCGACTGAACTTAGGCATAGTAATCGAAGATTGGCCTGCCGATTCGCAGTGGTACGCTCTAAAAAGGAAGGCTCAAAGTCAAGACCTCTCTCAATGGAAGCGATTGCAAGACGGTGGCGCAGCGCAGCGAGCAGCGAGATTTATTGCGCAGATTGCTGAGCGGTGTATGAAAACAGATAGATGAGAGATGGATAAAAGAAAGAAAAAGGAAAATTGTTTTTATCAAGCGCTTTGTAAAATTGGCCAACGGATAATCTCAATAGAGTCTCCTTCAACTGTCCACTTCAGACAGCCTGCTTGGGTAAAGGTGCTTAGCCAACCAGCCATTGGCCATTCTCCCCAGCGCTCGTAAAAGGTGCGGGCATTGCCCACAATATCTGCAAAATGTTGCCAGGGCGGAACCGAACTACTGTGGTATTGATGAAAAGCAACGGCATCAGGCATCCATCGTAGGGGGATATTTTGCTTTCTAGCTTTCCAGGCAAAGTCGGTATCTTCTGCGCCGTAGCCTGAGTAGCATTCGCTAAATCCACCGATTTTCACAAACACAGATCGTCTGAGCGCAAATGAGAGTGACCAAAACAAGCCATAGTTCGACTCTAGGGCTAATGTAGGCAGATTTGAAATGTTGCGGTTGGCATTAGGCTGACTTTGTTGTACTAGGCTAGGCACTGTCCAATCTGCGCTGATGGCGGCTTGCAGATAGCGAACAGCGCCCATGATAATAGAGGCTGGGGCTTGGTTGCAGCCCTGTTGGTAGGCTGCGATCATGTCTGGGGCGGGAATGCAGTCTACATCTAAGAAGATTAAGATCTCTCCTGTGGCTTGCTTCGCTGCGAAATTTCGAGCTTGGGCTAGGGGCAGAGAAGCTGAGCTTTGATAGGCGTAATGGTGGCAGGAAAAAGGCCATTGCCCTACTGACTGAGCGGGTTCGTTCATATGAACAATAATGCACTCGTCGGGACAGAGGTTAGATTGGGCAAGCCCCTTGAGAAGATTGGTAAGGTGAGACGTGCGATCGCGTGTAATCGTTAAAACAGAGATCTTATCCACAAAACCCACCGAGATAAAACATTGCTTCCACACCACTTTATCTTTACCAAAGGTGCTGTTTTTTAGCCTCTGTCCAAAGATATCAAAATGCGTTCGGTTTTCCTGAAGTGTCTTGTGGCCATATCTTTGGACAGACGGCTTCTTTTGAAAATTTTGATATTGTCAAATGCAACTCACTCTTTTTATGCAGCAATTTTGCAACTCGACTTAACGACTACTGACTTAGCAGATAATGACGACTTAGCAGATAATGATGGTCTGCGACAAAAAGCGATCGCTATTCACAATCGGCTCTGCCACGAGTACGACTGCCCAATTGCCTATTTTCACAGCTTAGATCCGCTCAGCGAACTCATCTCTTCCTTACTCTCTCACCGCACCAAAAACAAAGACTCCGCTCAGGCATTTAAGCAGCTCAGAGCTACCTTTTCTACTTGGGAAGTTGTCCGAGATGCTGAGACTAGCGCTGTGCAGACTGCGATCGCTCCCTGCACATGGCCCGAACAAAAAGCGCCGCGTATTCAGGCCATACTCGCCCAAATCACCGCTGAAAGAGGCGAGTTGTCTATTGATTTTCTCGCTGACTTATCGGTTGAAGCCGCCCGCACTTGGCTAGAAACGCTGAGCGGCGTCGGCCCCAAAACGAGCGCAGCCGTGTTAGCCTTTAGCACTCTGCGCAGACGTGCTCTGCCGGTAGACAGTCATCACCACCGAGTCGCGGCGCGAACAGGCTTGATTTCTGCCAAAGTAGCGGTGGGGCGATCGCACAAAATTTTGACAGCGCAGTTGCCACCTGAATGGTCAGCGCAACAGGTCTATGACAATCATGAAGTGCTGATGCTACACGGACAAAGGTGTTGCTATTATCGAAAGCCGATGTGCGATCGCTGCTCCATTTTAGACCTCTGTCCTCACGGTCAAGCTCTTCAAAAACGATGACGGCAGCCTGCCATCTGATTCTACGGATTCCAGGCAAACCACACAGCGAGTCAAGAGCATGGGGTAGCGAGGCTGAGGGGCGATCGCAGGGAGCGAGTCTTCGGCAGCTTGTATAAACTTGCATAAAAACTATCTGTGAATATACTGGTAAGTAACTGTCAACTCTAAGCCAGTCAATCGTGAATTTATGATAAATTTTACGGGCAGATTGAGCATAAATTGTATGAAGAATAGAGATTTGCAGCTGGATATTGCTAAAGGCATCGCCATATACTCAGTTGTTTTAGGCCATCTTGATACCGGGCTCAAGGGGCAAATTATTTATCTTTTTCACATGCCGTTCTTTTTTATCATCAGCGGATATTTCCATCAGCTAGATCATCAAGAAGGCCGATACCTTAGAAAAAAGGCAGTTTCTTTACTGATTCCGTATTTCGTTTACTTGCTGATTTTGAAGCTTCCGTCCATGATGCCATTCTATAATCAGTTTATCCAGCAGCCGTCAGTTGAGGTAATCATCTCTTTTGCTAAGCATATCGCCAAGCTCATTCTCGGCGGTGACACGCTAACTGGCACTGTAGGCATTTTTTGGTTTGTCACCTGCCTGTTCATCACCCAGCAAGGTTTCAACTTTATAGCGCTGAGGGTTAAAAGCACTCAGAAAATAATAGCTATAGCCACAGCTTTGTATGGACTCTCTTGCTTAGATCAAATCTCTCCAATACATTTAGGCTTACCTTGGGCGGCAAATGTAACCTGCTGCGCTTTTCTTTTTTATGCCGTCGGCTCCATCTACGGCGATTACATTTTCAAAGCTGAGAATAGGCTTTTAATCCTGTCAGCAGTAGCCATCTCAGTCTTTTCGATACTTTTGATAGCGTCAGGTGTCGAACTTAGCTTCAACATGAAGCAGGCTTACTACGGTCTGTTTATTCTCTCGCCACTAGCGGCCTTATCACTCACAAAATTACTATCATTCAGCGCTGGGCTGCTATCAACGAACACCTTGATCGCCTCATCGTTAGCCTTGGTAGGCAAAGCTTCTATCACAATTATGTTTTTTCATCGCGTCGTGGAAATGTATCTTCCCAGGAGCTTTCCGGGTGGAAGCATAGCAGCGGCAATTTTTAGTACTGCAATTTGCTGCATTCTACATCAGATGCTGACAGCTACCCCTGTCTCCAGAGCTTTGTTCTTAGGCTCCCGGCGAGATTTTGGCTGGCTCACTAACTGGCGAACAAGCGCCTAGAGAGCTTGGCCTGTCGCATTTGGGCAAGGTCAATTAGCGGTGTGCAAGACCACATTTCATCCAAAGATAAAGTCGCCGCGCTCTGACAAACGCTGGCCATATCAGGCGCGATCGCGCTACGTACCTGCTGCGCCTGCAAATGCCCAATTGCCCCTAGCCGAATCGCCGCCCCCAGCAAACCAGTCACAAACCCATGTACAAAAGCCACTAAGCTAGCCTGCTGATCGAGCCCAGCAACTTGAGCCACTACCGCAAAAACAACCGGATGCAGGCAATTGATCTCACCGGCTGCACTTTGTTGACTTAGTGCGGCTAACTGTGGATGCGGCCAAGTTTTACCCGCGACCATCAGCAAAGCTCGCCCGCTCTGACGCTGAGCAATTCGAGTTTTCTCTATTGGCGTTTGAGCAAACAGCAGCGCGTCGATGTCTCGAATAGCGGTGAAGTCACCCGATTGGCTAGCGCGATAGGCATGGGCTAACGCGACCATATCAGTACTTCCGACTTTTTGACACAGCAACAGCCGAACAAAAGTCTCTATCTCTTCAGCCCTGGTAATCGCCTTAGACTGCACCAAGCTTTCTAATCCATGAGAAAGCGTGTAAGCGCCCGATGGAAAAAATGAATCGGCCAACTGCATGAGCATAAGCTGCTGATCGAGTGTATTCAAATTGTTTGAGGAGTCGGTAGACATGGCATTGTTCTAATGATGGTCGTGATGGTCGTGATGATGATGGCTATGAGAGAGGCTTAGCGGGGAATCTTGCGAAAGTTCTGGAGAAAAATCTAAGAACTTGTCAGCCGATCTTTCTTCAAAATTGACCTGTAGGCCCTTGAGTTCCAAGGTCTGTGCGATCGCGCTCACCGTCTGCGCCATCACCGCCGCCTCGGCCGCTAGCTCCACATAAATCACCCCATTTTGCACCGTAATTGGCCAGTGATGATTGCCCAAAACATGACCTAAATGCACCAGCGCGATCGCCTGATTACTCGCCCCATGCTCAAATCGCAGCGCCATCACCAGCTGCGCCTGAATGCTGATGACGACCCAATTGCCCAGCGCCGTCATCAGCACATCGCCATCGCGCAGCCGCCAATCGCGGCCTTTGACAATGCCAATGGGCTGACCAGATGCCGTGTGGGTGAGAATGCGACCTTTGAGGCGATCGCTTCGCTCAATCGTCACCGCCCAACACCGCCCGTCTTTTTGGGCCTGCGCCACCTGCTCGGCAATGGCTGGCTGCTCATGCAAGTTGCCGACGTAAGTCTCTGCGAGTTCGGCAGCCACAGATTGTGAATCGGATTGTGAATCGGGTTGTGAATCGGGTTCAATTAAAGATTTCATCACAGAGGGTTTCAAAGAATCTGTCATTACCTCACCTCACAAGGAATAGGGTAGCTTTGCTTGACCTCTCAGCCGCC
The DNA here is from genome assembly GCA_003242115.1 of Phormidesmis priestleyi. Taxonomy (GTDB): domain Bacteria; phylum Cyanobacteriota; class Cyanobacteriia; order Phormidesmidales; family Phormidesmidaceae; genus Phormidesmis; species Phormidesmis priestleyi_A. The sequence goes on from QBMP01000115.1 coordinate 4,703, forward strand.
GCACACAGTTTAGCGCAGCTTTGAAGCAAGCTTGCAGTTCACGGGTAGTCTCAGACATCGCTCGAATAAACAATCCGCTTTCTCCCGGTAAAACGGTGCTGGCCAGATCAACAGATTTGCAGTTGCTAGCCAGCAGGTCTATTTCAGCGCTTAAGGTGGAAAGGGTTTGAGAAGTAGCGATCGCTCTCGGCAGCACCAAAATCAAAGTCCCCAACACCGGCTTACTCGCAAACAAATCGCTAGTTACAAACCGATTCTCTTTACCCACTAGCCTCATCGTTTCAGCAAACCACAAATTTCCCGTCGGTGATTTTATCCGCAATCGGCTTAGATATTGCCGAAACTCATACACCTCGCCCCGCGCCAACCGACCGGGCAAAATAATCTCTCCCCAGCTCAGACCCGCCGT
>QBMP01000115.1:5121-5707 GCA_003242115.1 Phormidesmis priestleyi
CCCAGCCCCGCCGTAGAGTGCAGCGTGATGTCTGTCGTTTGCATCAGCTCCGCATCGGCAAAGAGAATTAACGGCTCAGGCAAAAATTCCAAAGTGGCGTTTGATTCGACTTCTACCGCATAATCTACTGTCGCTTGGGTCTCTTTTTGCGGCATAGAATGCACCTTTGTCGCCGACTGATCTGCTAAATAAAGCTGACTACCGGCTGCTAGCTGCAAGGCAACGCGAATGCTATCACCGGCTAATAAACCGGGCGAGGTATTCATTCGATATAAATAAGCCCTTTTGCAAGCCTCAGTCGAAGCCGCGACCGTTCCATTTTCCTCTAGCCTGAAAATCGGTGAAACGCTCAGCGGATAGGCCATATAGCGATGTTGGAAGATTGTTTTTTGGGTGCGATCGCATCCCATCTTCAAAGCCAACTGAACCCGATAAAACTGTTCTGAAGAGTGTTCTATAATCCCGTTTTCTTCCTTTCCCAATCCCTTTTCCAACTGATGAGTAGCCGAATTTGGTAACAGCATGACTTAATAAGTAGGTCAATCTAATTAAGTTTCACAGGAAACAGCACTGCTGCATTGGCCCC
>QBMP01000115.1:5717-11161 GCA_003242115.1 Phormidesmis priestleyi
ATCCAGAACGTCTAGATCGCTTGGCCAGAGAGGTTTTAAGCATCTTGCCTCAGAGCCCCAAGATTGGGGACGGGGGCTTTGCGAGGCACAAACAGCGTCTTACAGATAATTTAGATCGACCTACTTAGGCTGCTGCTGACGGATGGCTGCTTTATTTTTTGACCAAACAACAGCGTCGATTGAATAAAATCCACCACCTCACTCAATCCTTGTGAAGTCTTGCAGTTGGTGTACACCACCGGCTTACCCTGCCGGTATTTCTCAGATTCCAACCGCATCAAGTCCAAATCCGCCCCGACATAGGGCGCAAGATCTATCTTATTCACCACCGCCAAATCAGACTGCACAAACCCCGGCCCATTTTTACGCGGAATGTCATCTCCTGCCCCCACATCAATCACAAATAGATAAGCGTCCACCAGCTCATAGCTAAAGGTAGAGGCCAAATTATCACCCCCGCTCTCAATCAAAATCAAATCCAGGCCCGGAAACCGTAGCTCCAAATCCTGAATTGCAAGCTGATTCATCGTCGGATCTTCGCGAATGGCCGTATGCGGACAGCTTCCGGTTTCGACTCCGATCACCCGCTCCGGCGGCAAAAAGCCCTTGCGCTTCAGCCGATCCGCATCTTCTGTAGTCAGTAAATCGTTGGTCACCACCGCTACCTCTAGCCCTTGGGCTATCAGCAACGGCACCAGCCCTTCTATCAAAGCCGTTTTGCCGCTGCCTACTGGCCCGCCAATTCCCAATCTTGCGGCTGATGTTGGCATATGCATTTATCCCTTCAGGTTCGCACCATTGTATTGACCGTTGAAACCATAGATTTCTTGACTGCCGCCATAAGGTACGAGCTCAACTTCTTTTTCGTCACCTGGCTCAAAGCGAACGGCGGTGCCTGCGGTGATGTTGAGTCGCATTTTGTGAGTGCGATCGCGATCAAACTTCAGCCCTTGATTCACCTCATAAAAGTGAAAATGGGAGCCGACTTGGATGGGGCGATCGCCCACATTCCTCACCACTAGGCTAATCACCGCCCGCCCCGCATTCAGCTCAATCAGCTCCGCACTACCCGGAATAATTTGCCCCGGCACCAGCGGCACAGGCGCAATCGGATTTTCCTTATACATCTCTACAAATCTCCCTCCATAAAATCTTTAGCTAGTCCAAAACCTCTAGCTAATCCATAATCGGGTTATGCACCGTCACCAGCTTAGTGCCATCCGGAAAAGTCGCCTCTACCTGCACCTCATGCACCATCTCCGCAATCCCCTCCATTACATCGTCACGCTTTAGCAAGGTCGTCCCCTCACTCATCAGCTCACTCACCGTCCTACCATCGCGCGCTCCTTCCATAATGGCCGCTGAAATGTAGGCAACCGCCTCCGGATAATTCAGCTTGAGGCCCCTTGCTTTTCTTCTTTCAGCCACGAGTGCCGCCGTAAAAATCAGCAGCTTGTCTTTTTCTTGAGGCGATAGCAACATACAGAATTCTCTTAATCTTTACCTAGGTATTTACCTTTTCCGCCCTTGATTTTTGCGCCTATCCCTATACTTTTGTTTTAAGAAATGCAAAGAAATTACGCCCTATATGGTGCTCTGTAAAGCTTCACAGTCTTAACCCCCAAGCACATGCAAAACAAGCCATAATTGCCCATAAGTCAGAAGTTTACCACCAGGAGAATTAGACCATGCCTGAAATGACCGCTGATGTAATCTCAGATACCGTCAAAACGCCAAAACAGTCAACGCAAAGAATCCCTCTACAAAAGCTCTACGAAGACTTAGCCAATATTGGCGATATGACCATGATGGCAGGCGCACAGTGCCGGGAGCGGGCGCAGCAGGTGTTAGCCAATCCCAAAATTAACCTAAACTGGCGAGATGCTATAGCCGAACGCCTTCACGAAGCCAATCACACCCTCGCCATTAAAACCGTCACCGACGGCGACAGCTACTAAACGGCTCTATCCATATTTCTTTATAAATTCCTATCAGCCCCCGTTAGCCTATTCAGCCGCTAGCGGGGGCTGATAGTGCCGTATAGAATAGTAGCTGTAGGCTCACACGCGAGACTCACCATGCAATCACAGGCTATGCAGTCACAGATTACGCAACCCCAGACTACTCAATCGCGAATAAAATGGACAGTCGATGACTATCACCGCATGATTGAATCGGAAATTTTGCTGGATAAAAAAGTAGAGTTGCTAAATGGAGAGGTCTATCAAATGCCACCAGAAGGCGCACCTCATAGCTATTTTGGGGGAAGTTTGGCCGATCAATTCCGCCGCAAGCTAGGTAATCGCGCTCTTGTCCGTAATGCGATCCCGATCACCCTCTCAAATTCCGAACCGGAGCCAGACATTGCTGTCGTCACCGGAGATTGGGAAACGTATCGTTACCGTCACCCATACTCAGAAGATGTTCTACTTGCGGTTGAAGTCTCAGCTTCTAGTTTGGAGAAAGATTTAACCCTAAAGCGCCAGATTTATGCAGCAGCGGGCATTCAAGACTACTGGATTCTCGCTCTCAAAAATTCTCGGCTGCTCGTTTTCCGAGAACCGCAAGATGGCGACTATCAGCTCACAACAGAGCTACAGCAAGGCACCATTTCTCCGCTGGCGTTTCCAGATGTGTCTTTTGCCGTCAGTCAGCTATTGCCGAGCGATCGCTAGCGCTTTTTCTTTTTGGGCTTCTTCTTTTTTCCTTTCCCCTCAGTGTTTTTAGAGCCAAAGCCCTGCGGTGATCGCTCAGAGGATGGTTTTCTTTGAGACTGCTCAATTGAGCGCATAGTTTGTCTGTCTGTCGGTTCTCTGAGTTTTCTATTTGGCTTGGGATCATATACCCACTCAAAATCGCGGTAGGCCAGCTCTTTAGGCGTAAAGTCGGCTTTGGTGGCGAGGCCCATTTCAATTTGCATATGCGGCCAATTGCCGCGAACGGTGTCATCTACGCGCTCAGATGCAAAGGCACGGCTCATCAGCGACGCTTTAGAAACGGCTTTTAACTCTACTAGGCTACTGACTAAAAACCCATTTAGCGATTCGGGGTTGTGTACATAATCCGCTAGCTGAGAGGCCAGCTTTTCGATGCAGATAGCTTGGAGATCGCTATGTAGTAGGGCGGTATATTCTAGGGCTGAAACCGACGAAATCCGGCCCCACTCCAATGCGCCACGGTTGGCTAAATGGAGGGCGATGGGCGCGATCGCACTCTCCCCAATCAGCCCTAACACCCAAGGCACTTCCTCCATCACCCAGTCGTTGTCATCATCATCATCATCTAATAAGCTAATTAAAGGCGCGATCGCCGCCTCTGCCCGCAAAAAACCCAAGCAGCGCCAAGCATGAACCGGAGCCCACACTTCGCTTGAGTCGCTATCGGCCCAATTGAGATCATCATCAGTCATCATCCGAATCAGCTCCGGAATATCCGCCGAGGTGATTCCCAACTCCTGTAGATAATCTGGCCATTTCTCAGGCTTTAAGCTGCGCTTAATTTGAGACAGATCAGCTAAATCTGTCTCTCCAGGCTTCGCGGCTATCAGCGTCTCAAGAATGCGCTCATGCTCTGGATCTCTAATCTTTTTGGCTTGCTCTAGGCAGCTTCCATAAGTAAGCAGTGCCGATACGGGTGGGCTATAAGCTGTCATGACGCTACCTCAAAACCTCAGCCTGACGCGATGGTTCGCCACCGACTCTACTATCCCGATCGCAATAAAATTCGTCAGCAGGGCCGAGCGGCCATAGCTCATCCAGGGCAGCGGAATCCCGGTAATCGGGGCCAAACCAATCGTCATGCAGATATTAATAACCACTTGAAAGACAATCATGCTCAGCACCCCAATGGCCAGCAGCGAGCCAAAATTATCTTTAGCGCTTTGGGCAATCATCACCAGCCGCAGGCAAATCAGCCAAAAAGCCAGCACCAGCACCATCCCCCCCATGAAGCCTATCTCCTCGCCCACCGCCGAAAAAATGAAGTCCGTATGCTGCTCAGGAATAAAGCTAAGCTGCGTTTGAGTCCCCTGAAAAAGACCTCTCCCCCACAGCTCCCCCGCGCCAATCGCAATCCGCGACTGAATCAAGTGATAGCCGCCGCCTAGCGGATCTTTTTCGGGGTCTAAAAACAAAATTAGGCGATCTTTTTGGAATTCCTTGAGCAGGCTCCACAGCACATTGCCGAGCTTGCCTGATCCCAAATTGACGATTACGGCAAGGATGCCGCTGTAGATTGGCCACCAGGGCAACGAGCGAAAGGCAACTAGCCCCATCAGCACTACCCAGCCAATCCACACCGGCATCGAAACCCCAAATAAAATCGCCGACACCAGCGGCGATATCATCAAAATTAGCCAGCCCGGATGCGTACCGCTCCAGTAGAGCATCCCTATCGCAATTGCGCCAAAGATTAGAGAAGTCCCCAAATCAGGCTGCAAAAATACCAACGCCCAAGGCACCGCCATAATCGCCAAGGCTTTAATCATGCCAAATAGCGTCGGGGCATCGCGGTCTTTAAGCATCGCGGCTAGGGTGATGATTGCGCCAATCTTGGCAAATTCTGACGGCTGGACGTGAAAGCCCAAAATATTAATCCAGCGCTGTGCCCCTAAGCCTACTGTGCCGATGGCCATCACGGCGATTAGAGAAGCAATCGTCGCCGCGTAGATGATCCATCGCCATTGCAGCAAATTCTCGTACCGGCTGCGGGCAATCCACAGCGCCAAGATCACGCCAATCGTACCCATCAAGAGATGATTAACGGCAAAGCCGGTTTCTTTGGTGTATTTTTGGGTGCTGCTAATTAAAATGCTGGCGAAAATGGTGAGGCCGACAGGCAGCAAAAACAGCAGCCAGTCTACGCCCTGCCACCCTTGCATAAGCCGTTTCCAGTTTCTGTTGACGAGCGAATGCGCAGAATAATAGGTCATATCACACCCAAAATATTAAGACCGAATATCAAGACTGAATGTTAAAGCCTAAGTTAGCGCCGCTACCGAAATTTTGGCGGCGGCTTTTTTGGCAATGTCCGTCAGCGCTACTGCTGCTGCTGATTCAGGCGCAGATAGCACGATGGGAATGCCGCGATCGCCCCCAACTCTCACCGGCATTTCCAACGGCACCTTCCCCAACAAGCTCACCCCCAGTTCAGCCGCCGCCTTCTCCCCACCATCTGAGCCAAAAATTGCGTAGCGCTTATCCGGCATATCCGGCGGAATAAAGTAGCTCATATTCTCCACCAAGCCCAAAATCGGCACATTGAGCTGCTCAAACATTTTTAGACCGCGCCGAGCATCGGCTAGTGCCACCGACTGCGGCGTCGTTACAATAATCGCCCCGGCCATCGGCACCGCTTGGGCCAGGGTAAGCTGCGCATCGCCCGTTCCTGGCGGCATATCCACCACCAAATAATCTAATTCGCCCCACTGCACCTGATACAGAAAC
>QBMP01000115.1:11171-12399 GCA_003242115.1 Phormidesmis priestleyi
GCATCGGCCCCCGCCATACCACCGGCTGATCTTTCTCAATTAAAAAGCCCATAGACACCATTTTGACGCCGTGGTTAAAGGCAGGTTCCAATACCTGCACCCCGTTATCGTCACGCACCGTCACCCCCGCTTCGCTCAGGCCCATCATCATCGGTGCATTGGGGCCATAAATATCGGCATCAATCAGGCCCACAGCTGCCCCGGTGTTGGCCAAAGCCACGGCAATATTAATCGCTACGGTGCTTTTGCCAACACCGCCTTTACCGCTAGTGACCGCCAGAATATTTTTTACGCCGTCGATGCCGGTGCGATCAGGCAAGGCTTTTTGCTGAGGAATTTCAGCGGTGACTTCAATCTCTACGGTCTCTACTCCTGGCAAGGTGCGCACGGCCTTTTCGCAGTCTTCTACAATGAATTCGCGCAAGGGGCAAGCAGGGGTCGTTAGCACCAGCGTAAAGCTCACACTGCCGCCCACAATCGCGACATTGCGAATCATGTTCAGCTCTACCAAACTCTTCTGTAGCTCTGGGTCCTGTACAGGTTTAAGCACAGCAAGAACGGATTCGGCATCGAGCGTTTTGATCATGTTAAAAGGTGCTGGAAGGCGTTGATTAATTAAGGTACTGATGTCAGTATCTCAAAAAATATCTGTTTTAGACGTTAGGTTTTGCAGCCGTTTAGACGAATCGTGAGGTCGCATCGCCGCTTCTTCAGCAGCTTGGACGAGAGCCGCCGCGACCTTGGTGACTTGAGGCTTCATCATCGGCCAAGCAATTGGCGAGAGCCAGCCGCTCAGGGTCATTGAGTACAGAACGCAGGTGCCGCATAGGGTTGAGATGATTCGGTAAGTTACTCGCTCCTGTAATCCGGGCAGCGGAAACAGTCGAATGCTGAGCAGCTCACCGGGCAGCACCCGCTCTACAAAAATCTGGGTCGATAGCGGCAAATAGCGGCTAAAGGCCCGGTAAATTAGGCCGGGTTTAGCCCTTTGGCCGCGTGGGGCATTGGTGGAGGTAATCAGCGGATGCCAAGAGGCCAGATCGGCCAGATCGGTCAGCAACTGCCAGAGGGTTTCGGCAGACGCGCTGCTAGCGGCCCAGTAGCTGCTTTCACGGGCAGCAGCATTGTCCCAAATGCCTTGCGATCGCAGGCTAATATCTATTGAATCTACTATCGGATCTATTGGTGGAATATTCACCGGCACACTAACTGGCACTGCACCCATTGG
>QBMP01000116.1 GCA_003242115.1 Phormidesmis priestleyi
GATTAGTGTAGGTGCGAACGGGTGCGATTCGACCTAAGTTCTCTTCAATCAGCGGGCCAACTGGCAGGTTAGGCGGGGCGGGTGGTGGGCCGATGTCTGTACGCAGCTTGCAGATAATGCTGTTGTCAGGGAGCCATTGAATCACGGTGCTGTGGGTGGCATTGAGCATCGGTTCGCTGAGGGCACGCACTTGGGCCGTTTCGATATCAAGCACCCAAAGGCTGACGCCGCTTTTGTTGTTGCGAGCATCGGTGCTATCAGCTGGAGTTGCTTGAGATGAAGCCATCTGAGTGTGCGTAAAGGCCAGATAGCGGCTGCACTTTGACCAGATGAGATTGCGAATGCGAGGATTGGGCGGCAGCGTAATCGGTTTAACAATGTTCTCTTCGCGGCGGCGGATAGAGAGCGTGCAGTAATAGCCTGCTTTAGATTTTCCCCAAGTTTGGGGGTTGAGTTGGAGGCCAGCGATCGCAACTTTTGGCTGAGCGAGTTCAGCTAAGGGCGGCAAATTCGCTCGGCCTAATTCAACAATCCACTCAGCATTCGGCGAAAAGGCCACCGCCGGAAGCCGGGGAGCCTTGAGCATGGTAGCAATCGGCTCAGGGGGAGTTTGCCAAGTATCCTGAGCGGGTAAAGTCATAAAGCCAAATTTATCGGGCAAATCGAACAAATCGAACAAGAATAGAAAGGTTCTGATGGACTGAGCGCCATAAGTGCAGTTGAGTGCAGTTGAGTGCAGCTAACTAAATATGCTCAAAGCCCATCAGAACCTTACCAGATTAATCAGCGAACTCATCTTGGCAACTCATTCGGCAAACTCATCCATTGAAGGACAGGTGCAAATGAGATTGCGATCGCCATACGCCTGATCAATGCGATTGACCGCTGGCCAAAACTTGCGATCGCGCGTCCACTGAGTTGGAAACACCGCCACCTCTCTCGAATAAGCCCGATCCCAATTAGCCACCAGATCCGCCGCCGTATGCGGCGCATAGTGCAAAGGACTCTCCTCAGCCGTGAGCTTACCCGATTCAATCTGTTGAATTTCAGTGCGAATGGCGATCATTGCCTCACAAAAGCGATCTAGCTCTTTAAGCCCTTCACTCTCGGTGGGCTCCACCATAATCGTGCCCGCCACTGGCCAAGACATGGTTGGCGGATGAAAGCCATAGTCAATCAATCGCTTGGCAATATCATCAACATTAATGTTGGCCGTTTTTTTGAACGATCGCAAATCAACAATGCACTCATGCGCCACCAAACCGCTCGCACCTTTATACAAAATGTCGTAATGACCCTCTAGCCGCTTAGCAATATAGTTAGCGCTCAAAATCGCGATTTCACTCGCCTGCTTCAGCCCTTTGGGCCCCATCATCTGAATGTACATCCAAGAAATGGGCAAAATACTGGCACTGCCCCAAGGCGCTGAAGCAACGGCTCCAATCGCTTGGCTATTGCCCACGGGCACCAGGGTGTGACCGGGCAAAAAGGGTACCAAATGCGCCGCCACGCCAATTGGGCCAACGCCTGGGCCACCGCCGCCATGCGGAATGCAAAACGTCTTGTGCAAATTCAAATGACACACATCTGCGCCAATATCGCCAGGGCTACACAGCCCGACTTGGGCGTTCATATTCGCCCCATCCATATACACCTGTCCGCCGCGCGAATGCACAATCTCACAAACAGATTTAATGCTCTCTTCAAACACGCCATGAGTAGATGGATACGTCACCATCAGCGCCGCCAAATTTTGCTGATGCTTTTCGGCTTTAGCCGCCAAATCTGCCACATCAATGTTGCCATCATCATCGCATTTCACTGCCACCACCTTCATCCCGGCCATCACCGCACTGGCCGGATTAGTGCCGTGAGCCGACTGCGGAATCAAGCAAATATCGCGGTGGGTGTCGCCGCGAGAGGCGTGATATTGCCGGATCACGAGCAGTCCGGTGTATTCTCCTTGTGAACCTGCGTTGGGCTGAAGAGAGATGCCCGCAAACCCCGTAATTTCAGAGAGCCAGTCTTCTAGCTGTCTAAACAAAATTTGGTAGCCCTGGGTCTGCGACAGCGGCGCAAACGGATGAATTTGACCAAATTCTGGCCAAGTTACCGGCACCATTTCGGCGGTGGCATTGAGCTTCATAGTGCATGAACCCAATGGAATCATGGCATCAGCCAGAGAGAGATCTTTCTTTTGCAAACTGTACAAATAGCGCAGCAGCTCTGTTTCGCTGTGATACTGATTGAAAACCGGATGGGTCAGATAGCTAGAGGTGCGGCTAAAAGCTGTCGGTAAAGGCTGAGGGTGCAAGGATTCTAGATCCGGAACAGTTTTATCGCCCGCAAAAACGGTCAGTAGTTCCGCCACTTGCTCATAGTCCGTGGTTTCATCTAAAGAAATGCCCAAGGTTCTGGGCCTATCTGCTTGCTCAGCGTCAAGGCGTAAATTAATCTGTTGTTCGGTCGCACGAGCCAAAATGTCAGCGGTGCTGTTGCCTGTTTCTACGGTCAGGGTATCAAACACGGGCTGATCGCCTAGCGTGTATCCAAGCTGCTTTAGGCCATTTGCTAGGGCAGTGGTGAGCTTTTGAATGCGGGTAGCGATCGCTCTCAACCCTTCCGGCCCATGATAAACCGTATAAGCGCTGGCCATAATTGCCAGCAATACTTGGGCGGTACAGATATTGCTCGTCGCCGAGTCCCGGCGAATGTGCTGTTCACGGGTCTGAAGCGCTAAGCGCAAAGCCGGGGCTCCTTGCGTATCTTTTGACAGGCCAATCAAGCGACCGGGCAGCTTGCGGGCGTAGGCCGATTTGGTCGCAAAGTAGGCCGCATGAGGGCCACCATAACCCAGCGGCACGCCAAATCGCTGCGTGTTGCCAACCGCAATATCTGCGCCAAATTCACCGGGGGCTTTGAGCAGCGTTAGGCTGAGTAAGTCAGCGGCAACGGTGACAATCGTGCCAGCCGCATGTGCTTGCTGAATAAAATCTGTATAGTCAAAAATCGCGCCGTCGGTCGCCGGATACTGAAGCAACGCGCCGAAATAAGGATCGCCTGTGGTAAAGCTATCGGTGCGGTGATCGCCGACAATGACTTCAATACCGAGAGGGTGCGATCGCGTCTTAATCACCTCAATCGTCTGCGGATGGCAAGTCGCCGACACCCAAAACCGCTTAGCCGCCTTAGCCGCCTTATTGGTACAGACGCCATAGCTCATACTCATCGCTTCAGCCGCCGCCGTGCCTTCATCAAGCAAAGACGAATTGGCAATTTCTAGCCCGGTGAGATCCGTCACCATCGTTTGATAGTTCAGCAGCGCCTCTAATCGACCCTGCGAAATTTCCGGCTGATAAGGCGTGTATTGGGTGTACCAGCCAGGATTTTCTAAAATATTGCGCTGAATCACCGGCGGCGTGACGCAGTTGGCATAGCCCAAGCCAATATAGCTGCGATACACCTGATTTTGCGCAGCGATATCGGCAATTTTTTTCAGCGCTGCGGTTTCGCTGAGCGCCACAGGTAAAGCCAACGCCCCTTTTAGGCGAATGCCAGCAGGCACCGCTGCGGCAATCAGCGCCTCGACACTTTCAAACCCTAAAACGCCCAGCATTTGCGCCACGTCGGGCTCGGTCGGCCCCAAATGGCGTGAAGCAAAGCGCTCAGAAGTATCGGCCCACTCCGGACGGCTTTTGATCAAAGCAGATGATGGCTTGCGGACAGCCTCAGTGCCGCTATGAGTCGCAGTGCTGTGAGTCACGGTGCTGTTACCTACGGTCTGAGCATTCATAGATTTAGAGATTATTGTTTCTTCACATTATTGTGTAACAAAAAGCGGCTCACCGCCGATTGTCGCCGTGAACACTTTTGCAGAACGATTATCAAAAATACTCATGCCGCTAGGTCATGTCGCCGATCAATGCGGCCAGCAAAAGCCGCTAGCTACCTTCTACCTGCTCTTCGTACTCTGCTGCGGACATCGCATCGTCGAGATCCGAGAGATCTTCTGCTCTCACTTTAATTAGCCAAGCCTCACCATAGGGATCGTTGGCAATATCTTCAGGCGATTCAAGCAGAGCATCGTTGCGCTCTAGCACAGAGCCGCTGACTGGCGACTTGAGATCTTCCACAGCTTTGACCGACTCAATCGTGCCAAAGTTTTCGCCCTTTTCTACCGAATCTCCAGTTTCAGGCAGCTCCAAAAACACCACATCACCCATCTGATCGACGGCAAATGAGGTGATGCCAATCGTCACAATTTTTTCTTCTTCATCTACGCGGGCGTATTCGTGGCTGTCTAAATACTGTAGGTCTTCGGGATAGTCAAATGGCATGGTTTGTTCTCAAAATAGCCGATAAATTAAGACGGGTCGTAAAGCGGGTCAGCGCTATCAGCGGGTAGAAATTAATTCACAGTGTCGCATTAATTCATACTTTATAAAATGGTCGTTTTACAACGGTCGCCGGGAAAGTTTTATTGCGAATAGCAACCGCTAGGGTCTGACCGACTTTAGCCAGATCTGAGGGCACATAGCCCAAAGCGACTGGATAGCCCAACGTCAGCGAAAGCGTTCCGCTAGTAATGATGCCCACGGTTTTGCCCTGGTGTAGCACCGGATAGTCGTGGCGGGCAATATTGCGATCTGCCAGCGTCAGCCCAACTAACCGGCGCTTTACACCCTCTGCCTTTTGCTGCGTAAGGGCGCTGCGACCGATGAAATCTGCGGCTTTATCGAGATGCACTAGCCAGCTCAGTCCGGCTTCTAATGGGGTTGTCGTATCGTCAATATCTTGACCATAGAGCGCCATCGCGGCTTCTAGGCGAAGGGTGTCGCGGGCTCCGAGTCCGCAGGGAGTGGCAAATTCCATGAATGCTTGCCAAATTTTTTTGGCAGCAGCGATCGGCACCATAATTTCAAAGCCATCTTCTCCGGTGTAGCCGGTTCTGGCAAAAAAGGCGGGATAGCCCAGCAAATTGCCAGTGAGGTGATGGTATCGAGGGAGATTTATTAGATCGTAGTCGGGGCACAGGCGCTGTAGATTTTTGACGGCAGTTGGCCCCTGTAGCGCAATCAAAGCCTGCTCTTGAGAAATGTCGGCAAAAGCGATTGTCTCTGGCAAGTGCTGCTGCAACCAAGCTTTATCTTTATCGGTAGTACCCGCGTTGACAATTAGGGTAATTTGCTGCTGATTTTCGGCTAAATTTTGGGCTGAGTCTTGGGCTGAATTTTGGGTAGAGCCTTGGCCCTGATGATAAACAATCAGATCGTCAATAATACCGCCTTCGGGGTTGAGCAAAACCGTGTATTGGGCTTTGCCAGCGCTTAGCCGAGATAGATCGGAAGGCACGAGTTGCTGCAAAGCTCCAATCACATCTGGGCCAGTGAGCACAAATTTGCCCATGTGAGAAATATCAAACGCGCCGACGCTGGTGCGCACAGCCTCGTGCTCTTGACGAATGCCGCTAAACTGTACGGGCATTTCCCAGCCTGAGAACCCGGTCATTTTGGCTTGTTGCTGAAGGCAGAGCGCGTTTAAAGGGGTGCGAAGCAGGGTAGCCATAGGAGGAAAAAAGGGGCCAAGAGGGTATGTTTGATTGAAAGACTGATGGTTGGCAGATGGCCGGTCAATGGTTGGCACTTGAGCGTTAGCAGTGGGGTTGCTAGGCAAGTAATTTAGACAGTCTATATGGAGAAGTGTCTGCATGAAACGTGTCTAGGTCTATATTTAGTGGCTAGTAATTTAGCGGCTAGTAAGTCGCGAGTAAATGGCCAGTGGCTGTCAGCCATTAGGAACGATCACAAGCTGTATTAGGCGGTGGATGGATGGGCGATGAGACGCAGTTGAGTCAGAAGATGGCGGCTCTTTAGCGCTTTGCCTTTGCTCAGCTACGATTGACTCAGCAAAGGGCTAATTCAGTCAACGGCTGAGCTAACTTGAGTTTGAGCCAGTATTTGAGCAAGTAGATGAGTGCATGCATGTTTTGTTTGTAGAAGATGAGCCAAAAATTGCCAGCTTTGTGCAGATTGGGTTAAAGGAACACGGCTTTGTAGTGGACTATTGCGATCATGGCGATCGCGCTTACGAAAAAGCGACCGAAAACGAATACGACGTGATTTTGCTCGACATTATGATGCCGGGTAAAGATGGCTTATTTATTCTCAAGCATCTGCGGCAGCTAGGGCGCAACACGCCCGTGATTTTGCTGACTGCGCGCAATGAGCTAGATGATCGCTTGCAGGGATTGAACCTTGGAGCCGACGACTACATTGCCAAGCCTTTTTTTGTCGAGGAGCTAGTCGCGAGAATACAGGCGGTTGTGCGTCGCAGCTTAGGAGAGCGGCAAAATTTGGTCACGATTGGCCCGTTCCGGCTAGATCGGCTGACGCGAACGGTGATTTGTCAGCGGCAGGGCGAGGCGCAAACGGTAGAGCTGACGACTAGGGAATTTAATTTGCTGGAGTATTTGATGCGATCGCCCGGTCGAGTTTTTACCCGCACTCAAATGCTAGAGCACGTTTGGGGCTACGACTTTAACCCCAGCACCAATGTAGTAGACGTATGCATTCAGCGCCTGCGCAAAAAAATCGACAGCGAAAGCCAGGAGCGCTGGATTGAAAGCGTTCGCGGGGTCGGCTACCGATTTCGGCAAGCAGAAACGCTATAAAGCTTGAGTAGAACTATCGGTAGAGGGAAATGGCTTCGCAGTTTTGTCATAGTAAGCTATTGCTAGTCTTTAAGCTGCTTTTAGATTACTTTTGAGACTGTGGACGTTTCAGAAATTAGGACGCGATGAGCGAAAGTTTGTTGGATTGGATTACCCAAGCAGTGACCTCATTTGGCTACGCTGGCATCGCGTTTATGATGTTTTTAGAAAATTTAATTCCACCGATTCCGTCTGAATTAGTGATGCCGTTAGCAGGGTTTGCGGCCTCTCAGGGGCAGATGGATTTGTGGATAGCAATCGCTGCGGGCTCTATCGGCTCAGTGCTGGGCGCATTGCTGTGGTACTATATTGGGCTAATTTTAGGACTAGAGCGACTCCAGGCTTTGCTAGATCGCTATGGCCGCTGGGTAGGGCTTTCGGCCAAAGATTTAGACAATGCGCAGCGCTGGTTTATTAAGCGAGGCCCCTGGACGGTGGGCCTTTGCCGGATGGTTCCGGGCATTCGCACCTATGTCTCTATTCCAGCGGGCATTACCCGAATGCCGGTGGGCTCTTTTTTGCTGTACTCCACTGTGGGCACGATTTTATGGACGGCGTTTTTGACGCTGAGTGGCTATTTTCTCGGCAGTGAATATGAGCGCCTTGGCCAGTGGATTGCCCCAGTCGCGACCGCTGCGATCGCGATTGTCACCCTCAGCGCCCTGATTTGGATAGCTCGACGGATTGCCCTACAAAGTCGAACTTGAGTGAGGCTAGGCTCTTTTCGCTTGCGGATTGCGCTGTTGCTGGTGGCTCTGTCGGGTGGGGCGCTGGTAAGCTTTGGGCTGGTGGCTTGGCGGCTGATCTATGTAGCGAAGGTCAGGGTTTTAGACGCTAAGATCGAAAGCCAGCTGAAGCGGATGGTAGTAGCGCGCGATCGCAATTGGTGGCAAAGCTTTGGTCAAGAACTACCCGCTGAGCTAGAGACTCAGATCGATACGTCAATTACGTTTTTGGCTCTCGATGCGAAGGGCCGAACCTTGCACTATTCGGTTAGTGGGGCTCATCTTGGCGATGTCACGCTGGAAATGGGGCAGTTGCTTTCCAGCGCGTCTGAAAATGTGACGGCGAAAAGCGCCGAAGAGATGGCGGCAAGTGCAGCGCTAGATCAATGGGCTCCTCAGATTTCTACGCGCAATACACCGACGGGGAGCTGGCGAATTGGCATTGTGGGTTCTGAGATGGGGAAAGGGGCGATCGCCATCAGCCTCCAAACCATCGATCAGGATATGGCGGTGATTCGCAATATTTTTTTGGTAGCGGTTCCGAGTACGCTGCTGCTGATTGCGGTCGGGGCTTGGGTGCTTTCAGGCAGTGCGCTGCTGCCGGTGCGCAAGCTGACGAGCGTGATTACACAAGTGACCGCAACCGGGCTCGATCAGCAGGTGCCGGTAAGTAGCGCTGATGTGGAATTTGTGGAGCTGATTGAGGTGTTCAACCAAATGTTGACCAGGCTTGAGCGCAGCTTTAAACAGTCTTCTCGCTTTAGTGGCGATGCGGCGCACGAGCTGAAAACGCCGCTGGCCATTTTGCGAGGTGAGCTAGAGCTAGTGATGCAGCAGGCTGAGCCCGGTTCGCCATTACAGCAAAGCTTGAGTAATTTGATGGATGAGGTGTCGCGACTGAGTACGATTGTGCGTAAGCTGCTGCTGCTGTCATTAGCCGATGCGGGGCAAATGCGTTTTCACAGAGCAAAGGTGGATTTGGGCGAAATTTTGGCGGTATTGGTAGAAGATATTGAGCTATTAGCGCCAGATTTGCCGGTGACAATGACGGTGAAAGCGGATCTGTGGGTGAGAGGCGATCGCGACTTACTCACTCAAGTGCTGCAAAACCTGATAGACAACGCCATTAAGTACAATTTGCCAGAAGGAGCTAAGGGGCGATCGCTCTCAATTATCGGGCAGCAGCGGGGTCAGCATGTGCGCCTGACGGTGACCAATGCTTCGAGAGATATTCCCATAGAAGAGCGCGATCGCATTTTTGACAGGTTTTACCGAGGCGATCGCTCTCGTAATCGCAAGCGAGAAGGCTTTGGGTTGGGCCTGAGCCTATCGAGAGAAATTGCCCGCGCCCACAAAGGTGATCTTAAGCTCGACAGAACCGCTCGGGGACAAACCGCCTTTACGCTGACATTGCCCAGCGATTAAGCCGCTAATTGAGTCACTGATTAAACCGCTGATTTAATCCATATCACAGGAGTCCGGCGGTGCCTCGACCTAGCCAGTAAAGCGCAAACACAATCGTGGTTTCGACGCCGTAGGTCGCCAACAGAGATTGAAATAGTTTGCGATCGCGCCGCCCAAACAGCTCTTGCCAAATCGGCCATTTGTTATTGACATAAGCCGCTGTAAACAGCGCTCCAAACAACAGCACTAGCCACTGCGTTACTTGTACAAAGCCAACGGTAATGACCGCAACCACGAGCGCGAAACCTATTAGGGGCTTGAATTTTTTCACGGGGGCACTATCCTTAATCAGTATTAGGTACAGACCAAAATAACGCACTGCAAGCATTCGCCCACAGCACGTTATTTAAAGTGATCTAATTGATCTATTTGTTCAGCGATTTATGGATCTATCTATTGGTCTATTTATTAGGCTGAGGCGTCATCCGCAGATAAGGCTTAATTTCAGTCACGCCTTTCGGAAACTTCTTCTTCGCATCTTCGGTAGAAATAGACGGAACCACCACACAGTCGCCGCCATCTTGCCAGTTGCCGGGTGTCGCCACGCTGTGATAGTCAGTGAGCTGCAAAGAATCAATCACGCGCAAAATCTCATCGAAATTACGGCCCGTGCTGGCTGGGTAAGTAATCGTGAGTCGGATTTTTTTATTCGGATCGATGATGAAGACAGAGCGCACCGTCAGCGTATTGCCGGTGCTGGATTCAGGGTGCAGCATCCCGTATAGAGTGGCGACTTTTTTGTCATCATCTGCCAAAATCGGATAGTTGACGGTAGTGCTTTGGGTTTCGTCAATGTCTTTAATCCAGCCTTTATGAGACTCTACGCCATCGACGCTAAGCGCGATGGTTTTGACATTGCGCTTTTTGAATTCGTCCTGCAAAGCTCCGACTAAGCCTAGCTCTGTGGTGCACACAGGCGTATAGTCAGCCGGGTGAGAAAAGAGCACAACCCAGCTATCGCCTGCCCATTCGTGAAAGTTAATGTCGCCTTGAGAGGACTTTTGTGAAAAATCGGGGGCAATATCGCCTAGTTGAAGTGTCATGGTTTGAGTTACCTGATTCGATTACCTAATTTTAGGATAAGGTTTGCTTTGAGATTTTACTGACTGAAATTTTACTGATAAACAAGCGGCTTGCGCTGACGTTCTACAGAAAACTTCTCAGAGGAACCTTTATAAATTTTGCCACAATCCCCGGTATTCCGGTCGGAATATAGATGATTATTTACAGTTCATCGCGATTGACGGCTTCCTCGTTCGCAAATTTTTGGCAAAGCACTCGATCAACGCTCAAACCCTTAAACTAAAGGCTCCACCTCAAATACAAAGATCATGGTAGATACTTCCTCTAAAAAGCCTTCTGGCCAAACGTCTGGCTCAGCTTCTAGTCAAACGTCTGGCCCAGCTTCTAGCCAGACTTCTGGCCAAACCACTAGCCGAGTTTTGCTGGTCGATGACGAACCGGGCCTACGCGAATCGGTGCAGGCTTACTTAGAAGACAGCAATTTTGCGGTTAAGGTCGCGAGCAATGCGGCAGAAGGCTGGGATTTATTGCAGCAGGAAACGCCTAACGTGCTGATTTCAGACATCATGATGCCCCAAGTAGATGGCTATCAGTTTCTGAAGCAGGTACGTGAAGATGTTCGCTTTCAGGCGCTGCCGGTGGTGTTTTTGACCGCGCGCGGAATGACGAGCGATCGCATTCAAGGCTACAAAGCAGGCGCGGATGCCTACCTCGCCAAACCCTTCGACCCCGAAGAACTCGTCGCCATTCTCACCAACCTGATTGACCGCCGAGCGGCCCAAGCGCCCGATCCCTCCGCAACGCCCGATATGGCGACGATGGCCAGACAAATCGAAGAAATTAGGGCATTGCTCACCCAGCGCGGCAGCTTAATCAAGCAAAATAACAGCGGCATTCGCATCGACTTCACCCCGCGTGAGCAGGACGTGCTCAACCTCGTGGCCGAAGGGCTGATGAATAAAGAAATCGCCAGTCGCCTGGGCACCACCGTTCGCAACGTCGAAAAATACGTCAGCCGTCTGTTTGGCAAAACCGGCACCAACAGCCGCACGGAGCTAGTTCGCTACGCACTTGAGAACGGCCTAGTCACGACTTGATTGAGCGTCGTACTCAATCCTTACTCAATCCTTACTCAATCCTTTGAGAACGAGCCTTTGAGAACGGGCCTTTGAAAACAGTCAGGTCGTTGAGGCGGGGCTGGTGAATGACAGTTGCGTTATGCGCCCTTGGAGCAAGAAACGGTGCCGTTGCGACTAGGAGAGACTTTGGTACGCAATGGCTGGCTGACTCAGCAGACGGTGGGGTTTTTTGTAGATCGGCTGTGTTTGACGCCGACTGCCGTGTAAGTTAACTCTTTTGTCGTTGAGCTGCACTATGTTTTTCCCGGGCTTTTACCGGCAGCTCAATGACAAACTCTGCTCCCTCACCGACTGCTGAATGGCAGGAGAGTTTGCCGTTGTGGTTTTTAGTGACGATCTGGTAGTTTTCGGTTTCTTGGTAGAGTCGGGCATTTTCGATGGAGATGGCGGCTTGGCTAGTGAGGAACTGGAGCGTTTCGATGCGATCGCACGTAAAGGCTCCCTCCATCAAATTGTTCTCTATGTATGCCGATCAGCTTACTCTGAAGACTGATCGGCATACATAGAGCTGAAATTGGCCGCTGAAGCGTGATATAGCGATCGCTCTCGAACTGCCCACAGGTGCTGAGGTTTTCAAAAATAGCGACCTTGTTGGTTTTAGCGACGGAATAAATCAGACTTTGGGGCAGATTGGAGGTTTGTTCAATCGGAATTTCCACAGTTTTAACGGCTTCCAAGTGGGTCTGGGCTCTGACGAACCACTCTTTGCCCTGTTGTAAAATCAGGTAGCCGGTTTGCGCGCCTGCACTGGCCACCACAATTTTCATGAGCGTGGCGAGCAGCTTATCGAACTCAATTTCTGTTGAAATGGCCTGTGCGGCCTTGAGTGTTGCTGAAAAGTCCAGCCAATGACTTTTGCTAGTGGTAGCACTGGTAATGGTGTTGAGGGCTGTCGCTTGAACTATTTTTGGGGCGATAGTGGTGATACCGGATGCTTCGGCGATAGCGAACCCTAGAAGCTGAGGATAGTGTTGTTCTAAATGAATAACTTTTGCCTTTGCGCCCCACCGAGCGTAGCTGTAGTAGGCTTCTTGCAGGTAACCTGCGGCGATTTTGGCTTTGCCCCATGCCAGATAGAACCGAGCTGCTAGCTCATTGGCTAGGGCGGCTTCTTGGGTATAGCTAGCACCTGCGATCGCCTGGTCGTACAGCGCCAGCGCCTGGTAGAGATCGTTGGCGACGCGGCAGCGCTCAGCTTCCACCAAATCAAACTTGTGCTGGTAGTTCATGGGTGCGTGGTCGGCCCAGTGCTTTAGCTAAGGAACGCTCAATCAATAACTGTCAAGTTTTCAGGAATAGCCCTGTAATTC
>QBMP01000117.1 GCA_003242115.1 Phormidesmis priestleyi
CCTCTAAGCCTTCGATGTTGGAGACTTGCTGAAGGGCTGAATCCGGCAAAAAATCGACGCTAAAAAAGCCGATTCCTGCTCCGGTCAAAACGAATGAAAAAATGATGAGTGCGTCGAGCATAAGTTAAGTATGAGGCTTGCAGATGGGGAATCACTCGCACAAGCCAAAGCATTGATGTGATTATGATTACGGCTATTATAGGGGGTGGGCCTGCAATCCTTCCTTTTATCGCTTTTTTTGTAATCTTGTTAGCCTTTCTGACGGCTTTCTAAGGATTTTTGGCGGGCAGATCGATGCCGGATTTTGTGAGCTTTTTAATCAGCTCTATTTTAGGGGGATTCGTCGTTTTAGTCGTTTCAACAGTCAGCACGCTGCTGTTAGAGCGATGGAAAGACCGCACTGCTGCCCGGTTTAATCATATTCTTGAACTTCTGGCTAATAATATTGGCAACCTCTGCTTACATTCACATTCCGTTTTGTCGGCGGCGCTGCTTTTACTGCGATTTTGCGATTTCGGTAGTGGGCAATCACAAACGCGGCGATACCTCCGGCACCATCCGTCAATATATAGATACGCTCATTGCCGAAATTCAGGCCACACCAGTTGCGCCTGAAGCGCCGCCGTTAGAAACCGTCTTCTTTGGTGGCGGCACTCCGTCCCTGCTAGCCGTCTCTCAGCTAGAAAGGATTTTAGCGGCCATTCATAATCGCTTTAGCATTGCACCCACCGCTGAACTTTCCATAGAAATGGATCCGGCAACGTTTGAGCTAGCCCATATTCAGGGTTATCAAGCGGCTGGCATCAATCGTGTCAGCCTAGGTGTGCAGGACTTTCACGATGATGTTCTAGCAGCTAGCGGTCGCAGCCATTGCCGCTCGGATATTTTTCAGGCAATAGAGCTTTTACATCGGGCGAATATTACGAATTTCAGCCTCGATTTAATCTCAGGATTGCCCCATCAAACGCTAGAAACCTGGCAGGATTCTTTAGCCCAAGCCGTCGCGATTAATCCAACACACCTATCTCAATACGATTTGATCGTAGAGCCCAAGACCGCCTTTGACCGCTATTTAACGCCCGGTGAAGCGCCTTTGCCCTCAGATGAGCACACCGCCCAAATGTATCGGATGGCCCAAGTTACGCTGAGCGCTAGTGGCTATGAGCATTACGAAATCTGTAACTATGCGAAAGCGAGCTTTGCTGCCCGACACAATCTTACCTATTGGCAAAGTCAGCCCTGCTACGGGTTTGGGATGGGTGCTACGAGCTATCTTAATCATCAGCGGATTGATCGGCCTCGCACCCAAAGCACTTACCGGCAGTGGGTGACGCAATTTATTCACCAAGGCGGACGCACCGATGATCCGGTGATACCGCCCACTGAGCAGGTGCTAGAGAGTTTGATGGTGGGTCTGCGGCTAAAGCAAGGGATTTCTTTGCAAAATCTTTATCGGGTTTATGGTGAACGGGGCCTGGTGAGTTTGGCGGCAGCGATCGCACCTCACATCCAATCCCAGTGGCTAATTATTGACCCGACAGCCGACACTTTTGGCGAACAATCGCCGCTCCACACTTCCTCACTTAAACCCACTGATCGCATTCGCCTCAGTGATCCCGAAGGTTTTTTGATGTCTAATGTGGTGATTGTCGATGCTTTCAACGCTTTAGAAGCTCTTCAGCCTTAACATATCGCTTCCCGCTTTGCAGTAAGATAGCGCTCTATAGTAGATCAGAAAACTCTAGTAGATCAGAAAACTTTGTAGACTCACAAACTTTGTCATTCATGCCCAAGGTACTCGTCTCAGACCCTATCGACCAGATTGGCGTAGATATTCTCTCTCAGGTCGCCACCGTTGATGTTAAGACCAAGCTATCGCTCGAAGAACTGGTGGCGATTATTCCAGAATACGATGCGCTCATGATTCGCTCTGGCACAAAGGTGACCAAAGCAGTCTTAGAAGCCGGAACCAAGCTCCAAATTATTGGCCGAGCAGGCGTCGGCGTTGATAATATCGATGTGCCTTGGGCTACCCGTCGCGGCATTGTGGTGGTCAACTCTCCTGAGGGCAATACGATTGCAGCGGCTGAGCACGCTTTAGCGATGATGCTGTCGATGTCGCGCTACATTCCGGCGGCGAATCAGTCGATGAAAGCGGGTAGCTGGGATCGCAAAGCCTTTACTGGCGTCGAAGTTTACAAAAAGACGCTGGGGGTGGTCGGCTTAGGCAAAATTGGCTCCCATGTGGCCACGGTCGCGCGAGCAATGGGGATGAACTTGCTGGCGTTTGATCCGTTTATTTCGAGCGATCGCGCCGAAGAACTGGGCTGTCGCTTAGTTGAAATGGACTTTCTCCTGCGCGAATCTGACTATATTACGCTTCACATTCCCAAAACGCCCGAAACCGCTAACCTCATCAACGCCGAGTCTCTGGCAAAAATGAAGCCGACTGCGCGGATTGTCAACTGCGCGCGCGGCGGCATTATTGATGAAGCCGCGTTAGCCGAAGCCTTAACCAATGGCGTGATTGCAGGCGCAGCGCTGGATGTATACGACCAAGAGCCGCTAGGCGATTCACCCCTGCTCGCTGTCGATAAGTCTTTAGTGCTTACCCCTCACTTAGGCGCTTCTACTGCTGAGGCGCAAGTCAACGTCGCCGTCGATGTCGCCGAGCAAATTCGCGATGTGCTCTTGGGTTTACCCGCGCGATCGGCGGTCAATATTCCCGGTCTGCGCCCCGACATGCTCGAAAAGCTGCGCCCTTACCTTAACCTTGCCGAAACGCTAGGTAACTTCGTCGGGCAGCTAGCTGGTGGCCGCATTGAAGAACTCCATATTCGACTGCAAGGAGAACTAGCCGAAAACGATACCAAGCCCATTGTCATTGCTGCGCTTAAGGGCTTGCTTTCTAATGCGCTGCAAGAGCGGGTCAACTATGTAAATGCCTCCATCGAAGCTAAAGAGCGTGGCATTCGAGTAGTCGAAACTCGCGATACGACTGCTGAAGACTACACAGGTTCGCTGTATCTCTCGGCTAAAGGCTCTTTGGGTGAGCATTCGGTCACGGGCGTTTTGCTGGGCGGCACCGAAGTGCGAATCATTGATATGGATAATTTCCCGATCAACGTACCGCCGACTCAGTACATGCTGTTTACGCTGCACCGCGACATGCCCGGGCTGATTGGCAAAATTGGCTCATTGCTCGGCAGCTTTAACGTCAATATCGCCAGTATGCAGGTAGGCCGCAAAATTGTGCGTGGCGATGCGGTGATGGTGCTTAGCATTGACGATCCGCTGCCGGAAGGGATTTTGAGCGAGATTAAAAAAGAGCCTGGAATTCGCGATGCCTATACGGTGGCGCTCTAGGTCGCAATGCCCTCAACCCCTACGCAAACGCCCGAAAAATGGTGGGAAGTCAGCGTTACCTGCGATCTGGCTCTGGAAGATAGCATTTACTGGGCCTTTGATCAGCTAGGCAGCAAAGGTACCGCTAGCCAAACCAAAGATAGTCAGCGTATTATCACGGCTTATTTACCGCAGGTTCAGTTTCAACCGACTGAGCTAGAGCGGTTCAAGGCAGACTTAATAGAGACTAGCCCTCAGCGAGTAGACGTTAGTTGGCAGATAATTGATGGAGAAGACTGGGCCAAAAGCTGGAAGAGCCATTGGCAAGCAGAAGAGATTGGCGATCGGCTCCTAATCAACCCTGCTTGGATGATCCCGCCCGTCACCGAGCGTACAATTCTCACCCTTGATCCGGGCAGCGCTTTTGGCACAGGCGCTCATGCCACGACGCAACTCTGCCTCAAAGCGCTAGAAACTCACGACTTACAGGGTGCTACTATTGCCGACATTGGCTGTGGCTCCGGCATTCTCTCCATCGTTGCGCTACTGTATGGAGCCCAGCAAGCTTACGCCGCCGATGTCGATCCCTTAGCGGTGCAGTCCACTCGCGCCAATGCAACGCTCAATCAAGTACCGGAAGCCGCCTTACAGGTGCAGCTTGGCAGCGTTGCTGAGGTGATCACAATGGCTGAGGTTGCAGGCAAGAGCCCAGTCAACGGCATTGTCTGCAACATTCTGGCCGAAGTGATTGTCGAGCTGATTATTCCGCACCTGAGTAAGCTAGCCGATGCCAACACCTGGGGCATTCTTAGCGGCATCTTGACCACCAAAGCTCCTTGGGTAGAATCGCATCTCAACACTCACGGCTGGCAAGTGAACCGCATCGACCATCAAGACGAATGGTGTGTGATGAACATTTGTTTGGCCAGTGAATTGGCCAGTGAATTGGCCAGTGAATAAAGCACCTATGAATGATTCTGTCAGTTTTGTGATTAAGGTAATAGTGCTCTCCGCAGCTCTGAGCTTTTTGATTAAGCTAGGCGGGCCATTACTGCCTCTATCCTCGCCCTACACAGCAGATCTGAATGGACTGGTGATCGTTTGTGTTATTTTGCCTAGCTTGCTATTGGGCGCTGGGTTAGTTGTTTTGAGTATTTGCGCCCAGCGGTCGGTTTAACACCACTTATTCAACAGCCGATTTCTGCTGATTTCATCTAAATTTTTCCGGTATCTCCTAAACAGGCTTAACGTTACTGCTCAGGTTCATTGAGTCCGAGCTGATTAGGGGGATGAGCGCTAGGCGTACTCACTACGGGTGTATGGTCTTCACGACGAGCCACCACTTGGCTTTCGAGAGCAGCTACCGCTCCAACAAACTGAGGGTCAGCGCTGGTGCCCCTGAGGGTAGGATTGCTCTCTAGCTGTCGGCTTTGTTGCTGGGTAAGGCTAACGCTGACATCGGGCGTTATTCCTCGGCGGCTAATATCAGTGCCATCGGGAGTGTAGTAATGCGCAACGGTCACCGCTAGGCCCGAACCATCCGAAAGGCCATGCAGACTCTGCACCAATGCCTTGCCAAAGGTAGGATCACCGACGACAACGGCGCGGTCATTATCCGCCAAAGCGCCGGTAACAATCTCGCTAGAACTCGCCGACTGTCCATTGACCAAAACCGCTAAGGGAAGATCCGAAATGGCGGTGCGATTGGCGGTAATTTCGTCGCTATGTCCGGCTCTGTCAACGGTGCGCACGATGCTGCCTCTGGGTAACCACATCCGGCTGATCTCGATTCCGGCCTGCAAAAGTCCGCCTGGATTGCCGCGCAGATCCATCACAAAGGCTTCAGCGCCCTGGGTCGTGAGCGTATTGATGGCTGCCTGCATTTGTTCAGCCGCATGAGCGCTAAATTCATCTAGGCGAATGTAGCCAACTTTGATGCCGTTTTGCCGCTGTAATTCAAAGGTAACAGTCGGTACTGACACCAGATCTCGCGTCAAAATCAGGGTTTCTTCACTCCCGTTAGGACGGCGCACAATCATGGTAATTTGGCTACCGCGATCGCCTCGAATGAGCTGAGAGGCGTCTTCAACACTCAAGTTTCGGCTGGAGCGACCGTCAATGATTAAAATCGCATCGCCGGAATTTAGCCCTGCTTGTTTAGCTGGAGAGTTATCTAAAATGCTAGAGATAATCAGGTTCTGATCAACTTTTTGCAGACGAATGCCTAAGCCTGAAACTTCCCCTGAAGTTTGCTCCGTCAGCGCGGCATATTGCGCCGGATTGAGAAATCGGGTGTAGGGATCTTCGAGTCTGCGCAGAGCGCTCCTGAGTTCGCCGTAGGCCGCTTCGGGGGTTGCATATTCGCCGCTGAGCAGGGTTTGTCGCACGCCTAGCCAATCGACCCGGTTAAAGTCGGCATCGACATACTCTTTGTACACTAGCTGCCACGCTTCATCTAGCACCATCTTGGGGCTGTTTTGGAAGCTGTCTGGGGCAAGATCGGCTGCGATCGCAGCTTTAGAAGTCGGTGCCATCACCCCGGTGACGGCGGCTGGAATAACTAGGGCAACAGCGCCCAACGAGCAATTTTTCAAAAAGCCTAGGAGACAGGCAGTGTTTTTCATTTAAGAGAGGGACTGCATAAGGATGTATTGGGACGAATGGCACTGAGGAGGATACTTTAATTTCTTTAATTAGAGAACCCTGTCAGCCAAAATAAAGCAAACTTTGACAAAGCTTTTTATAAATCTGCGCTTGCTTAAAGAAAGGCTGAACGATGAAACGTGAGTCTTTGAGCTTTACGGTAGTCAATAAATTGGAAACCGTAAATAGGTATTGTCTAGGGAATCGGTTGCATCTAAGATACCTGCCGCCTTACCGTAGACCTAATTAATCACAAGCTGGCCACTGTACGCCTAAGAAATGTACGCCTAAGAAATGTACGCAGTACTTCGATAAGGACAGATGATCAACTGGTTTGCGCTGATTTTTGCTGCTTGCCCGTTTTAGACCTACTTTAGGCCAGCTTATGGGTGTGACGATTGCTTCAGTAATGGTTCTAACAATCCCGGATGGCTAACATTTCTCTAGCATTATGCACACTTATATTCCACCTGAACGATTTTTCCCATATCTTACTTGGCCGCAGGTGAAAGATCTGCAAAACAAGTCAAACACTTTAATTATTCAGCCAATTGGCGCGATTGAGCAGCATGGGCCGCATTTGCCCTTGGTTGTGGATGCGGCGATCGCCACAGCAGTCGTCGGCCAGGCTTTGGCCCAATTGGATAAATCTGTGTTGGCATACGCTTTGCCGCCACTTTGCTACGGTAAGTCGAATGAGCACAGCCGCTTTCCCGGCACAATTACGCTCAGCGCCCAGACCCTGATAGCGGTGCTGAGCGAAATGGCCGAGAGCCTCTATCAGGCGGGTTTTCGGAAGTTGGTGCTAGTAAATGGGCATGGCGGGCAGCCGCAGGTGCTAGAAATTGTGGCCCGAGATCTGCGGCAGCGATGGAGTGATTTCATGGTGTTTCCGCTGTTTGTATGGGGGGCGCCGCACTGTGCGGCTGAAGTCGTGGGAGCAGCAGAATATGCCCAGGGCATTCATGCAGGCGATGTGGAAACCAGTGTGATCCTAAAGCTCTTACCCGATCAGGTCGATATGAGCCAAGCTGTCCGCGAGTTTCCCGTCGATTTTCCAGCCGGTAGCCTGCTGAGCTTAGAAGGTCAGTTGCCAACAGCTTGGATGATGGATGATTTGAGTGTGAGCGGCGTGGTGGGCGATGCCACGGTTGCGAGTGCGGCCAAGGGCGATGCGATTTTGGCGTCTTTAGCCGCAGGCTGGGCAGAGGTTTTTCAAGAAATTTATGATTTTGTAGGGTTAAGTCCTCAAAGCGATTAGAGTCTTGAGGTGGTTTGTAAACGTAACAGCAATATGCAGGTTTTTGAGGCTCAAGTTGGAGATGTGCAGGTCGTGGATGCGGTGGTGATAGAGGCTCAGGCAGTAGATGCAGCGGTGACGGATACGGCGGTGAAAACGCTGGCAATAGACAATTGGGGGAGCGGGCATTAAGTCGCTGGTGCTAGACGCGCAAGGGGTGCCTTTGGGCGATCGCGATCGCGTTAAAACCCCCGAACCCGCAACTCCCGAAGCTGTTCTTACCGTTATTGAGCAATTGGCCGCTGGGCATGAGTTTGATCGGGTTTCTGTCGGCTTTCCGGGCGTCGTGCGCCAAGGCGTGATCTATACAGCGGTGAATTTGCACAGTGACTGGGAAGGATTCGATTTAGCCAAGGTGTTAGGTGCTAGCTTGGACAGACCCGTACGAGTCGCCAACGACGCCGACTTGCAGGGCATGGGCGCGGTGTCTGGAAAAGGCGTCGAAATGGTAATTACCCTCGGTACCGGCTTTGGCACCGCGCTGTTTACAGAGGGTCGCTTAGTCGCCAACTTAGAATTTGGCCATCAGCGCTTTCGCAAAGGTGAAACCTACGAAGAGCAGCTTGGCCGCGCTGCTTTAAAGAGAATCGGCCCCAAAACCTGGAACGCTAGATTGTTCAAAGCCATTGATGCTCTGTCGCGCGGCTTCAACTACGACCGGCTCTACATTGGCGGTGGAGAAGTCAAGCAGATTGAGGTAGAACTGCCTGACAATGTGGTGATTGTGTCTAACGTGCTAGGTTTGGTCGGCGGGATCAAGCTTTGGCAGTAGTTTCGCTGTTGAGCGCCGTCAATCGCCGTTAATCTCTACCAGTAGCTGCGCCGTCAATGATGAGTCATTAATGAGATGTCTTTGCCTATTCAGCCGGTGCTCTATTCACCCAAAACAGCCCGCTTTCCGTACAAATCCCGCTCAGAGGAATATCCCAAGCTTCTCTAGGAACTTGAGGCAGCCGAGCATATTCAAACACTATACCTATAGTAATTTTATTAGCCCACTCTGGTTGCTTGAGCATTCGGTCGTAAAAGCCGCCGCCGTAGCCTAGCCGAAAGCCATTGACATCACAGGCCAAACAGGGAATTAGAATCAGCTCAACTCGGTAGGGCTCGACTAAAGGAGAGGCCAGATCAGGTTCGGTAATGCCATAGGTGCCGGGGCGCAGTGGCCAGTCGCAGGTCGGGTACCAGCGATGCCAAATCAGCGCTTTGCCTTCGCAGCGGGGCAATCCCCAACTCCTTTGCTGCTGAAGCAAAGCGGATAGATCAGGTTCGCCTCGAAAGCTACAGTAAGCCAGCGTTAGCCGGGATTGAGCAAATCCCGACCAGCTTTGCAAATGTCCGCAGATACGGGCTGACTTTTCTTGCAAGATCCGCTGCGGCATTTTTTGTCTGGCCTTCAATAGCGCGCGGCGCGGCGCTGCTTTTTGCGCTGAGATAGCGGTGGGCACAGAGCTTTGCACAGAATTGGGCACAGACTTTGGAGCAGAGAAGAAATCACTCATCAAGCCGTTAGCTGTTGGTAGAGGTGGGTGATTTTCTCGATAACTTGCTCAGCGGTGTAATCGTCTGTGACGATCTCAACGGCATCGGTGGCCTTGCGCAAGGGTGAGACGCTGCGGTGGCTGTCTTTGTGGTCGCGCTCGGCGATCGCCTGCGTCAGCTCACTCAAATCGGGCAATGGCTGCTGAGCGACGGCCAAATCGCGGTAGCGGCGCTGCGCCCGTTCTTGTACCGAGGCCGTGAGATAAATTTTGAGTTCGGCATCTGGAAACACCTGAGTGCCCACATCGCGGCCATCGGCGACGACTCCACCGCAAAGGCCGTATTGCTGCTGCTGCTGAACTAAGTGGCTGCGGACGCTGGCATGGGCGGCGATCGCACTCACCTGGCTAGTCACTGCCGCTGTGCGAATCGCGTCAGTGACATCTTGCCCGTTAACCAAAACTTTGGGCGGCAGCGGCCGATCGTTTTCAATGTTGGCGATCAGCTGAATTTGGCACTGAGGCAGGAGATCGGCGATCGCCCGCTCATCACTCACCTCTACTTGGTGCTGAAGGGCAAACCAAGTTAGCGCCCGGTACATAGCGCCCGTGTCGAGATAGAGCAGCCCAAGCTGATGCGCGATTTGACGAGCGACGGTGGATTTCCCAGCTCCGGCAGGGCCGTCAATGGCGACGAGGGGCTTGCGAGGACTTGGCTCCTTGTCGGGAGCCTTAACAGGAGCCTTGGCGGCTTCAAGCACGAGGTTATCTAGGAGTCGGGTGGAATTGCCTGTGGCCTGTTGGATGGCCTGTTCTGAAGGGGAGGTATCGGTTTTGCCGATGTATGCTGCGATCGCCATCATGCCTACGGTATCTATTGCTTGCAAAGGCTCTAGTGTATCAGGATGAACCAGCGCTAGATAGTCCAAAATGACAGCAGGTTCAGTCTGTAGCACAGCTTCAGCAGCTTTTAACAGTACGCTTTGAGATCTATGACCCAACTGGAAAGCAGTTTGAGCGGCCTGTAAGCTGCGGTAAAGCACAGTCGCCTGCTGACGCTGGGCGGCATTGAGATAGCGATTGCGAGAACTCATCGCCAGACCGCTGGGCTCACGTACAATCGGGCAAACCACAATCTCACCCGGCAGATTGAGATCTCGCCTGAGTCGCCTAAGGATAGCGACCTGCTGAGCATCCTTTTGGCCAAAAAAAGCGTGGGTAGGTCGCACAATATTCAGCAGCTTTGTCACCACCGTTGCCACCCCCTGAAAATGCCCTGGGCGAGAACGACCGCACAGCGTACGGGTCATTGATGGCGGCGGCACCACTTGAGTGACAGTTGATAAATCTGGCTGAGCGCTGCCGTAAAGCTCCTCTGGCGATGGCATAAAGAGAACGTCTACCCCGGCCGATTGACACAGCGCTTGGTCTGCTTGCTCTGAGCGGGGGTAGCGATCAAGATCTTCATTAGGGCCAAATTGCAGCGGATTGACAAAAATGCTGACAACCACAATGTCATTGATTTGGCGCGATCGCGCAATTAAGCTCAAATGTCCGGCATGAAGCGCCCCCATCGTCGGCACCAAGCCAACGGTTTGCCCGCTGCGCTGGATCAGAGCGCAAGTGAGGTAGTGACGCAATTCGGTGACGGTGTTGAGCAACTGCACAACGCTCTCCTTGAGGTTAGCTCTGGGGATCAGTGGAAATTAATGAGAACTAGATAGGCGGCATCGCCCAATAGTTTTCAATAGCTGGGCCTGCATAAATCTAGCGCAGTCTGCCTTAGGCGGCATCAGTTTGACGACATTAGTAGAGGCCAACAGCAGTCTCAAAAACCTGTAAAGAACTTGGGAAAAAGGGCAAAAAAAAGCCCTTAACGTAAAGGGCTGCTCAATCCAGATTAAGTAAAGTCGCTATTAGCTTAGTTGGCCAATAATTTAGTTGGCCAAAACGTCTAGCTGAACCGTGCCGGTACCAGCACTGATCAGCCCAATTGCATCGGCAGCTCCGGCTGACAAATCAATGACTCTGTGACCTGAATAAGGGCCGCGATCATTTATTCTGACCGTTACCTGACGGCCATTTGCCAAATTAGTCACCAACACCTTGGTACCAAAAGGCAACGTGCGATGAGCCGCTGTGAGCGCGTTTTGGTTAAAGACTTCGCCACTGGCGCTGAGTCTGCCGTTAAAGCCGGGGCCATACCACGAAGCGCTGCCTGTAGTGCTAGAAACAATCGCAACCGTTTGTACAGGCGCAACTTCGACAACAGGTTCAGGCATCCCCTCAATTTCCGTGATGGGCGTAGCGCTACCGATCAATCGTCTGAGGCGGTTGGTGACTTGCAGCGCATCTTCAGCCGGATTTTGAGTCGTGTCAGCCAACACTGTGCGGCTGTCCAAAGCGACCAGATCGCTATTTGCCAAGGTCACCGTAAAGCCTTTACTGGCTTCATTCCAGCGGACTGAAAGGTCTTCAGCGCTGAGACCTTCGGCGCTGAGCTGAGCGCCCAGAGCAGTAGCTCTTGAAATCGGGTCGTTTGCTTGAGCAGCGCTGAGTAGAGCCTCTGAGCGCACTGGGCTAGTTTGAAGAGAAAGGTCGGTGCGGCTAGCGGCGAGTGCAACAGTATCGCTGCGGTTAGAAAGGCTACTGACTTCGGTGCCGATGAAGGTGAGCACCGGAATATTTTTGACGTAAAGTGTGGCGGCTTGACGACCGTCAATGCTGTGAGCATAGACCAAAATGTTGTTGCCAACAGCCGAAAATTCGCTTGAAGCGGGCAGGTGATTGGCCTCGCCTGATGTACCAGAGGCTGAGGTATTGGCAGCTAGGGAGCTGGAAGCTAGCGCTTCGTTGGCAGATGCAGCCTGTGTGCTGAAAGAATTGCTGAGGGCTTCAGTGAGCGCACCATTGGGAATCTGAGCATTGGCTAAGGAAGCACTTGCTGCCGACAGCAGAACGGCTGCTGCCAAACTGGTCGTGAATTGTCTTTTAATCGAATCGTTAAAAAGCAACATAATTGGCTACATCACAACAGCTCAGGTCTTGACTTTTGGCCTTCAACCTTATTGATGAGCTGCTGTTTCATCGCAGCGCTGAAAACCTCAACCGTCAAAACTGAATGGAACACCGCCAATCTACACGAACAAATCTGACTCAGGATCGGGGAATTTGCGAGGCAACCCCTCTGCGACAAACTTCACAGTAACTTCACAAAAGACATGAAATAACGAAATGCAAGGGCTTTGCCGGTTGATAAACTGTCACATAGTCCTACCACGATACTTATGATTCTTTCGCTGTGTGTTCTGGATAACTAATCAATCAGAGCTGTTTTTTCATGCGTATAAAGGAATAGTATTTTTTAGACTATGCAACTATAGGCATTATTTTGAGTAATTCTACTGACTGTTTTCTATTTCGATCAGGAAGGGTTGACCCACTATTGAGCGACTAATTTTGCTAAATCTCCCTGAGATCTATGGTCAAATTAATCGTCAGATTTACGGTAGATCTAGGTATGGATTGATGACATTAACGTTTTTTAGGACATGTGGGTTTATGGACTATCGGCAGGCCGGGGTAGCTGTAGAGGCGGGT
>QBMP01000118.1:0-1930 GCA_003242115.1 Phormidesmis priestleyi
TCTGAAAATAGGTGAGTAAATGTTCGGCGTTGAGCTGGCGTAGGGCTTTTTCGGGCTGCTGCTGATCGTTATGCAAGAGCCCAACGCAGTTGATCACTAGGTGCAGCTTGGGTGAAGTTTGCTTAATTTCTCTCATCGCCTGCTCGATTTGGGATTCTTCGGTGAGATCCATTTGCAGGCAGTGGAGGCGATCGCTCTGCTGCGCGGCTAGTGCCAATAGCGCCGTGGCCGTGCTTTGCGAGCGATAGGTGGCAAATAGCTGAGTCACTTGGCTAAGCGCTAAAAGCTGTTTGACAAATTCTAGGCCAATGCCTTGGGTTGCGCCAACAACAAGAACATGAGCGTCAGTTTCAGCAGGAAGCAACGGCATAGCAACAGGTAAAAACATGAGCGAATCTGTTCTTGAGCCTAACACTTTCCGCTAAATTAAGCTCAACTGTCGTCATTTTCTGCTGCTGTCGTCCAATCATGGCCTGCTGCGCCTGAATTTGTAAAAACTGCTGACGGATTCTGATTTGGTTTTTAATCTGAGCTATTACTTCGGCGGGGTGAAACGGCTTGTGAATGCAGTCTGACGCTCCTACCTCACAGGCTTTGACTTTATTAAAGGTCAGACAGATCGAGGGCGCTGAGAAAAATGATTGGAATGTTTTGAGTTTGCTGAATGGCATCAATAGCGGTTGATAGGAGCGAAATGGGAAACCTACCCGCAGAGTTTCTGAGATCGTTGTCTGTGAACATTTTGCTGGTTGAGGATGACTACTTATTAGGGCGCGGTACCGCTAGGCTGTTGGAAAAGTTAGGGGGGCATCGAGTGCGGCTGACCTACAAAGCAGCAGATGTGTTTAAGCACTGTCAGTCAGGTGCAATTGATATGGTGATTATGGATATCAATTTGCCCGGAACGTTTTGGCAGGGCGAGAAGGTAAGCGGCGTTGATCTCTCCCGTTTGCTAAAGTCTCAGCCATCAACGGCGCATTTGTCAATTGTGCTGCTGACCGCTCATGCAATAGATGCCGATAAGACTCGCTTACTCAATGATGCGCTAGCGGATTGCCTGTGCATTAAGCCAATTGCCGATTACGCTGATTTTCTGGCATTACTGGCGCAAGTTGCTAACGGGGATGATTTTCACGGACTGACAATTTCAGTGTCCTAAGCGAGGCTTTTGACGCACTTCTCAAGCGCTTGGATCAGGGCATTTTGGTCAGGCGTAAGCTGTAAGATTAGCGCTAGAATTTAGCGCTAGAATGTCGCGATCGTTAAGCTCAAATGTGGCTCGTGGCTCGTGGCTGGGGCGATCGCGACCCCATCAGCTTCAGACCTTTCTCACAAATCGACGGATAAAACATCTGTTGCAGTTCATCTAGCAGTCGGTAGAAATTAAAAGAGATCAAAATGTTGCTTAAATGAGCCAATAATATTAGGCACTACACCCATACGGCGGCTTCTCTGCGAACGATTTTGTTGAGATAGATATCTATAAGATCTACCTAAAATCGCCGTCAAACTTTGACAGCCAGATCGCTAAGAGCGCTAGGTGACACTTTGCGGCGACGACGTGACTAAATTAACTAAGGTGGTAATTAGGCGATCGCTCTCCATCGGCATCGCGTCTCCACCGCCCAACACCCGCTGCAAAATCACAAAATAAATCAGCGTGCCCGCAAACGTACGCGCTGTGGCTTCTGGATCGCTTAGATGCAAATCATGGCAATGGGTAAGATAGCGGGTTAGACCATCCAGCAAAGGCTTAGCCACATACTGCACATAGGGCTTAGCCAGCTCTGGAAAGCGCCCCGATTCGCCGACAATCAGCCGCATAAATTCACAAAATTGCGAATCAGTCGCCGCGTCATCCAATACCTTTTCTGCCAGATCTCTTAGCACCACGCTAGGTTCACCTTGCAGCGCATTTTCATCGCGCGGA
>QBMP01000118.1:1940-4068 GCA_003242115.1 Phormidesmis priestleyi
GATCAAACACCGTGCGAAATTTGTGCTCAGCCATCTGCTGTACAAGCGCTGCAAACAAGCTCGCCTTGTCATTAAAATGGCTGTACACCGTTGCTTTAGAAACCCTAGCGGTCGCTGCCACGCGATCCATGCTCGTTGCCGCGTAGCCATGTACCAAAAATTCCTGCATTGCGCCCTCTAAGATCGCTGCCGTTTTGACAGCCGACTTTTTACGTTCGCGACGAGTGATCAGAGGCACAGCATATAGTGAGGTTAAAAGGCGCAGCAAAAACTGCTTATAGCTAGCTTAGTACATTCCCTACCCCTTCATTGACCTACTAAAGTTTGATCAAAAGCTACACTACGCTCAGAATCAGGTTTATACAAGTAGCTTAGTGAGAACTGCCCGCTATCATTTTGATGCCTCGATAGGCGGCTATATTGTTGTTTTAATTTTTTATGGATACTGTAGATCGCCTGATTGCCCTTGATCGCCAGCATGTGTGGCATCCTTACTCGGCCATGCCCAACCCTTTGCCGGTGTTTGCGGTGCGGGCAGCTAAGGGCGTGCGGCTGGAGTTGGAAGATGGGCGATCGCTCATCGACGGCATTTCTTCATGGTGGACCTGCATTCACGGCTACAGCCATCCCCGGTTGAACCAAGCCGCTCAGCGGCAGATAGAGAAGATGTCGCATGTGATGTTTGGCGGACTCACGCACCGGCCCGCAGTAGAACTCGCCCAAAAGCTGATAGAGATTACGCCTGAGCCGCTACAGCACGTTTTCTTTTCAGATTCAGGCTCGGTCGCGGTAGAAGTCGCGATGAAAATGGCTGTGCAATATTGGCACAACCGGGCTTTGCCCCATAAGCACAAATTTCTCACCCTGCGCAGCGGCTATCACGGCGATACCTTTGCCGCCATGTCTGTGTGCGATCCGGTGAATGGAATGCATCCTTTATTTAACGGGCTATTAGCCAAACAATACTTTGCCGATGCGCCGCAAATTCGCTTCGATCAGCCCTGGCAAGAGCGCGATATCGCCAGCTTCGAGGCATTGCTTAAAGCGCATCATCAACAGATTGCAGCCGCCATTTTTGAGCCAGTAGTGCAAAATGCGGGCGGCGTTCGTTTTTATCATCCTGAGTACGTGCGCCGCGCTAGTGAGCTGTGCAAGCAATACAACGTGCTGCTGATTCTGGATGAAATTGCGACTGGCTTTGGCCGCTGCGGCAAGCTGTTTGCCTGTGAATATGCGGGCATTTCGCCGGATATTATGTGCGTTGGTAAGGCGCTATCAGGCGGCTTTATGTCGCTGGCGGCGACCTTAACGACCACGCACATCAGTAAAACGTTTGCGAGTGGCGAGGCGGGTGTGTTTATGCACGGGCCCACGTTTATGGGCAATCCGCTGGCCTGCGCGGTGGCTTTAGAGAATTTGCGCCTATTAGAAAGCTACGATTGGCCCGCTAAGATTGCGGCGATTGAAGCGCAGCTTAAGGCCGAACTCGCGATTTGCCGCAGCCTAAAAGCGGTTAAAGACGTGCGAGTGCTTGGAGCCATTGGCGCAATCGAGCTGCACCAGCCGGTGGATATGGCCCGAGTGCAGCCGCAGTTTGTAGATCGGGGCGTGTGGCTCAGACCCTTTGGCAGATTGCTGTACACGATGCCGCCCTACATTATTGAGCCGCATGAGTTGCGGCAGGTGACGGCGGCGATGTATGAAGTTGCGGCATTGCTGTGAAGGAGAGGTGGGCGATCGCCGACAGTTCCTTACCGCCCCCCACTACAAAATCAAAAATCCTATGAACTCATGCAGCCAGTCTCACCGTTTGGCACAAGGTTTGAGCCAGCTTTGCGTCAGCCTATCAATCTGCACGGTTCGTGGGTCAGAAATGCTTTTAACAATGCTCCACAGCTGCACCGCTGCGGTGGGCGTTGTGATGTGAACCTGTAGCGGCTGAAAGCTTTGACACTGGCAGTCTATTTCTAGTTCTTGAAGCCGGTGATAGACCTGCCAGCGATCTTCGCAGTGGACAGCAACCGCTTGGCTAACAACCGCCGCTGCATCTGCGATTGAATCAGGGCTCAGGAGGTGGCTCAATGGTTGGCTTGGCGGCGTCTGAGAAGACTGGACGTTAGAAATGGAC
>QBMP01000118.1:4078-9617 GCA_003242115.1 Phormidesmis priestleyi
AGGAATGGCTGAAAACTTTTAAATAGAAGCTATTTTCAAATAGAAAGGAGTTGAGGAGGCCATCTTTGAACTTGTCGCAGCGGCTAATCGTTATCTGTGGGAAAAGCGTAGCGATAATAATTACGATGCAGGTTGCCAATAGCTATCAAGAAAAACTTTTAGTAAGCTGCATAAGAAAAATGACACGAATTCAATTGATTGTTAACGATTGTCAATATAAGAAGTCAATATAACTAGAAGATAATTTCAATAATGCAGTTACAAAATATATTTTCAGCCATATATTTCCGGCAATTTTCAGCGGTTTGTAAGGGATGCGATATAACCTGGGTAGGCCGGTTATGTCTCTTTATGTTGCGATTGCTGGCAGTTGCTGGCAGTTGCTTAGGCTCACCTTTATTGAGAATTCATATCAGGCTAACTGGTCAATATGCCAATAAAATCAACGCTTTAAGGCTTTTTCTATCAGATACAATGAGGTTAACGAACTTGAGCAAAGCTATCAGAATCAGATCCGTTTTTAGGTGATTTTAATAACTGCGCTCAGTCACAACCTTACTCAATAAAAAGGCTCAAATACTATGGCTGTTTCCTCTACTGTAATTACTCCTTTTGGCCAAGTCGCTGACAATGCCATTCTCTTAGAAAAATCTGTTACTGAGCCCGTTTGCGAAGGCTTAAATATTGCCCTTGCTAGTTTGCAAGGAATCTATATTCAGTACCAAAAGCATCACTTTGTGGTCGAAGGGGCAGAATTCTATTCGCTGCATCAGTTCTTTGAAGAAGGCTACGATGCAACCAAAGGGCACGTTCACGATCTCGGTGAGCGCCTAGATGGACTAGGCGGTGTGCCAGTGGCTAGCTTCGCCACGTTGGCTAGTTTGTGCTGTTTTGATCAAGAGCCCGATGGCATCTACGGCTGTCGGCAAATGGTGGCAAATGACTTACGCGCTGAGCAGGCCATTATTCAGGTTTTACGGCGTAATGCGGCTCAAGCCGAGAGCTTGGGTGACAGAGCGACTCGCTACCTGTACGAAGGCATTTTGCTCAAAACAGAAGAGCGCGCTTACCACCTAGATCACTTCCTTGCTAACGATACGTTGGTCATGCTGAACTGAATCTTTCTGTACAGCGCGGTTCCTAAAAACTCCTCCATTTAAGTGCCGTTTAAGCGCAGCAATTCGCGATGAGTTGCTGCTTTTTTATTACTATCCTTATACTCTTAATTGATAACAGGTGTCAAGAAAGACTGACGCTGTTTTCGTAAGTTTTTAGCTATTGGCAAAGGTGAGCGAGGATAAGCCTCGACTGTAGCGAGGATAGTAGCTCTGACTGGATGGGCGATCGCCCCAAGGCCGATGCTAGCAGACTGATAAAAGACCTGTAACTAAAAGAAGATTTGTATAATCATTCCCAATAGCTACGGCCTAGCTCAGACCCGTCTAGGCTAAACGACCCTAAAGTTTGGCCAGAATTTGGGCCAGGTAGTCGTCAGTACAGCCGCTATTACAGCAAGGCGGCGGCTCTAGCGGCTAAATCAGAGCGTTCGCCTTGGTAGAGCGTAATGTGGCCCGCTAAGGGTTCATTACGAAAGCGCTCAATCACATAGGTCAAGCCGTTGCTAGCCGCATCCACATAGGGGTTGTCAATTTGGGCCGTGTCGCCCGTCAGGACAATTTTGGTACCTTCTCCAGCGCGGGTGAGGATGGTTTTGACCTCGTGAGGGGTGAGGTTTTGGGCTTCGTCGATGACGAAAAACTGTTTGGGAATGGTGCGTCCGCGAATGTAGGTAAGCGCTTCGATTTGCAATAAGCCTAAGTCCATTAGCTCTTCATGTCCGCGTCGCCAGTGGTCGGGCTTTTCGGCACCGTCTTGAGTGTTGAAAATCAGGTCAAAGTTGTCGTAGAGCGGCTGCATCCAGGGGGTGAGCTTTTCGGTCATGTCGCCAGGGAGATAGCCGATGTCTTTGCCCATCGGCATCACCGGGCGCGAGATCAGCAGGCGAGTGTAGCGCTTTTCTTCGGCTACTTTTTGCAGGCCAGCGGCGATCGCCAGCAGTGTTTTTCCCGTCCCCGCCTTGCCTACCAACGTCACCAGCGGAATCGCATCATTCAGCAGCAGCGCCAGAGCAAAGCGCTGCTCTCGGTTGCGCGCATGAATCCGGGAAACGCCGCTGTAAGGAATTTTAGGTAGCGGCACCAGCTGGCCATCCGGGCGCAAGGTCGCCAGTGCCGTATGCGATGGATTGTTAATATCAATTAGCGTCAGCGCCTGATTCGGCGATCGCTTGCTCAATTGCGGAAATGCCTCAGCGCTCTGATTGCCCGATTGAAACAGGTCATTCATCTGCTCAGGGCTGACCAGCACTTCACCCATGCCGGTATAGAGATCGTCTACGTCTATTTTGTCTGTTTCGTAATCTTCTGCTGCCAGCCCTAGCGTGTCGGCCTTAATCCGCATGTTGGTGTCTTTACTCACCATCACGACGGGGCAGTCGCACTGCTGCTTGACCTCTAGCGCCACCGCCAAAATCGCATTGTCACCGCCATCACCGCTGCCGCCGCCGCTGTAGAGTTCTGCGGGGAGATTGTCGAGCGTTTCACGATGACACAGCGCGACTCGAATTCGCCCACCATTTGCCAGTTCGATGCCTTCGGTTAAGCTGCCTTTTTGCCTGAGCCCGTCTAACATTCGAGAGGTTTGTCTGGCGTTTCGCCCCGTTTCTTCGGGCCGCTTTTTAAAGCGATCCAGCTCTTCGATGACGGTAATGGGTAAAACCACATCGTTGTCCTCAAACCTCAGAAGCGCATTGGGATCATGCAGCAACACATTGGTATCAAGGACGTAGAATTTTTTCATAGGGACAGCAGATCTGCTTTACAGACCTTAAGGTGTGGAGATTGCAGGGGTAGCAATCGTGACTATTAAACAAATAAAATCAATGCAGCTTAATGTAGCTAACCTAATGTAGCTAACCTAATGTAGCTAAAACGGCTGGCCAAAACTACTTACGGTTGCCGGTTACGTTAGCTGTCTCTAATTTTTTCGTTTTGGGCACCGGATCGTAGCCACCGGGATGAAAGGGATGGCAGCGCGTAATGCGACGAACTGCGAGCCAACTACCTTGCCACGGGCCAAATCGCTCAATGGCTTCACTGGCATAGCAAGAACAGGTGGGTTCAAACCGGCAGACGGGCGGCAATAGCGGCGAAATGAGCTGTCGATATCCCTTGATAAGCAGCAATAAGGCAACTTTCATAGGCTTTTGATAAGCAACGTAACCCTAATTTAGCAGGATTGCTGAGGCGCTGGGGCGAGTGGAAACCCGTCGGGGATCGGTCGAATTTAGAAACTGGGAAGCTTATGGCCGTAGATAGGGGCCATAGTTTACTATAAGAAGCTGGTTAGGCTGTAATTCTTCTCAGTAATTTTGTTCACTGGTTTTTCACTGGTTTGACGACCGCGCGATCGCTATGAGTACCGGCACCCTGTTTGATAAAGTTTGGGACGCACATACCGTTGGCACGTTGCCTTCTGGCCAAACTCAGCTATTTATTGGCCTGCATCTGATCCATGAGGTGACGAGTCCTCAGGCTTTTGCAATGCTGAATGAGCGGCAGCTGAAGGTGATGTATCCTGAACGCACGGTGGCAACGGTCGATCACATTGTGCCGACTGACAATCAGGCGCGGCCCTTTGCCGATGAGATGGCAGAGACCATGATGGCGGCGCTAGAAGCCAATACAAAGGCGCATGGAATTCTTTTTTTCAATGTGGGTTCGGGCAATCAGGGCATTGTGCATGTGATCGCCCCTGAGCTAGGGCTGACGCAGCCGGGAATGACGATTGCCTGTGGCGATAGCCATACTTCGACGCATGGAGCCTTTGGCGCTATTGCCTTCGGCATCGGCACCAGCCAAGTGCGCGACGTGCTAGCCTCACAGACCTTGGCCTTGGCCAAGCTGAAAGTCCGCCGCATTGAGGTCAACGGCAAGCTGCCTGAAGGCGTGTATGCCAAAGATGTGATTTTGCACATTATCCGTAAGCTCGGCGTTAAGGGCGGTGTGGGCTACGCTTACGAATTTGCCGGGAGCGCCATTGAGAGCCTTTCAATGGAAGGCCGGATGACGCTATGCAATATGTCGATTGAAGGCGGAGCCCGGTGTGGCTATGTCAATCCTGACCAAACGACCTACGACTACATCAAAGGGCGTGATTTTGCCCCAAAGGGCAGCGATTGGGATCAAGCATTAGCTTGGTGGCAAAGTCTGCGCAGCGATGCCGATGCCGTTTACGACGATGTGGTGAGATTCGAGGCCGCAGAGATTGCCCCGACCATCACTTGGGGAATCACGCCGGGGCAAGGTATTGGCATTCATGAGACCATTCCCATGCCTGAAACGATGGCTGAAGATGAGAGACCGATTGCCGAAGAAGCCTATCGGTACATGCAGATTTCACCAGGGCAGCCCATTGCAGGCGTCAAAATTGACGTGTGCTTTATTGGCAGCTGCACAAATGGCCGTATCAGCGATTTGCGAGAGGCGGCAAATGTGGCCAAAGGTCGCCATGTGGCGAATGGAGTCAAGGCTTTTGTGGTGCCCGGTTCGGAGCGGGTAAAGGCGCAGGCCGAAGGCGAAGGGCTCGATAAAATTTTTGTTGAGGCAGGCTTTGAATGGCGTGAGCCGGGTTGCTCAATGTGTCTAGCAATGAACCCCGATAAGCTCGAAGGTACGCAAATCAGCGCTTCTTCTTCCAATCGAAACTTTAAAGGACGGCAAGGATCGGCTTCGGGGCGCACCCTGCTGATGAGTCCGGCGATGGTCGTGTCAGCGGCAGTGACTGGGCAGGTCAGCGATGTTCGTCAGCTTGCACCCGTTCAATAGATTTGTTCAATAGATTTCTCCTGCCGAAAGGCTTTGATAGTGGCTCTGGCTTGATCGCTATCTTATGACTCCTAAGTGGCCTGCGCCGTTAGCGCTGAATGCAATAGATTGTTCCGGTGATCTGCCTGCTATTAAGACCGCTATTGGGGCTGTTGTCTAGCGCCTGAACAGCGATCGTTTGCCGCCTCACCTTAAGCTTTGCCTGCTTCAGGGCATAGACAAAGCCACCCCTTGTAGACCTATCCGGATCGCTGATCAAACACATTCCACCCGGCGCTAGCACGGCCTGAATAAAGGCTATGAGCGGCGCAATATTACGCTCTTCATAAATCACATCTGCCGCCAAAATTAAAGGCACCTGCAAATCAGGTGGAAAGCGCCAGTCCAGCGGCAGCGTCTCAAAATTTTCAAATCCATTGCGGACGGCATTACGAGCCGCAAACTCTACTGCCGTTGCATCATAGTCACTAAAAATTACCCGCATCCCCAAAGAAAGCGCCACAATTCCTGGCAAACCCACCCCGCAGCCAATTTCTAGCACCGTGCAGCCCGTCGGCCAGTCCTGTTGAAGCAGTGCCTCGCCCAGCATTTGCGCCGAAGGCCATAGCTCTGCCCAATAGGGCATATACTCATCAGCTTGAAAAGCGCTGTGA
>QBMP01000118.1:9627-12258 GCA_003242115.1 Phormidesmis priestleyi
GTACTCGGATGATCCAACAGCTGATCGGCATCGCCGGGATAGTCGATTTCAAAGGTTTTATCGCCTATCTTCACGGACTGGTGAATGAGCTTTCCTAGCGCATCGGCAGGCGTTGTGTGTAAAAAAGGCTGAAGCTGCAAGTTAAGATGCTTCCTATGCGAACAAAACTAATTGTTGATTTTGGTTGACAAAAATAGAGCCCGTATCAATACAGTCCAGCGCTTCGTAAATGTTTTCGGCTAGTCGTCTAGCAAATTCAACCGGCACAGCATTACCAATTTGTTTGTGGATATCGCGCTTGTTGGCCCCTAAAAATTCCCAATTATCCGGAAAGGTTTGAAGCCTAGCATATTCTCTATGGGTAAATGAGCGCAGGCGGGAAGCCGATATTCGCCATAGAGTGACATTTGCTGTTGGATTACGAACATGCTTGCCATTTACCCTATCTTTGGTTGCGCGCACAGCTTGTACGTTGCCCTGAGCCCAACCCCAAACAGTCGCTGTGTCAATAGCCGGGAAAGGTTCATCAAAACTTCTGACAGGGTGACCATCAGAGGCAGTTCGAGAAAACCGAACCGGCTTAATACTATCAGTTTCGCTAACGGATTCACCAGTTTCTAAATGTACTGAGCTGCAAAATCCCCAAGAGGGATCGTGATTTAGTAGGGGTAAAACCGTAACGTTAGCCTCTTCATTAGCAAGATCAAATAGAAAAGGGCGAATAGACGTCACTTGAGCATCCGGCTGAGGAAGACTGTATCCGGCGGGAGGCGGTTCGCGGAAGGCAACAAACACAAACCGCCTGCGGGTTTGAGGAACGCCGTAATGACACATTTTAAAAATATCTTGAAAAACTGTGTAGCCGCATTTTTCTAGGTCTTCAGCAATTTGAGCTGAAAAAAATTTGCCGGTTTCAGGTGATCTCATTTTGCGAAGATTCAAAACGTTTTCAATCACAACAACTCTAGGTTTGGCTTCACCTGCGATTCTGAGTACATGCTTATACAGTTGATTGCGTGGATCCGCATCTTTCCGATTGCCTCCTAGCGAAAATCCTTGACAGGGAACGCCTGCTAGTAAAACATCGGGAGAATTTTCTGAACCCATCTTCAAGTCGCGAATGTCTCCATGACAAACAGACCAAAAAGGACGATTTCGGGTTAGTGTTTTCGTTGCCCATAGCTCGTTGTCGATCGCATATTCGTGAGAAAATCCTGCCATCTCAAAACCTAAATCTAAGCCACCTGCACCTGCGCAAAGACTCACCACTGAAAATTTTGAAGAAGATGTTTTAACCATAGAACAGTATTCTAACGAAGCGTTACTTGAGGGCCAGGAGCGGTATTAATAGGGCGGTATGCCACAAAGCAATGTTCCCTGCCTGCTGTTGGGTTGTCTACATAGTTGGCGATGAGGGTATTTGTGGTTAGGTCAAATGTGTATCCTGCCATCATCCGGTCGGATTCAGTGCGTTTGATATCGCCTACGGCTACGGTTGCATCAGGCTCAATCCAGCTTGCGGGTAATATCAGCGTTATTTGGCGTTCTACGCCGCTGAGCAATCCAAATGGGGTAGGGGCTACGTACATTTTGCGATCGCGCAGTAAAATATCACCATAACTACCCATACCACGGGTACTTTTGTTTTTGTGAAGATAGCTATCGTTGGCATTTAATAGCGAGCCATGACAAATGACGAGATCATGCACACTGTACTGGTCAGTCTCAGAATTTGCAGGATATCGCCCAAACACATAAAAAATATGGCGACCGCGATAGATCCCGTGCGGCATTTGACTATTACAGTCATAGTCGTTGACTCTGCCTGGAAAAGCTAATCCTTTAAGCTCGTATCCAAGAGGATGCTGTACCAGCCTAAAATCAGGATAAGTATTCCGACCGGGCTCATCGAAATCTATACACTGGTCTTCCAACCTAGACTGAAACCAGTTTTGGAAATGAAATTCTTTGTCTTTTTTTGATTGACGGTTGATTAAAACGCCACGAGTAATGGCCTCATTACAAATATTTAACATGAGGCGAAGCTGCTCACTCAAGGAGCGCAAATCCGGAGTCCCTAACATTTGGTCGGGCATGGGTCGATTTTTTCGCTATTGCTGAAAATTGTCTGTCTTTAAGTACTGAGTTTTTACTGCGATAATGTTTTTGCTCACTCATCTTCTTCTGTTGTCGCTACTGGCAGCACTTCCTTCAACCGAATCATCTCTTGGCGCGGATCGGCGTATTCGAGTTGG
Organism: Phormidesmis priestleyi; assembly: GCA_003242115.1. Lineage (GTDB taxonomy): Bacteria > Cyanobacteriota > Cyanobacteriia > Phormidesmidales > Phormidesmidaceae > Phormidesmis > Phormidesmis priestleyi_A. Next base: position 11,883 of record QBMP01000118.1, read on the forward strand.
ATGGTGAGGCGATCGCCCAACGGCACAGCCCGATCAAAGCGCATCACTAGCTCTAGGCCCAAATCTTCCAAAATAATCAGCCCCAAACCCTCATGCTCTCTAAGCCAGCGCACCATGATGGCGCTCCAAGCCTGCTCACGATTGGCTTCCTGGCATCGTCTGAAGTGTTCAGCGGCCCAGTATTTTTTGGTCTGTCGCTCTACCTGTACCGCTTCATAAGCAGCATTAGAAACGCTCATAACCAGTTCGCTCAGTGCCTCGGCGCTAAAAGGCAACGCCTCCTGTTGCAGGTGGGCTTTGATTTGAAAGTGACTGATCAAATCGCTGTAGCGGCGAATGGGGGAGGTGACTTGGCTGTATCTATCCAGGCCGAGAG
>QBMP01000119.1 GCA_003242115.1 Phormidesmis priestleyi
TTTTCGCTGTCTATTATCTCCTATCCTATGTATATAGACACTTTATCCTGTCCCACTTGACGGAACCAGTGCCGGCTAGGCTAGAGGAGCGTAAACTTAACCAGCGTATTGAGATAGCATTCAAAGATGCTCAAGCAGAGCTAGAGAAGCGTATGCGCGAAACCATAGAGGAAATTGGAACTGAATTGAAGCTGTTAGCCGATTTCAGAATGGACTCTGCAAAATTTATGAAAGCACAGAAGAACTCTTTTGTCAGCGGTCAGGATTTATTGAAATTGAGTGGTGCTGTATTGGGTTGCCTATTTGCATTTTCAACAGGAGGTATCGGCCCTTTACTTTTTTCCGCAGGGATGGCAATAGTTGGATTGTTTGCAGATAATCTAAAAAGCGAGAGAAGCAGGAAAGATAAAGCTGCTAGTTTGATTCGTGCTGAGCTAGTAAAACATCTAAATAATTGTGAAAAAAGAGCTTTAGCTCAAGCACAGCAACAAATAGAAAAATGCTCAGGAATAATGGTTATCACTATCAATCAATACTTTGAACAACTGAGTAACGGGCTAGCACAGATGTCAGAGTACTTGCACTCTACTGAAACCAGTTTACGCGATATTGCTATGAGCTTGAATAAAGCCTATGCCAATCGGATTATGCAGTGGGCTACTGGAAAAGAACAGAAAGTTGATCGCGTTCAGCGTATTTTTGGTAGGCAGATTGAAATTTGGCAAACTCAGCCTAACTCAACCAAGAAAGTTCCTCTTAGAAAGAGCGTAGAGGAACTGAGTCAAATCCTTCAAGAAAAAATTATTATCCACTAACCCTTACTTGAGACTTTCGACGATTACAATGAACTATTCTCCAGAAAAATTTACAGCAGCTTCGATTGGCGAAAAATTTAAGCGTGCTTGTTTTGACTTAGAGCAACTCCTGGCTTCTATCGAAGATGAAAAAGCCATAATTCTTAGAGAAAGCCTAGACTCAGGCATCAAAGACTACAATCAACAAGGCAGCTTGAATATTGCTTTCGTTGGGCAATACAGCGCAGGTAAATCAACGATCATTTCAGCACTAACAGGACGGCGAGATATTCGTATTGACACTGATATCGCTACCGATAAAACAACTGACTACAGTTGGAATGGAGTGCGTGTTGTAGATACTCCAGGACTATTTACTGATCGCGCAGACCACGATGAAATCACATATAGCGCTATTGATAAGGCAGATCTGCTAGTATTCTGTCTGACCTATATGCTATTTGACAATATCACCGTAGAAAATTTCAAAAAGCTGGCCTACGACAAGGGATATGGCTGGAAAATGCTACTGGTTGTTAACAAAATGTCTGCTGAAGCTGGAGAAGAAACAGCAAAGATTAACAGCTATCAGAAAAGCCTAACGGATGCTTTAGCGCCCCATGGCTTATCGGATTTTCCAGTCTGTTTTATTGATGCAAAAGATTTTTGTGAAGGTGTGGACGAGGACGACGATTTCTTGCAAGACATTAGCCGATTTGACACGTTTACGACAGCATTGAATACTTTTGTAAGTCAGCGAGCATCCTATTCCAAGCTTGATACTCCGGTTCGGATCGTCTTGAGTGTTGTCGATGACACTGAAAAATTGTTAGTTCCTCACGATACCGAAGATGCAGCTTATTTAGAAATTCTTAGACAGCTATCGCGTCGCATTGAGCAAGAGCGCGATCGTCTTCGTACAAAGGTAAAAAGTATTCAGCTAAAAGTGGCTTCGGCTATTCTCAACGAAGGTAATATTTTAGCGCAAGCGGTTGGCAACGAAATATTCGCAGATCTAAATGCGCATTCTGAGATCAATGTACGCCAGCACTATGAGGAAAGTGAGCGGTCTTTACAAAGGGTACTAGAGCAGGCAATCGCATCTATTCGTATTGAAATAGAAAGCGAGTTAAGTAAAGACTTGCCTCAAGCCTTCATAGCTCGGTTAAATGCGAACCACAAAGCGGGAGAGTATGACGATAATAGTACCGAAACGGCAGTAAATAGCCTGAAAGCTATAGCTAAAAAAGTTGATGTAGAATTCATCAACAAAGCTGCTGAATTTGGAGCTGGTCTTACAAACTACGCCGCGCGTGGGGGGATATTGAGAACCGCAGGAGACGGAGCGCTCAGAAGCCTAGATGTTGTAGGCGGCGATTTACATAGCACAGTAAAATCCGTAGGAGGCATGATCGGCTATAAGTTCAAACCTTGGGAGGCCGTAGGTATTGCTAAAAACCTCGGCAATGCTGCCAGATTGCTAGGGCCAGTGGCGGCTGTTGCTACCGTGGCAGTGCAAGCATACTCCGTGCATAAAGAAAACGAACGAAACCAAGCGATATTGAGCATACGCCAAGATATTCAAAAATATTTTCAAGATATGTCTGTCAATCTAAAATTTCAAATGGAAGAACAGCTACAGGCGTTTGAGCAACATGTATATGATGATATTCAGTCCACCATCGATAATGAGCGACAAGAGCGTGAGTTTACTATTTCAACGGCTAGTAGCAACTACAAAGTGCTAACTGCTATCCGGCATAATCTCAACTCTGCTCTAGCCGATATCAAGACCCTAGCCATGCCCTTAAATAAACGTGAACTATAAGAAATCCGAAAATGTCAACAAGGCAATTTTTAGCCTTTCAGTTATTCTTATTGAGAATATTCTTATTGAGAAAACCACTGAGTATGCGTTTGTCCTTTGTCCTATATCCTGCTGAGCTGGTCACTGTTGATTCATGACCTGTGATTGAATCAAAGGTTGATAGATCTTCGATTGCGCGTAAGAATAGAAGGACTATAAAGGTATTTACTTGACTGCTATGCCTGCCAATTTACTGACTCGCCGACTAGATACACCCGCTGAGTCTCTTACTTCTGAGCCGATGACAAGGGTCTATGACGTGATGATTGTGGGCGGCGGTATTGTGGGCTTGGTCTGCGCCTGTAGCTTGCGAGGCTCTGGTCTACGAGTCGCTGTAATCGAAGCGCAAACGGCGCAGCAATCGGCTAATCGGCAGCGGGCTTACGCTTTTTCTCCCGTCTCTGCTGGCATTTTAAGAGGGCTTGGGCTGTGGGACATTGTGGGCCCGCAGCTTACCCATTTTCAGCGAGTTAAGCTGTCGGATGCTGACTACTCTAAAGCTTTGACCTTTCGCCCTGAAGATGGCCGTTCTCAAGGCCGTTCTAAGAATAAGCTGGCCGAAGCCGTTTACTATTCGGCTGAGCATACGGTGCTGATGTTGGCTTTGCAGACAGCGGTGCAGGCTGCGCCTGAAATAGACTATTGGTGTGAAAGCCAGTTAATTGACACAGACAAAGCTCCAGAGCAGGTTGATTCGGCTGACAAAAAAGGGCTGCATCAAGTTACGATTGAGCGCGAAAAAGAACGCTATCGGTTGACGACTCGGCTACTCGTTGGTGCAGATGGGGCTCGTTCTGAAGTGCGATCGCGCGCCCAGATCAAAACCTTCGGCTGGAAATATTGGCAGTCATGCATTACCGCCGTCCTCGAACCCGAACAGCCCCATCACAACACCGCCTACGAAAAGTTTTGGCCCAGCGGCCCATTTGCGATTTTGCCCCTGCCGCACAACCGCTGCCAAATCGTTTGGACAGCGCCCCATGCTGAAGCCAAAGCACTCTTGGCACTACCAAAAGAACAGTTTTTGCAAGTGCTACAGGCCCGCTATGGTAGCGATATGGGCGACTTAAAGCTGGTCAATGAGCCGATGATGTTCCCAGTGCAGCTCATGCAAAGTCAGCAATATGTCCAAGCAGGGATTGCCCTCATTGGGGATGCGGCTCACTGCTGCCATCCGGTCGGCGGGCAGGGGCTGAATATGGGTATTCGCGACGCAGCGGCGCTAGCGGAAGTGATTCACAGCGCTGCCCAAACCGGAGAAGACTTTAGCCGCTTAAGCGTACTCAAACGCTACGAGCGCTGGCGCAAAACGGAGAACTGGTTCACCTTGAGCCTGACTGATTTTCTCAATCGCGCTTTTTCCAACCGCTTTCTACCTTTAGTCATAGCTCGGCGGACAGGGATTTGGCTGCTCGACAGTATCGGCCCCCTCAAGCGGCTAGTATTGCAGCTAATGACCGGTTTTTTCGGGAGACTACCCGATAAGATGAAATAAAAAACTATGCCAATTCTGCTCGCGCTAACAGCGCATGATAGCCAAAAAGATGCCCTCGTTGCCTTTGCAAACGAACATGCAGGGCTGCTCAGCCGCTATCAGCTCATCGCCACCGAGACGACGGGCGATTATCTGATTCAAAATACGCCGCTCACCGTCGAAAAGCTGCTGCCCGGATCTCAAGGCGGCGACATTCAAATTGCTGCCCGCGTTGCTGAGAACCAGCTTGCGGCGGTGATTTTTCTGACCGATTCGCTGCCAGCCCAAAATTCCATCACCGACATTACGACGATGATTCGGATGTGCCAACTGCACAACGTCCCGCTAGCCGTCAATCTGTCTACCGCCCGCGCGGTGGTGCTATCGCTAGCTAAAAGTCGAATTGCTCATCTGATCTTCAATCCGGTGGCGGGTCAAGGCGATCCGAATCAAGATCTTAAGCTGATTCGCCAGATTTTAGAGCCGCAAATTCAGGTGAATGTAATTTTTACGCAGGCCGATGTGAGCCCCGGAAAGCAGGCGCATGAGGCCATAGCTGCTGGCGCAGATATAATCCTCGCCTCAGGCGGAGACGGTACCGTTTCGGCGGTGGCTGAAGCAGTTATTCAAACCGATATTCCGCTGGGCGTGATTCCACGCGGCACGGCCAATGCTTTTTCGGTAGCACTCGGTATCCCGACTAATTTACGGGAGGCTTGTGAGACGATTTTGGCAGGCACGACTAAGCAGGTTGATGTGGCTACTTGTAATGGTGCGCCGATGATACTTTTGGCAGGCATTGGCTTTGAAGCCGAAACCGTAGAGCGGGCTAATCGAGAAATGAAAAATCGCTTAGGGGTGTTTGCCTATCTGGTTGCGGGGATGCAGCAACTTGGCGATCAGGAGATTTTTGACGCTGAGCTAGAAATTAATGGTCATATAGACAAATTCCAGTGCGGTGCGATTACGGTCGCCAATGCCGCGCCGCCGACTTCGGTGATGGCCCAAGGCTTTGGGGAAGTGGTTGCCGATGATGGATTGCTAGATGTCACGATTGGCCTGACGGCAACTGAAGCGCAAGGCTTGGGGGCAAGATTGCAGGGGATGGGGGCGATCGCTGATTTGTTCACAGCCGCTCTCGCCAAGCGTCCTACCCAAAATGAAAACATTCTTAGCCTCCGCGTACCTAGCATTAAAGTGACCACTCATCCACCGCAAAAAGTTGTTGTCGATGGTGAAATCATTGGCACTACGCCTGTGGAATTTGAGTGTATAGAGAAAGGGCTGACGATACTTGCGCCGCTTGCTATTGCTTAAATGCTCTCATCCTATTTTTTACAGCAGTAGTCACCGATTCAGATGACGCTGACGCTTTCGTTCGCGCAGGCGATCGCGCCTCTCATCACTCAACTTCTCAAAGCAACGCGGGCAAGATACCTCACTTTCGTACCTGTCGCTGGCCAGGTCATCGGGTGAAATGGGATGGCCGCAGGCGTAGCACAGCGCATAGGAGCCGGTTTCGAGGCCGTGAGTAATGGCAACGCGCTCATCAAACACAAAGCACTCACCCTGCCACAGGCTTTGTTCTTCAGGAATCTCTTCTAAATACTTTAAGATGCCGCCTTTGAGATGGTAGACCGCTTCAAACCCTTGAGAAAGTAGGTAAGAAGACGCTTTTTCACAGCGAATGCCGCCCGTGCAAAACATCGCTACTTTTTTGTGCTTAGCCGGATCTAAGCTGTTCTTTGTGTAGTCAGGAAATTCGTTAAAAGTAGCCGTGTTAGGGTTTTGAGCCCGCTTGAATGTGCCCATACCCACTTCATAATCATTCCGAGTATCGATTACAGTAACCGTAGGATCGGCAATCAGCTCATTCCACTGCTGAGCCGCTACATAGGTGCCGACCTGCTGAGTAGGGCTAACGTCGGGCAAACCCAGCGTCACAATCTCTTTCTTAAGCCGCACTTTGAGCTTTTCAAACGGAAAATCGGCGGCGGAAGATTCTTTAATGTCAAGATCACTCAGCCGCTGGTCTGCTTGAATGTGCGCCAATACCGCGTCAATGCCGTGGCGAGTTCCGGCGAGGGTGCCGTTAATGCCTTCTGCTGCGAGTAAAACCGTGCCTTTAACCTGTTGAATTTGGCAAATTTCTTTCAGCGACGGCTGGAGGGTTTTGTAGTCGGGCAGGGCGACAAATTTGTAGAAGGTGGCAACGGTTAAGGGCATGACAGGAAGCTAAATGAAAGCTAAATGGAAGCTGAAGAAAGCTAAAAGCTATGTCTATTTTGCCATTAGCGCAGCGGTTTAGGGCGTCCAGACTGCTTTGGTCGCTCTATGTAGTAACGAATGCCGGTAAATGAGGGCGTCCATATCCTCGCAATAGCCGCCGCCGATGACGCAGCAGACCGGGTAGCCGCCGGTTTTGCAGGCTTGTAGCACCGTGCGATCGCGCTCATAAATCCCGCCATCTGTCAGCGCTAACTTCCCTAGCCGATCATCTTTGTGCACATCGACTCCAGCGTCATAGAGCACAATATCTGGCTGTAATCGAGTGAGCAATGCCGGCAGGTGAAATCGCAACACTGCCAAATAGTCCTCATCGCCCATGCCTTCGGCTAGCGGCACATCCAAATCACTCTGCTGCTTACGCCCCGGAAAGTTGACGCCGCAGTGCATCGAAAAGGTAAATACGCTCTGGTCATGCTGGAAAATAAAGGCGTTGCCGTCCCCCTGATGCACATCGAGATCGACAATTAACGCCGTGCGGATGAGCTTCTGCGCCTGAAGCACTTTGAGCGCGATCGCCAAATCATTAAAAATACAAAACCCTGACCCGTAGCTCGGAAACGCATGGTGCGTACCGCCCGCCGTATTGCAGGCAATGCCCTGCTGCAAGGCCAGCTTAGCCGTCAAAATAGTGCCGCCAACGGCGGTGCAGGTGCGCCTTACCAAGCCTTCGCTCCAAGGCAAGCCAATTCGCCGCTGGGCCTTACTATCCAACGTACCTTCGCAATAATCGCGCACATAACCTGCATCGTGCACCAGCATCAGCCATTCGCGCGGCGGTGCACCGGGCTGATAGATCTGGTTAGGGTGAATGACGCGATCGCGCAGTAGCAATTCCTTCAGTAGCTGAAACTTAGGCATCGGAAAACGATGCCCGTCAGGTAAGGGCGTGACATAATCCGGGTGATAAACAACAGGAAAATCAGTCAAGGCGCTGGAATAGCAGAGTGATTTAAAATTTGACGGGGGTTAATTTGCGGAAACAATGCCATCATTTCGGTAAAGACCACGGCGTTGATGCCCAAACACAGTGAGACAAAGGTTGCCGGAAGCGCTATTCGTAGCCAGCGGGGAAGCCGGTAAAATTATTTCATAGGGAGATTATTTTACCCAAGGCCGGTTACGGTTGCCAATCACGTTAGCTAGCATAGTAGGATGTGGCCATTATCAGGTTTGAATTTTGCCTGAGCAGACATCTTAGCTAGATTTTTTGTTGAGTAGCTGGAAAATGACATGACGCAAGCGATCGCTATCGAAAAACTCACCCTCCAGTCACTCAAGCAAGCGTTTGATCTGCAAAAAACAACTGAGGCAGATTTTTTCTTTGAGTGGCAAACGCAACTGCTCCCGCTCACTCACTTTGAAGCAGATCGCTTGGCCCGCATTCGCGCCATCTATCAAAATTTTGAAGCCCGCTCAGCGCTCGAAAATACCGTGAGTCTAACGATGGTATCTCCCTTGTTAGATGCCGCAGGGCTGTTTTTACCTCCGTTTTATTTAGAAACAGAAAAATCAGTTGAAATCTTTGCCAATGACGAAAAAACGCTGCTTCGAGGGCGATTAGACGTGTTGGTGATTAAGGATTTACTTTGGGTTTTGACGATTGAATCGAAGCGGGCAGGCTTTTCGCTCGCGGTCGGCATTCCGCAGGTGCTGGCCTACATGCTGGCAGCACCAACCCCACAAAAAACGCTTTACGGCATGGTCACCAATGGCCGCAATTTTATCTTCATCAAGCTAGATCGCCGTCACCAGCCTATTTACGCGCAGTCAGAAGAGCTGATTGTAGATCGGGCTAACGACTTAGAGAAAACGCTGCAAATTATCAAAAGACTAGCCGACATTGCTGCTAGCAGTGGGGATTAAAACAATTGGCTGAAACAATTGACTGAAACAATTGGCTGAAGCAGATGAGGGGAATGAGGGGAGTGAAGGTGCGATCGCGACGACAAAACGCTTTACTAGCCATTGCTACAGCCGTCATGCTCTCAGGCTGTGAGCTGGCTCACGATCCGCTAGAAGTGAAGGTGATAGCCGATCTAGAATTTGCTAGCTATCAGGCGGCGGGTGAGCGGCGATCGCTGCAATTAGACCTGTATCAGCCCATCCAAAAGCAGCCGGAAGGCTGGCCCGTCATCATCTACATTTTCGGCGGCGGCTGGGAAGAAAACTCGCGTAAAACCTGCCCCGGTGAGCTGCTCAGCCACTACGGCTACACCATCGCCTGTGTGAGCTATCGCTACAGCACTGAAGCGATTTTCCCGGCCCAAATTTACGATGTCAAAGCAGCCGTGCGCTGGCTCCGCGCTAACGCTGCAACCTACCACCTCAACCCCGACAAATTTGGCGCGATCGGCGGCTCTGCTGGCGGGCACTTGAGCGCTTTACTCGGAACCTCGGCAGGCGTGAGCGAACTTGAAGGCGACCTGGGTAATAGCAACTATTCAAGCGCCGTACAGGCCGTCGTCGATTGGTTTGGCCCCACCGATTTTTCGCAGGTGCCGCTAGCGTTTGAGGGCGTGCCGACAGCAGCAGAATTCGAGACGCTAAAAAATCGGCCTTGGGCACACCTCACCAGAGTCATGAATCAGCTAGTGGGCGGGCCGATTGCCGACCATCCAGATTTAGTTGCGATCGCCAATCCAATTACCTTCGTCACTCCCGACGATCCACCCTTTTGGATTCTGCACGGTGTTAAAGATTCCGTCGTACCCATCTCTCAGAGCGAAATTTTAGTCGAAGCGCTGCGAGCCAAAGGCGTACCCGTAGAATTCCACCGGGACAAAAATCGCGGACACAGCATGAAAGGAGAAGCGCAAGAGGATCTCGACCCCGAAATTCTCACTCAAACCATGACCTTTTTTGATCGCTACCTGAAATAACTCACCCCGCTACCCTATCTCCCTACTTTCCCATCCTCTCTTTCCCTATCTCCCTCAGCGCACCTTCGCCCCCCGATAGCGCAACTGACTCTTCATTGCCGAGCGCTGCGCAAAATTAGGCATATCCCCCTGATGCCCCATGATCATCACCGAATCGTTCTCTTGTAGCACCTCCTGATTGCCCGGATGCACAACAACCGTGCCATTTGCCCGCTTCAGTGCCACCACAATAAATGTCCCCTGGCTGTGACTTTCCACATCGCCAATCGTGCGCTTGAGCAAAGCTGAATCGGGGGAAACCGTCAGCTCATTCATTTGAATATCAATTTCGGCCAGCAGTTCGTTGAGATTTGCGCGGCCATCATCTTGCGCAAGAAAGTTAACTGCATTTGGATGGCTAATCAGATGAGCCATTCGCAGTGCGCCAATAGCAGTCGGCAAAATGACATGATCGGCTCCCGCTAAGCGCAGCTTTTTGGCAGAAGTGGGCAGCGTTCCTCTTGCGACCACCATCACCTTAGAATTAAGCTCACGCACCGTCAGACTAATGAACACATTCGCCGCATCGTCCGGCAGCACCGTCGCTAGCACCCGGGCGCGATCTATCCCCACCGCTAATAGGTGAGCTTCATCGGTTGCATTGCCCACATACACCAAGTGGCCTTTTTCTTGAGCGGCGCTAATGCGATCCGGATCGCGGTCTAAAATAATGAACTTTTGCTGATCTTCAGTCAGCTTTCTCGTCAGCATTTGGCCCATGCGTCCGTAGCCACACACAATGACATGATTCGATAGTTTTTGAATTTCTTGAGTCATTTGTCTAATATGAAGCGCACGGCTAATTTCACCTTCGGTCACGACTTGGACAAAACCTGCCACGGTGTAGGCTACCGACAGCGCACCGGCAATAATCACCAAAATTGTAAAGATGCGCAGGCCAGCCGTATTCAGCGGATTGACTTCGCCATACCCCACGCCAAAAATGGTGATCACCACCATATAAATCGCATCTAGGGGCGTCCAGCCTGCCAAGATGTAGCCGACAACGGCCACTACAATCGTAGTTGAAAAAAACAGAACGCCGGTAAAAACGCGCTGAAACGAGCTTTGTTCTAAGGGGCGCAATCGGATAGTCCTTTAGCAGAAATCACGATTATTCTACGCAGCGCCGATAGCGTGAACTGTAGTGAGGATCACGGATTGAATTAACCGGATGTCGTGAGAAATACCTGCTGTGGGCTCATAGAAAGCAATGAATATGACCGGCTGCGTATTCTGCGGGCGATCGCACATCCAAAATTAAAGGACAAAATCAAAGGAACCTGAACTTGCTCTATCTGCTGTGCTAAGGCAGTCACTGAAATTCTCTCACGGCCTGAAACCGCATTGCAGGCCGTGAGCTGAAGATAGAGGAGAAGACAGAGCAGAAGTGCGATCGCGCCAACTAACGACCTCTTATAAAAATTTAGTTCTTTCGTAAGGGTCTTGAACTTGCAAAGCCTGATTGGGCTGATTGCGCAAACGACCATTGTCGAGCCCAAAGCCAAAGTATGCTGCCAGCACACTGGTCGTCAGGTGCAGCCAAACATCGTTGCCAAAGATAGGCATTAGGCCAAAGGTCGTATTTGCAAATGGGATCAAGCCCAACAGGGTCAAAAGCCCAAACAAAACTGCGAATGAATCAGCAATAATGCGGGCCGCAGGCTCTGTCCCTAAAAAGCCAACAATTCCGATGAGCCCAATGATCAAATTGAAAATGTTGTTGACAGTGCTGATCGGGAACAAACCGAACAAATAACCAAAGCCTGCTGTTGTGCCGGTCGCGACTTGAGCCATGATTTCAGGCGCATGGCCGGGTTCAACAAAGCCAGGGAAAAACCCCAACAGACCCATCAGCGTGTAAATAAAACCAATAACCAGTGAAAAATAACGAACTGCCATTTTTTCTTCTCCTTAAATGTGTGTAAGTGTGTAACGTTTTTAGTAAACCTTGTATCTTTGCTTTTGACCTTGGCCAGATGAGAGAAATCGGCCTCTTTCCAAGGATTAAACCCAAGCAAGCGGCGCGAAGAGGATTGAGTCCAGATAATCAATCAAAAGAGCGGGTTGAGTGGGCGATCGCCTAATTTTTAGAACGTAAGCGCATCGGCTTAAGAAACAACCAGCTCACAAAAAAGAAAGCGGCTGTAGAAAGTTGAACAATGTCAATTGCTGATAGATACCCATCCATAAAAGCTGCTAAGGTTCTATCGGAAATGCCGAACACCCAAGAGACAGTTCCGACCGACCAGATGCCCGTTTTGAGCATCCATAAAAATTCTTGTGCTCCAGCAGGAAATGGCGGCATTCTCGTTTATTCTCCTCGTTAGGAACATCATTGCCTGATTCATTAATTGCGGCGGGCACGCCAAAAAAAATATTTTTGAATGATATATACAGTTATTTGTCAACTTATTTGTAAATATTTGTATACTATGCCCTTGTTCTAACAGCAAACGTATTATTTGTTTTCCGTCTCTGGGTAGAGATTGATAGCGTTTCTGACTCAAAACTGTGTTTTGGTAAGCGTACATCTGAACGTACATCTGATAGAGCGGCAGTAAACGAACGCAAAGCCCCGCTTTTAGAGAGCAATTCTAAATTTTGTCTTTTAATCACGGTTCGCTCATTTATTTAGTGGTTCCCAAAAATATGAAAACGCTATATGCAGCGTAAAGCTGATTTAATTTTCCTCATGATTGGCTAAGCAGTCATACAGTAGACCTCTTCAAAAATAAGTAGAGATGGCAAAATAAAGGTAATGACGCTCGCTAGTACATCTGATGAGAAAGCAGCTTTTCAATCGAATTTTACGCCTGCT